>CALXRP010000006.1 GCA_944390885.1 uncultured Alphaproteobacteria bacterium
GCCGGGTCAAGCCCGGCAATGACGGTGTTTTTATGTCATTCACAAACCCCGCCGGAGCATCGCGGGTCACGGGGCACCATATAAACTAATCGCTCAGGCCGCCGCCTGTGGATTGCCGGGTCAAGCCCGGCAATGACGAAAGAAAAGAAATAGCCCGGCAATGACGAAAGAAAAGAAATAGCCCGGCAATGACGTAAGAAAGGAAATAGTCCGGCAGGGAAAGAAAAATTTGAACACAGCTGCCGAAAAATAAGTGTTGTCTGTTAGCAAAAAACATATTACAACTAAAGTTGTATTCCACAACGGAGAATTAACAATGTTTTCAGAAAAATGGCATAAGCGTTTTATGGAAGTCGCGCGTTTGGTCGCCACCTGGTCAAAAGACCCTTCCACCAAAACCGGTGCGATTGTCGTCGGGCCGGATCGCGAGATTCGGGCAACCGGCTATAACGGACTGGTGAGAGGCGTGGACGATAACAAACCGGAACGGATGGAACGTCCGACGAAATATGACTTTTTTGAACACGCCGAAAGAAATGCCATTTACAATGCCTGCCTGACCGGCACATCGCTGAAAGGCTGCGTAATGTATGCCACGCATCCGCCTTGCACTGATTGTGCCCGGGCAATCATCCAGTCGGGCATAAAAGTTGTTGTAACTAACGAAATGGAAATAAATTCGTCTACCCCTACAAATACCTGGCGAGACAAACTATCTTATTCCAAGCAGATGTTTGATGAGGCCGGTATTGAATATATTGTACTACCTTTAAATTAGAAATTTTAAATATATATAAGTCCTAAAATTAGTATAGACTTGACTGCGTTCTGTGCTGTGAAAAATTATATATATTCAACCAAGAGCTGAAAAAAGAACCAGGAGATTAGGATGAAAGTACTTATTGCAGACGACCATGCCTTGTTCAGAGACGGGCTTAGCGTCCATCTCGAGCAGATAGACCCGAAAGCCGTTATCTTTCAGGCCGGAAATTTTTCGCAGGCGCTGAAAATTGCCGGTGACGAAAAGAAACTGGATCTGGTGATTATGGATTTGGATATGCCGGATATGAACTGGGAAGAGGCGATAAAAGACATTAAGGAAAAATCGTCTGACGCCCGTTTTGTGATTATGTCGGCATCCGAAGACAACCGCAATATCCGCAAGTCTTTGGAATACGGCGTATGCGGATATATTCCCAAACGCTCGGAAACCAAAGTGATTACCGGGGCGCTGAAACTGATTTTGGACGGCGGAACCTATCTCCCTCCGTCGGTGATAGAGTCTGGGGCGTCCACCGGCACAATGTCCAAAAACGGCAGTACTTTCGCCAATGGCAAAAAGCTGACCAATCGCCAGTCTCAGGTTCTGGAACTGGTGGCGCAGGGATTGTCAAACAAGCAGATTGCTTATGAGATGGGCGTTTCGGAGGCCACCGTCAAACTGCATATCAATGCGTTGCTGCGGGCGGTCGGCGCCACCAACCGGACTCAGGCCGTAATCATCGCCCAGAAAATGGGACTGATTTGAGGGGATTCTTTTGGCCTTTCCGCAATGCCAAAACGGGGAGGCTTTGTTTTTCCGCCGGCAGAAATTCACTTGCGCACCGGATAAAAAAGAATTAAATATAATAAGAATATGAACAGAATATAAAGGAAAAACAATCTTGGCGGATATAAAAAAAGGCCTTGCCGTTCTGACTCAAAACATCAAAATCGCCCCCGACAAGCCCGGTGTCTACCGGATGATCGGCGAAAATGAAAAAGTCCTTTACGTCGGCAAAGCCAAAAACATCAAAAAAAGGATTGTCGCTTATTCGCACATCACCAAACTCCCGGTGCGTCTGCAGCGGATGGTTTCCGAAATCCGCAAAATGGAGTTTATTATTGTTGAAAACGAGGCCAAGGCACTCCTTTTGGAAAACGAGCTGATAAAAGAGCTCGAACCGAAATACAATATCCTGCTGAAAGATGACAAAACCTTTCCCCACCTGATGATAGACATCGGGGCGGAATACCCCTGCCTGCGCAAATACCGCGGCAAAAGAAACGACGGCAACAAATATTTCGGGCCTTTTGCCAGTGCGCTGGCCGTAAACAATGTTGTCGACATTTTGCAAAAGGCATTTCTGCTCCGCTCCTGCACCGACAATGTTTTTCGCACCCGCACGCGCCCGTGCCTGATGTATCAGATAAAAAGATGTTCGGCGCCGTGTTGCGGCAAAATATCGCAGGAAGAATATAAAAAACTGGTCAATTCGGCAATAGCCTTTTTGGAAGGGCGCAGCACCAAAATCCAAGAAGAACTGTCGCAGAAAATGCATGAGGCCAGTGAGCGCGAAGATTTTGAAACCGCTATGGTTCTGCGTGACCGCATTCGGGCGCTGACCAATGTTCAAAAGGGCAATCTGGTGGAATATGCCGACATCCGTTCGGCGGACTTTGTGGCCGTTGCCCGCAAAAACGGCTTAATCTGCATTCAGGTCTTTTTTATCCGCGGCGGACAGAACTGCGGCAATGTGCCTTTTTTCCCGCGCCAGGGGGAGGATGCGTCGGATTCGGAAATCCTGGAAGCTTTTCTGGGGAGCTTTTATACCACTCATATTCCGGCGGAAGAAATCGTCGTTTCGCACAAACTGGAAAATCACGACTTTCTTGAAAGCGCTCTTGAAACCCGGATTAATACTTACGAAAAAGGCAATAAGGCCAAAATTATCAGAATGGTTGCCGAAAACGCCATGGCGTCGTTGGAACGCAAAGTTGCCATGGAAATGTCGGTGATGAATAATTTAAAAGAATTGCAGGAAGTTTTCGGCTTAAAACGGATTCCCCGCCGGATTGAAATTTATGACAACTCGCACAATCAGGGGAGCTATGCCATCGGCGCAATGGTCGTAGCCACGCCGGACGGTTTCGATAAAAAGCAGTACCGCACGTTTAATATCAAAAATGAAGAAGTCCGGCAGGACGATTTCGGGATGATGAAAGAAGTCTTGTCGCGCCGCTTTGCCAAAATGACGGACGCCAACCGCCCGGATGTGATTCTGCTGGACGGCGGACTGGGGCAGCTGCATGCCGTGCATGAGATATTAAAAGATTATGACTTGAGCGAGATTGCGATTATTGCCATTTCCAAAGGGCCGGATCGCAACGCCGGCAAAGAATTTTACCATATGCTCGGGCGTGAAAGCTTTGCTTTGCCGTACCGCTCGCCGCTGGCTTTTTATATGCAGAATTTGCGTGATGAGGCGCACCGTTTTGCCATTGGAACACACCGCAAAAAACGCGCAAAATCAATGTATAAGTCAAGACTGGACGAGATTGAAGGAGTCGGACAGACCCGCAAGCGCGACCTGCTCAATTATTTTGGTTCGGCGGAAGAAATTTCGCAGGCCGGCATCAAGGATTTGTTAAAAGTAAACGGGATAAGCAAAAAAACGGCGGAAAAAATATATAATTACTTCCACAATTAAAAAAACTGCTTTACTATATCGCTAAACGGTTATTTTTTTTTAATTGTAGAGGAAAAAAACGTGTATAATTTGCCCAATATTCTGACGATATCCCGGATTGTCGTTATTCCGGTTATCTTCCTTTCCATTTATATTAACACTTATGTCTGGTCGCTGTTTGCGGCAATCTTGTTTATCATTGCCTCAATCACCGATTATTTTGACGGATATTTGGCACGTTCCCGCAACGAAACGTCTGCTTTCGGCCGGATGTTTGACCCGATTGCCGACAAGCTGCTGGTTGTTTCGGCTCTGCTTATTATCGTCGCCAACGGCCTGGTTGATGAAATCAGCTATATCCCCGTTGTCATTATCCTCTGCCGCGAGGTTTTGGTCTCCGGCCTGCGTGAGTTTTTGGCCGAAGTCAAAGTCGGAATGCCGGTAACGCGTCTGGCCAAATGGAAGACCGGATTTCAAATGACGGCTTTGTCCCTGATTCTGATTGGCGGCTGGTTCCGCCTGCCGGGCGAAATTTTGCTCTGGATTGCCGGCGTCCTGACTTTTATTACCGGTTATCAGTATTATGAAAAGGGCATGGATTATGTCCGTAAAGAAGCGCGCGAAAAAACAAAACCCGCTGCCGTAAAAAAGGCCGAAACGCCGAAAACCGCCGCTAAAACACCGGCTGCCCGGAGCGCTGCCAAAAAGACCGGCGTCAAAAAATCTCCGGCCAAAAAAGCGGCCAAAGCCAAAAAGCCCGCGGCCAAAGCCAAAAACAAAAAATAAAAATAAACCAGGGGACTGCCCGTAACGAATATGGAAAATGTAAAAGCTCACATACTGGTCGTTGACGACGATAAAAGATTGCGCTCGCTGTTGCAGCGCTTTCTGCGTGATAGCAGCTTTTATGTTTCAACCGCCAAAGATGCCGAGGAAGCCCGCCTCCAGCTCGGATATTATAAGTTTGATCTTCTGATTGTCGATATTATGATGCCGAACGAAAGCGGGCTGGAGTTTTTGTCGTCTTTGCGGCAGGAGAGTAATATCCCCGTCATTATGCTGACGGCAATGGGCGAGACGGCAGACCGCATTGCCGGTCTGGAGCAGGGGGCGGACGATTATCTGGCCAAGCCTTTTGAGCCTCAGGAACTGGTCTTGCGCATAAAAAGCATTTTGCGCCGCGCACCGGTTGAGAACAAAGAAAATGTTGAAAAGCTGAATTTGGGCTTGTGCGTTTATGATATGGTCAAAAAAGAGCTGGTCGGCAAACAGGGGCAGATTATTCACATTACGCCGCTGGAACAGTCGATGCTGAGCATTCTGGGGCAGAAGTCCGGACAGATTTTTACCCGGGAAAAACTGGCGGAAATCTTGGGTGCCGGCCAAAGTCCGCGCTCTATCGACGTTCAGATTACCCGACTGCGTAAAAAAATTGAGAAAGATTCAAAAAATCCGCGGTATTTGCAAACCGTCCGCGGCAAAGGTTATATGCTGCTGCCCGAATAAGGCGCAGGATTGGAGGAGGAGAAGATAAATGCGTTTGGTATTTCCGGAAAAAGTTGAAAATGCTTTACGGTATTTGAAGTTAAAGTTTTTGCCAAAGACATTGTTTTTCAGAACGATGCTTCTGATTTTTATTCCGCTGATTGTGGTGCAGGTTGTTTCCATCTTTGTCTTTTTTGACAGCAACTGGTGGCGGGTCGGGCGTCAGCTCTCGCAAAACCTGACGGCGGATATGGCCTATGTTATGGAAATGGTCGAGAAAAATCCGGATGAACTTAAAGAAATCAAAGAAACCGCGGCGCGTTTGTTTAATCTGGAACTCAGCGTCTTTGATAAAGACGAAAACTATACCGGTGTTGATAACAGTGATGAAACCCGCCGGGTTGTTACCAAATATTTCCGCAAAGCTTTGAACCACCAGTTTTCTAAGGAAAATGTCAGCCTTTACTTGGATCCTAAGTCTAATGATATGGTGATTGCAATCAAAGGAAAAAATCATATTTACCAATTTGTTGCCAGCGAGAAAAAGATTTTCAGCTCGTCAATGTTCCTCTTTGTCATCTGGATGGTCATCACGTCTTTGTTGCTGTTCCTGGTTGCTGTGTTGTTCCTGCGGGTTCAGGTACGTTCGATTGCCGAACTCGCACAGGTGGCGGAAGATTTCGGTAAAGGCATTGATAATAAAACATTCAAACCCTACGGTTCCTCCGAGGTTAGAAAGGCCGCGTTTGCCTTTATCAAAATGAAAGAGCGTATTCAGCGCCAGATCAGCGAACGGACGCAAATGCTTGCCGGCGTATCTCATGACTTGCGCACGCCGCTGACCCGGATGAAACTGCAGGTTGCCCTGCTGCCGGAAGGCGAAGACAAAAAAGATTTTCTCTCGGATATTGAGGAAATGGAAAAAATGCTCGACGGTTACCTGTCTTTTGTCAGCGGGGAAGGCGGCGAAAAATCAACCTTTGTGGATATTAACGAGATGATTTTGAGCATCATTAATAAATTCCGCAACAAAAAGGCTCTGATTCGCTATTCCACCAACGATCAGGTCAGTGCCATCCAGGGACGTGAGCAGGCATTAAAACGGGCTTTGACCAATGTCATTTCCAATGCTTTCCGCTATGGCAAAACCATTGCCGTCAAACTGGAAAGCAACGATCGCAAACTGGAGATTTCGATTGATGACGACGGTCCGGGCATCCCGGCCGATAAGAGGGAAGATGTTTTCAAGGCCTTTTACCGGCTTGAGGGTTCCCGCAACAAAGAAACCGGCGGTGTCGGGCTCGGATTATCAATCGCCAAAGATGTCATTGCCTCCCATGGCGGCACAATTGAACTGGGCGACAGTGAACTGGGCGGTCTGAAAGTCCATATCAGTATTCCGTTATAAAGAAAGTTTTTGAACCATGGCCGATTCGGAAAATATCACAAACGCAGAAGACCTGCCTGAGCTGCCGGAAATTTCGGACGATTCGTTGTCTTTATCAGATACTGATTTAGACAAGCTGGATTTATCCGATATTTCAGATGACGGCATGGAAGGTTTTCCGAGTTTTCTGACGGACAAGAAAGACGATGACACCGATATTGTCTTTGATGACGCTAATAATCCGGATCTCGGATTAGATGACATTAATATCGACGAACCGGCGGTTCAAATACCGGAAACGCCGGAAGAAGCGGAAATAGAATTGGAAACGGAAACGCCTGGAATCAATTTAGATGACGTTGCAGCAGATACATCGAATTTGCCGTCGGATGATTGGACGGAAGAAACAGAGTCTCCCGTAAATCCGGACGAGTTCTTGGATACGCCGCTGCCGGAAAGTGCCATTGAAGAAGCGGGAGAATGGCCGGATGCCGAAACACCTTTGCAGGAAGCCGAGGAAGAGATCGCCGAAAACTCGGAAAACAAAGAGGAAGAGACGGCTGTTCAGGAGGTTGAAATAGAGGAAACGCCGGTTGATGAAGAAAGTATTCTTTCCGAAGAACCGGGTGAGGCAGATTTGACACCGGTCGCCGAAGAATATTCCGAAATCCCCGAGCCGGAAGAAAATGCAGATAAAACATCGGAAGAACCTGAAGAGGAGATTATTTTAGAAACGGAAAATGATTCCTCCCCCGAAGCAGAAGCGGAAGAAAATTATAGTGATGAAGAAATAGCCAGAGAACTGGGGGATGAAGAAGTTTCCGTACCGGAAGAAAATGCCGTGCAAACAGAAATTCTGGCGCCGGAAATGCCAATTATGCAAGAAGAGGTTTCTGAAAGTCGCTATCCGGAACATCCGATACTTTCTGAGAAAGAATTAAACCGCTTTTTAAAATGGTATTCCGGCAAATCGGATAATGATTATATTGAATTTTCTACCGAATATGAAAGCGGAGAAATTGAAGGAACGGAAGAGTGTAAGGCATTGAATGTCAAAGTCGGCAATTCTTATTACGGATGGAATGTCAAGTTTGATAATGGTTTGACAATGAGTTTGAGGGATGTTCGCGATTACCAGCTGTATTACGGAAAACTCCCCGATTCAGGCGGTATAATCAGCTTTGGAGAATTAACGCTGACATTTAAAAATATCGAGCGCATAGTCAGTTATGAAAGCCCGGAGTATTACAGTTACGGTATTGCCGTTTATGAATAAAACAAAAAAATCCCGGAAATAAATTCCGGGAATAAAAAATTTTTGATTATTTTTCTGTATTTTAATAACAAGTGTATGAACTTTTGAATTTATCATAAGTCATATTTGTTGGGCAGCGATTTTCAGATTCCGGTGAGCTTTTAGCATCATCGCACCAATCTTGGCGGCTCCAACAAGTTCTAGAGATATGGGTTACAATTTCTCCGTCATATGTATCTTTATATGTACATTTCAAGAAACACCAATTGTTATTCCATACCGTTGTTATTGACTGGCGTTTAAAATATCCGCAATCGTAAGAGTGTTTGAACGAACTCATGGAAGAAGGACAACGGCCACTTGAATTCGGCGAAGATTTTGCAGAGTCACACCAATCTTGACGGCTCCAGCAATCTCTAGAAATGTGATATTTGCCTCCTGTATAATTGCATTTTAAGAAACAAGCACCATGATCCCATACCGTACTAATGCTTGTTCTGCTGTAACTGGAACCACCGCCTCCAGATCCTCCGGTGTTGTTTGTGTTTTTAGTACATTTATAACAAGTACCAGAAGTTACACCGCAAGAACAGCTTCTTGATGTAGTTCCAGATGTTGTATATCCTGATCCACAAGAGCTGGACTGATAACCTGACGGACAAGAATAGCTATGGCTGTGTGTTTTACAGCTTATGCATTTGTTACAGGAGTTGGTAGAAGCACAGCCGTAAGTACATGATTTAGATGTTACGGAGCAATCAGTGTTGTATTGACACTCATAACAGCTATTTCCGCATTCGGTTGTTGATACACGGACTTTTTTATAAGTTGAAGAACAGGATACTGATTTTTCTCCCGTTCGACAGGTATCATTACATTTATAACAGCTTTGTCCGCCGTTACATTCGGTCGTTCCGGCATAAGATCCGGTATAAGAAGTGCTTGAACCGGATGGACAAGTTTTACATCTGTTACATCTTGACCCGCATTCGGTTGTTGTGGAATATGATCCGGTGTAATTTTTAGAAGTACCGGACGGACAGGTGTCATCACAGCAACGGTAACAAGTATATCCGCAGGTATCCGTTCCGGATGATCCACGAGAAGAATCACAAGTTACTTTATAATCGGTCGGACAACCGGCAGAAGGCGAAGCGGTGCAGCATTTACCGTAAGAGCTATCCCACGGACAGCGGTTTGTCGATTTATACAACCGTCCCGGAGAACAGGAGTTGACATAGCCTTGTTCACGGCAGGCTCTCGGCCGGTCTTCTTTACATTGTTTGTAATAAGGTTTGCCGTTCGGACATTGTCCGTCTACGAAGGACGGCAGAGAACAGGTCTGAGTATTATACCCGTTATTCTTACACCAGGTAACGGCGTCACATTTCAAGTAATGATCATCACGGGAACAAGTACCAACTTTAGCCTGATATTGCGGACATTCGCCGGAAGAATAATAGGTATAACCTTTCTCTTCGCAATACTCGGTATCAGAGTTGATGTTCATGTTAATATCACCCTGAACAACATCTTCATCCATACAGTCGGGCAGAAAGCAAACACCTGCCGAAGCATTGGAAGGCGGGAGGAAGACGGCGAAAGCAGCGGCAACGGCAAAGGTTGACACCGCAGAGTTAAGTTTCATGTGTAGCATATTTCTGTTAATGTTTTTCATCGGCTTCCTCCCTTATAAAAATTCTTTTCTTTTGTCGTCCTTTTTCCTTTGTCATTGCCGGGCACTTTATTTTTTATGTCATCCCAGGGCTTGTTTCTTTCTAGTCATTGCGGGGCGCTTTATTTTTTTAGTCATTGCGGGGCGCTTTATTTTTTTAGTCATTGCCGGGCTCTTTTTTTCTTTCGTCATCCCCGGGCTTGACCCGGGGATCCAAATCAAATAAATCAGCTTTATTGTTATTCTGGATCCCCGGGTCAAGCCCGGGGATGACAGAAAAATAATGTGCCGAGAATAACAAATACTTCAAAGCACTTTGTCATTCACAAATCCAGTTAGAGCAACGCGGTCTCTTGAGCACAGTATATTCAACTCGCCGCGCACCTGCCGAGCAGGTGGATCCCCGGGTCGCAGCCCGGGGATGACAAGTAAAATACAAGCTGCCCAAGGACAACCAGTAAAAAACAAGCAGCCCGAAAACGGCCGGTCGTCCGAGAACGACAATATAGATACTATAGCATAAGAAAAGGCACATGTCAAGCATGTCTGAAAAATGGGATAGGGATTTTGGCAAAAGAAAACAAAAAAATCCTATACCGAGAGGTATAGGATGAAAGTAAAGTTTAGATGTATAAAAGTTATTTTGCTGCCCGGACTTCGGCAACCGAACTCCACATCTTTTCCAGATTATAAAAATCACGAACTTCCGGTCTGAAAATATGTACAATCACATCAAAAGCATCAATCAGCACCCAATCGGCTTTTTCCTCACCTTCGGAAGTTGAAGAAAAACCGGATTCCTTAAGTTTCATCTGCACATGTTCTGCCAGAGAGGCCACATGGCGTTGGGAGGTTCCGCTGGCTATGACCATATAGCTGGCAATAGAGGTTTTTCCTTTCAAATCGATTGTAACAACATCGTCAGCCTTATTGTCTTCCAATGTATCAACGACAATTTTCAATATTTGCTCGTCAGCATTTTCAATATTGGAATTTGTTTTTTTCTTCACTAATAAACTCCTTGGTTAATCTAACGGAGACCAAACTCCACAAGATTTTTCTTCTTGCGGGGCAGCATCTTCCGTTTTTGCTTTGCGGTCACGGGAAATAAATTTGCTCAAATCTCTCAAACAGTCATAAACACCTTGCTTGGCAACGGCAGAAATGGCAAAAACTTTTTTACCGATAGCATCTTCCAATGCCTGCGTTTTTTCTTTTATTTCCTTTTCAGTCAGTGCGTCGCATTTATTAAGGGCAACGACTTCCGGTTTTGTCATCAATTTTTCGTTATAAAGCTCAAGCTCATTGCGAATCGACTTATAAGCGGCAATAACGTCTTCCTGTGTTGCGTCAACCAAATGCAGAAAAGCGGCACAACGCTCCACATGTTTCAGAAATCTGTCACCCAGTCCGACGCCTTCATGCGCTCCCTCAATCAGTCCGGGAATATCGGCAATAACAACCTCATAATTGTCAACCCAGGCAACACCCAAATGCGGATGCAGCGTTGTAAAAGGGTAGTCGGCAATCTTGGGCCGAGCTTGCGTAACTGATGATAAAAAGGTTGATTTTCCGGCATTGGGCAGACCGATTAACCCGATATCGGCAATCAGTTTAAGCCGGAGCCATACCCAGCGTTCCTCACCCGGCCATCCCGGTTCGGCATAGCGGGGCGCCTGGTTGGTCGAGGTTTTAAACTTTGCATTTCCTCTGCCGCCGTCGCCACCTTTGGCAATCAAATAAGTCTGACCGGGCGTAACCATATCAACAATCAGTGTCTCGCCGTCTTCATCAAGAATCTCTGTTCCGACCGGAACTTTGATCACGACGGTTTCACCTTTTGCACCGGATTTGTCGGAACCCATGCCGTTACCGCCGCGTTTGGCTTTGAAATGTTGATGATAACGAAAATCAATCAGCGTGTTGAGGTTGTCAACTGCTTCAAAAATCACGTCGCCGCCTTTTGCGCCGTCGCCGCCGTTCGGTCCGCCGAATTCAATATATTTCTCTCTGCGGAAAGAAACGCAGCCTGCGCCGCCGTCGCCTGATTTTACAAAAATTTTCGCCTGATCCAGAAACTTCATTTTACTGCTTTAAAGGTTTTTGTTGTTATTAAGATAACGCCTGATTTTATAAAAGTAAAGGGGATGTCATTGCACCCCCTCCGCCTTTTGATATCTTCGTAAAGCTTATTCGGTAACTACGGAAACATAAGTTCTGTCGTTGGCTTTTTTCGAAAATTCAACCTTGCCGGATGCAACGGCAAAAATGGTATGGTCTTTACCCATTCCGACATTGGCGCCCGGATGATACTGAGTGCCGCGTTGACGGACAATAATGTTCCCCGGCATAACGCTTTCGCCGCCGAACTTCTTAACGCCCAAACGACGTCCTTCAGAGTCGCGTCCGTTATTGGAACTACCGCCAGACTTTTTATGTGCCATGATTAATTCTCCTTAAAATACTCTTATTTGCCACAAATATCGGTAATTTTAACCAAAGTGATATCTTGTCTGTGGCCGTTCTTGCGACGATAATTTTGTCTTCTTTTCTTTTTGAAAACAATAATTTTAGCATCTCTGGCTTGTTTGAGAACGGTAGCCTTAACACTGGCGCCGGCAATCATCGGAGTGCCGTAAGTGTCATCCAGAGCCAAAACTTCGTTAAAAACGACTTCAGAACCTTCATCGCCGGCAATTTTCTCAATTTTCAATACATCGCCGGATGCAACTTTATATTGTTTTCCGCCTGTTTTAATTACTGCGTACATTTTTTTCACCTTATCATTTTAAAATAAAACGTTGATTGCAATATACATAACTTTTTTCTGCTGTCAACAGAAATCTCAAGAAAATCTCACTTATTTCTGATTCTTTTTCTGTTTTTTCAGGATTCGGTAAAATTCCGGCTTTAGAAAGCGCCCCTGCCAAATGCCTTTTTTGAGGCGGCGGGCAGATTTTTCAGCGTCGTCAAATTCGTGCGTATAGCGCTTGTAGGCCACGGCCTGGCCTTGTGCAACCATTTCCCGGTTGATGTTAAGCTTGCCGTTATGGCAAATGGCCACAACACGGCGGTATTTATCACGGGTGATTTTTTCGCACCGGATATTGGAAGAAACCAATTTTTCCAAAGCTTTTTTAGCTTTTTTGCCGCAAGGGTAGGGGTTATCTTCGGCATCATAACATTCCTGAAAATATTCCGGTGCGTCAATCCCCTCAAGACGAATTTCGGTTTTGCCGATAAAAAAACTGTCGCCGTCAATGACTTTTAGGGGCTTGCCGCCTGCCTTGATAATTTTTTTTGGTGTTTCATGAATAATGCCGCCGAAAACTGCCGCTCCGACATCGGATCCGGAAGCAATACCAAAGAAAAAAGCCAACAGCACGGCATTATAGTGGATAAAATGTTTCATAAGTCGAAAAATAGCGCGCAAACTTAAATTTTTGTTTAATAACCTCAAAAAATGTTTTGGTATTTGAAAATGTTTGTCATAAGATACAACAAAAGTTATTATTTAAAAGGTAAGTAAAGACGTGTTAAAGAAAATATCAAAAACCGCGGCTCTGGTGCTGGTCCTGCTGGCAGTAAACGGCTGCGGCCGCAGCTTGAAAGATGTTTTGTCGGGAGACTTCGGCTTTAATGACCGGGAATATCCCATCGCCGGGCTCCGGGCGCCGAGTTCGATTGTGGTTTGCCGCAGCAAACAGTGCGCACCGGCCAAACTTTCCATGTCACGGGAATATATTTTTAACAGCCTTTTGCAGCTTTTTGAAAATAACAATCATCAGACGGCATTAATTTGTACAGCCAGTGCGGCTAGCCATGTTTGTCTGGAACATTACGTTCAGGCGCCGATAAGAGTGGGCATTACCCCTGCATATATGTATATAGATTCGGTCAAAATTACTGATGTTATCATTGGCAAAGGCAATGAGAAAATCAATTTGGTCTTAAATTATAACCTGACTTATAACGGACAGTCGCCGGATTGTGTTCCGTCCCGTTCAATTTTGTTTGCCCGCAACGTCAACCATGTTTTGCTGGAAGATGCCGGTTATAATTGCAAAATGACGGCTATCGGTCAGACAACTGTCAAAAATGTATTTTCGATTGATTATATTGACCTGGATTACGGCTATATCGGGGGGTACTATTCCATTGGGCTTTCCGGTCCGGCTTACGGCGGAGGAACAGGATATATGATGATTCGTCTGCCCAATACGTCTTATCCGCTCAATCCTGTATTGACGGATAAGAGAAATCCGGTAACTGAGGCTAACAGCTATGTTAATGCACCGAGAGTTTCAGGCAGCAGCAATGCAACGAGCGGATATTCTCAAGGCGGGGTTCAGATCTTTCCGATAGCCAAAAAAGCTTCGGCTCCGGCACCGGAACCGGAAACCTCTGCGCCGGCCGAAGCATCTACCGCATCTGAAAGCCAAACGGCAGAATAAAAAAATCCCTGCAATCATCAGATTGCGGGGCTTTTTTTCAATTACGTTTTTTTGCGGCAGCCAGAATCTCGGCATAAGACACTTTTGTCTTATAAGTTTCAATAACTTCGGTATTTTTTTCGTTGCCGTCACCATAGCAGACAAGAGACAGTGGTTTGACATCACCGTTTTCCACCGCATAATACAAAGAACAATGCGGCATGGCATTAAAGCTGAGGCCATAATAGGTAATGATAATGGCTCTTGGTGCGCAAAGCGGTTGAAGCGGCTGAATATGATACATTCTGCTGTCCAAAAAACCGAGCTTGCTGCGTTTCTTTCCCAAAGTTGTTCCGAGCTCTGCAAAATAAGTGTTTTGATACAGCCAAACAGTCGTAAAGAAAACAATGTTGAATTTGCTGTATAAAAAATTATTCTCCAGTCCGGACAACACCATTTCTTCCGGAGCAATTTTTTTCTTTAAAAATTTGCTCAATGCCGAGGCGGCATCTTCTCTGTATAAGATCGGACAATCGGCATACCCCAACACCAAAGGCGAATAATTTATAACCTTGCCGGAATGAACAGCGGGATTAAGCCTTTTCTGCAATTCTTCCCATTGTTTGTATTTGGCAATTTCCTTGGTGTTTTTTTCCAAATGAAAAGCAATTCTTTGTTCTTGATATGCTTCTTTTAAGTTCTGTGCAAAAAAAGAAATTTTTCTAATAATATTTGTCATAAAATTAATAATTAAAAATACAAAATAAAAATAGCATAAAGTCAAAGAAAGTCAAGCTCCTTGACAAATTCGGAACAGCTTTTTATTATCAATGCAAAGTCAGGAAAGCAAACAATGAAAATAACGATTATAGCCATTGGCAAATGCAAAAAAAATTCTCCGGAAGCTGAAATCATTGCCGAATATGTTAAACGCTCCGCTTGGCAGATAACAATCAAAGAAGCCGATAATTCCAATCAGGCGGAAGAAGCCCGTTTTTTGCAGGGGGCAATTCCTTCGGGCGCAAAAGTCATTGTGCTGGATGAACGCGGCGAAAACTTAAAAAGCATGGAACTGGCTCACAAAATAGAAAACTGGCAGCTGAACGGCTGTTCCGAAATTTGTTTTTTAATCGGCGGTGCTGACGGGCATCTTCCGGAAACCAGACAACGGGCAGATTTGTTGCTTTCGTTTGGAAAGCTGACCTTGCCGCATATTTTGATGCGTGCCGTTTTGGCAGAACAAATTTACCGGATCCAAACAATTATCAACCATCATCCCTATCATCGGGAATAAACTTCTTGCAAATTGATCCCTCACCCGCCGTGCAGGTCATTGCCGGACTTGATCCGGCAATCCAAATCAACAATAAAGATTTTTTATTTATCTGGATTCTCGGGTCAAGCCC
This sequence comes from uncultured Alphaproteobacteria bacterium, assembly GCA_944390885.1. Lineage (GTDB taxonomy): Bacteria > Pseudomonadota > Alphaproteobacteria > RF32 > CAG-239 > MGBC133411. The sequence goes on from CALXRP010000006.1 coordinate 15,091, forward strand.
GAGAATGACATAAACTTCTATACACAAAGCCCTTCACAGACCCCCGCCGGAGCAACGCGGTCTCTGTGGCACAGTGCTGTCAACTTGCCGCGCGCCTGCCGTGCAGGTCATCCCCGGGCTTTTTTTCTAGTCATTGCCGGGCTTGACCCGGCAATCCACCCTTCAAAGCACAAAGCCCTTCACTAACACCCGTCGGAGCAACGCGGGTCACGGGGCACAATCCCGACAACCGATCGCTGCCGACGTTCGGCCTTTGGGTCAAGCAAAAGTAAGAAAGTATTTTTGGCACTCAAAAAGTAACAAAGAAAAAACAAAAAACGAGAAACAGAAAGAAAGGGAAAAGAATAACAAATAAAGAATGAGTTCATAGGGAGGGAAAATGAAGATAATTGTGCAGCTGCTTTAATGTCTGTTTACTTTAAAAATATAATTTTCTATACTTCCTTTACAAGAAAGGAAATTAAATGCTGAAAAAAGTTTTTTTGCTGATTTTTTGCCTGTGCACGGCCTGCACTTTGCCGGAATATGAAACTGAAGAAGATATGTCCGGCGGTATGAAAAAAATGCCCTGTCCTAATGTTGTTATTAACCGTTCGGATGCTTATCTGAGCCAGATTGAGGGCTATAAAGATCATTTCAAAATTGAGCTGTACGGATACGAGGGCTATTGCTGGTTTGACGGAAAAGTAAATCTTCCCAAAGCCAATATCACACCGTTGTTTAAGCTGATTCGTCTTGATGGCGGAAAAGATGAAGCCTTTGTTATGTTTGACTGGTTTTATCATACCAGCGAAGGGCCGACTGCATTTTTGGGAGAAAAAACTTTTGTTGAACAGGTTGATGTGCCGGCTTCGGCTCAGATATACAAATTCCGCGGCAAAACGGTTGACATTCGTGTTCCGACCTTGGAAGACAGCACCTTCCGGATCAATCTCGGCCTTCGGATGACTAATCAGGAAAAACAATACAATGATTTCGCTTTTGACCTGAATTAAAAAAATAAAGGAGAAAAATATGTGCTTTTTTAAGAATGACAAGCAAATGGAACAAATGGCCAATGCCATCCGTTTTTTAAGTGCCGACGCCATAGAAAAGTCAAAATCCGGCCACCCGGGAATGCCTTTGGGAATGGCGGATGTTGCAACGGTCTTGTTCAGCCGTTTCATCAAGCTTGCTCCGGAAGCGCCGCATTGGTTTGACAGAGATCGATTTGTCTTGTCTGCCGGACATGGTTCCATGCTGCTGTATTCTTTGTTATATCTGCTGGGATATAAAGACATTTCTCTTGAAAACATCAAAAACTTTCGTCAGCTGGGCGCAAAAACAGCCGGGCATCCGGAATACGGACATCTGGACGGAATTGATATGACGACCGGACCTTTGGGGCAGGGGATCTCTTCCGCAGTCGGCATGGCCATTGCCGAAAGGTTTGTCGCTGCCCGATTCGGTGATGATTTGTGCAGCCATTATACTTATGTCATTAACGGAGACGGCTGTCTGATGGAAGGTATTTCGGAAGAAGCCATATCTTTAGCCGGTCATCTGGGGTTAAACAAACTGATTGTCTTTTGGGATAATAATAACATCACCATTGACGGCAGCGTAGATTCGGCCAGCTCAACAGATCAGATTGCCCGCTTTAAGGCTCATAAATGGAACACGATTGAAATAGACGGACACAATCATCATCAGATTGCAAAGGCCATTGAAAAGGCGCAAAAGTCGGATAAGCCGACATTAATTGCCTGCAAAACCAAAATCGGTTTTGGCGCTCCGACCAAACAAGGAACCAGTAAATGCCACGGTGCGCCTCTCGGAGCGGATGAACTGGCCAAAATGCGCCAAAATTTGGGCTGGGATTATCCTGCTTTTGAAATTCCGGCAGAAATCCTTCAGGCTTGGCGCGCTGCCGGTCGCCGTCATGCTGAAACTTACAAGAGCTGGGTCGCTCGGGCTAAAGAAGCCGGAAAAGATTTTAATAATTTTATTAATAATGCCCTGCCCAAAGATTGGGATAAAGAGCTGGAAGAACTGAAAAAACAGGCTATCGCCGAAAAAACAAAAGTCGCCACGCGCAAAGCTTCGCAAATGTGTTTGGAAAAAATCGTACCCCATATTCCTGAGATCCTTGGCGGTTCGGCAGACTTGGCAGCATCTAACCTGACAAAGGTTGCCGGGATGAAAGATATTGTCAAAGGAGATTTCAGCGGCAACAATATGGCTTACGGAATTCGCGAACATGCTATGGCGGCGATAATGAACGGTATGTCATTGCACGGCGGCGTCATCCCTTATGGCGGCACGTTCTTTGTCTTTTCGGATTATATGCGGCCGGCCATGCGCTTGGCAGCCTTGATGGGGATTCGGGCAATTTATGTTTTGACACACGATTCTATCGGTGTCGGCGAAGACGGGCCGACCCATCAGCCGGTAGAACATCTGGCTTCTTATCGGGCCATGCCAAACTTGTTTACATTCCGCCCCTGCGACGTGGTTGAAACGGCAGAAGCCTGGCAACTGGCTTTGGAGAATGAAGACGCGCCGAGCATTTTGGCATTAACCAGGCAGGGATTACCGCTTTTGCGTACCTCTGCAGCAGAAAATCTGACGGCTCGCGGCGGATATGTAATTTCGGATGTTGCCAAAGGGCAAAAAAGACAAGCAACGATTATTGCCACCGGTTCAGAAGTTTCTCTGGCCGTTGCGGCTCAGAAAAAACTTGCGGAAGAAGGAATTGCAGCAGCGGTTGTTTCCATGCCTTGCTGCGAGTTGTTTGACCGTCAGGATATCAAATATCAGGAAGAAGTTCTCGGAAATTGTCCGCGGATTGCCGTGGAAGCAGGTTCAAAATTCGGCTGGGAAAAATATGTCGGTTTGAACGGGGATATTATCGGAATGGACGGTTTTGGTGCTTCCGGCCCGGCAGAGGAATTGTATAAATTCTTCGGCATTACTGAGGAAGAAGTCGTTGATGCCGTTAAAAACAGCTTAAAATAAAAATCCGGTATTTTCTAAAAAACTCCTGTTGACCAGGAGTTTTTTTTAGAAAAATCTGACAAAACCCGATCCATAAGCTAAAAATCGGCAAAATGTTGCAAATATGTTGACAAAGAGCAAAAGAGATATTATCTTCTAGCCCATATTAACTTATTAAGAAATTTTTTTAAATATAGATTATTATGGAATGTGCAATTTTAAAGGCATCCCAGTTTATGGATGCAGCAAAGAAAGAGTACGGTTTTAGTTTTAATTTGAACGATGTTCATATCGGCAGACTGGAGTTTTCAACCGGAGAAGTCCAAAAGGACAATGGTTATATTTGTTTTTATGCCTTTGGCGCTGGAAAAGTCTGGTATATGAAAGCCTTTAAAGGCAAGACCGTACGCAAGGTAAAGGTCGCAGATGCGCAAAATGTTAAAGTAAAGGTGGAATATCCGCCTATGCATGCTTTTAACTCTGCTTATGGCATGACCGTCTGGCATGTGGTAGAGCATGACAACGATGTAGAACTGGTTGAAGACAGCCGGTATCATTTGAGAAAAAAACACAAAGTTGCGGCTCAGTCTGCGTAATGCACAAATTAAAACGTTTCGGATTTCTAGGCTCCGAAACGTTTTTTTGTTTTTGGGATTTATGTGACTGACCGCAATAAAAAACTTGCATTATTACATTGATTGGCTATATTTGCAGTAACAATAATAAACCAACAATAAGGAGACAATATATGCCTTTAGTATCAATGCGTCAGATTCTTGACCATGCAGCCGAAAACAATTACGGTGTTCCGGCTTTTAATATTAATGATATGGAACAAATCATTGCCGTTTTGCAGGCCGCTAAAAAAGTAAACGCTCCGGTTATTTTGCAAACATCTACCGGTGCGCGCAAGTTTGCCGGTGATCCGATGATCCGTCATATGGTTGCCGCCGGGATTGAAATGTTCCCGGAACTTCCGATTTGTATTCACCAAGATCACGGCTCTTCAGTCAATATCTGTCAGTCTGCCATTGTTAACGGCTATTCTTCCGTAATGATGGACGGTTCTCTGGAAGCTGATGGCAAAACCCCTTCTTCTTTTGAATACAATGTCCGCGTGACCAAAGAAGTTGTTGCCCGCGCTCATGCCGTCGGCGCTTCCGTTGAAGGTGAGCTTGGTGTTATCGGTTCTCTCGAAACCGGCAAAGGCGATAAAGAAGACGGCCACGGTGCAGAGGGTGTGATTGATAAAAAACGTCTGGTAACCGATCCTGACGAAGCCAAAAAATTTGTTGAAGAAACACATGTCGATGCTTTGGCCGTTGCTGTCGGAACATCTCACGGCGCATACAAATTCACCCGCAAGCCGACCGGCGATATTCTGGCAATTGACGTGATTGAAAAAATCCACAAAGTTCTGCCGAATACGCACATGGTTATGCATGGCTCTTCTTCCGTTCCGCAAGAATTGCAGGATCTGATTAACGCATACGGCGGCGCTATTCCGCAAACCTTCGGCGTTCCGGTAGAAGAAATTGTTCGCGGTATCAAATCCGGTGTCCGCAAGGTCAATGTTGATACAGACTGCCGCATGGCCATTACCGGCGCGATCCGCAGATTGTTTGCCGAAAATCCGAAAGAATTTGATCCGCGTAAATACCTGAAGCCGGCAATCGAAGAAATGCAAAAAGTCTGCGAAGCCCGTTATGTTGCTTTTGGTGCTGCCGGTCATGCAGACAAAATCAAGGCAATTCCGTTGTCTGTTATGGCAAAACGCTATGCCGACGGTGAAATTTAACGGAATTTCAGGTTCTTAAAAATATCAAAAACGGGGCAGAAATGCTCCGTTTTTTATTTCTGGACAAAATTAGAAAATGTGATATGGTAAATTTCTGTTTTTTTAATTATTAAGATATGAAAAAGATTATTTTGTCTTTATTTTTAATCGTAATGCTGTTTTCTTGTGCCAATATGGAAAAACCTCAAGCCGTTCGTCAGGATCGCCTGTTTGAAGAGTTTGATTTTCATTTTTTTGAGCTCAAAGAAAACGAACGCATTGCTACTGTAAGCATCAACCTTCGTCCGGGACAGACCACAATTTTTTGGCGCAGCAACCTGCAAAGGGATTTTGTCTTTACGGTTAATGAAGAATGTGAACTGGATCGTTGCGGCAAAGAAAATTGTATTGTCACCAGTACAGAAACAGGCCACGTTATCGGTTTTGTCTTTTTGCTGCCGGAAGAAGTAGATGAAGCGGAACGGATATTTTCTGAACTGCTGTTTTGGGAGCAGGAAGAAAATATTTGTCCGGGCTTAAAAACATTGCTCTATGAAGAGTATTAATGTTATCCCCGTTTTAAACAACTGTTTAAACGGGGATTTTTTTATATCCTAAATTAAGACTGGATTTTTTTATAAAATACTGCTACACCAAAGACCCTTATTTTATTATGATGCTAATTATTAAATTTTTATAATATGATACATTTTAAAATTTTTTCTCATATCGTGGGTGTTGCGTTATTATTTGGGTCTTGTTCCGTATGCCAAAAGCAAAGCGATTACAGCTATGTTATTCGGCGGGTTCCGAAAAAAGATCAGGTTGTTTATTATCCCTTTGCTCCGGGTGACAAGATTTGCCAAATGGACACGCTCGTTTGCAAAAAGAAGCTCAATATTGTCTGGACATCAAAAAAATCGTCCCAACGGTATTATATGCGGCTTCCGGCAAATGCCAAAATTGTGGGAATGGATTCCGATTGGACTTTGTTGCAGTTTCCCAATGATCGGATTCTGCTGGTCTGTTTCGGATATTATTAAGCAGTCCGCGAAAGCGGAAAAACAAAACCCGCTTGAACTATAACGGTTCAAACGGGTTTTCTACGTTCAGGAGATGTTTAGAAGTCTTATTTTTGCATTGTCATATGTTCTTTTCCTGCTTCAATATCGGCAATATAATCGCCGATTTCCTGCTCATGTTCGATTTCTTCATCCAGAATATGGCGGGACATATGGAACGTGGCAAAATCTTTGCCGACGGTCATCTCGCAAATTTTCTGATACCGGGCAATGGCGCAGCGTTCCGCCACCAGATTCTGCTGCAAAAGTTTTTCTACATAATCATCAGATGGGGCGTCATACTTGCATTGTGCCGTTTTCTTCCAATCATCCGGATCAAGAAGAGGCGTGCCGCCCAGTTCGATAATGCGAGTTGCCAGCTTTTGAGCATGATCAAGTTCTTCATTGGCATGTTCCATAAATTCGGCGGCAATATCCTTGCGCATCGGGCCGACGGCCACCTGAGCACCCATCCAATATTGATAATAAGCCAGCCATTCTTCGGCAAAGGCCACGTTTAACACATTAATCAGCTCTTTGCGGTCAACATTGCTGATTTGTTGAGCCATTTCACCCATCTTTACTTCTCCAAAATTAATGTTAAATCTGTTTTCGGCTTTTGATATAACTTCTGAAAATCGGAATACAAGACCGGTTCAAAAATCTTTTTTCTGGATTTTTTACCGCTGATGAGGTATCATCAGATAAACATTTCAAGGAGAAGAAATATGGTTAAGATTGCCCCCAGTATCTTGTCAGCCGATTTCAGCCGCCTGGGCGAAGAAGTGACCGCTTTGGAAAAAGCCGGTGCCGATATGATTCATTTGGATGTCATGGACGGCAACTTTGTGCCAAACCTGACCTTTGGTCCGGGGATCATCAAGGCCTTACGCCCTAAAAGCAAACTTTGCTTTGATGTTCATTTAATGGTCAATAATCCGGACGAGATGATACCTTGGTTCATTGCCGCCGGAGCGGATATCATTACAGTTCATGCCGAGGTCTGCCGTCATCTGGATAAGACGCTGTCTGCAATCCGCTCCTACGGAGTAAAAGCCGGTGTTTCGCTCAACCCGTCCACGCCGGAAAATGTTCTGGAATATGTGCTTGATAAGCTGGATTTAGTGTTGGTAATGTCGGTCAATCCCGGTTTCGGCGGGCAAAAATTTATTGAAAACAGCCTGCAAAAAATTTCCCGGATAAAAGAAATGCGCGGCAGCCGTGAAATAGAAATTGAGGTCGACGGCGGCATAAACCCGTTGACGGCAGCCCGTTGCATTAGTGCCGGCGCCGATATTCTGGTTGCCGGGACTTCTGTTTTTGCCGGTGGGGAATATGCCCGTAATATTGAGGCCTTAAGGTAATTTTAACCCGATTGCCTTAAACTGTCGGCAAACCAGGAAGGAGAAAAATAATGAAGTATACCGTAATGCTGATAGAAGATGAAGAATCTTTGGCCTTGATGCTGAAGTATAACTTGCAGAAAGAAGGTTATGATGTCGTGCATGAAGCCCGCGGCAATAAGGCGCTGGCAGCGGTAGAAAAAGTTCGTCCTTCTCTGATCCTGCTGGATTGGATGCTGCCGGAAATTTCCGGCGTTGAAATCTGCAAACTGATTCGCAGCAATCCCGAAATCAAAAACATTCCGATAATTATGCTCACCGCCAAAGGCGAAGAAGAAGACAAAATCAAAGGGCTCTCTGCCGGCGCGGATGATTACGTTACCAAACCTTTTTCCATTCCGGAACTGATGGCGCGCGTCAAAACCAACCTGCGCCGTGCACCGGAGCCGCACCAGGAAAAAGAACTGGTGTATGAAGATATTCGGATGGATCTGACCGAGAAAAAAGTTTTTCGCGGTGACAATTACATTCACCTCGGCCCGACCGAATTTCGTTTGTTAAAAACACTGATGGAAGTGCCGGGAAAAGTCTTTTCCAGAGAGTACCTGCTCAAAACCGTATGGGGCGATAACGTTTATGTGGAATCCCGGACGGTAGACGTGCATATCCGCCGCCTGCGCAAATCCTTAAACGATTTTGGGCCGGACTATATCCGAACAGTCCGTGCCACCGGTTATTCGATTGACAAATCACTCGACAACGACGAAGCTTAAAAAAATCCGCCATGTCATCCCCGGGCTTCATTTTTTTTAGTCATCCCCGGGCATCGACCCGGGGATCCACATTTCAAGGCACAATCTTGACCGTGGAAAACAATAGAGCAACGCGGTTTCTGGAGCACAATTCTGACAACTGACCGCTCAGGCCGTCGCCTGTGGATTCTCGGGTCAAGCCCGAGAATGACATAAGAAAAGAAAGCCCGAGAATGACTGTGCCTTTATGCCCTTCACAACCCCCGCCGGGTGCGCCGCCGCCGTTCGGCCGGACGGATTAAAATTCATAACTAACACCGGCTTGGAGGTCAAAACCTTCGCGTCCGCCGTTACGATAAACAAGTTGGAAATAGCTGTCCACAACATCCCATTCCTTTATCACGCCAAGCGCATATTCACTATATGGCTTAACCGATATTTCCGGCAAAACAACATTATTCGCCTTAACCTTGCTGTCATCAACCAGATTCCAATAATAACTATACCCGATATACGGCATCCAGCCGTTGCCGACATCCCACATCAGGCGCAGTCCGGGCGTCAGCTGTACAATCTGTATGGCGTCGGAATCTATATCAACACCGGCAGATGTTGTATAATCTGATGTTTTCACATAAGTATAACTTCCCATAAAGCTCGGCTGCAGTGTAAAGCCGTCCCCGAGATAAAAATTCCTGCCGGCTTTCATGGCAAAACCCGTAGAAAGATTATGAAAATCATCCGTGCCAAAACGCGTGTGTGCCTTGCCGTCGCCATACATCACATTAGCTGTCAGTCCTGTCCAGAATTCCCCGCGTTTAAACATTGCGCTTGCGCCTAATACCGCTGCTTTTTGGTTAATTCTGACACCGTCATATTTCTGACGAGAGCCTGTTGTTCCGACATAGCCGGAAAATACGCCGTCCCAACAATTGTCAAAATAAACTTTCCGGCTGTCTAATCCGACAAGCATACCCCATACCCGGTTGTCAACTTTCGGGCCGTTATCCAAACTGACTTCTTCATCGCTCATAAACGGCCTCATCCATGCCCGTCCGGCCATCACATCGCCGGATGCCAGACCCGCCGGAGAAACCGGCATCATCGCCGTGTTTCCTAACGCTTCGCGATAAACATTGGCTTGCGAAATATAAACCCCGGCATTTGTGCTCACCGGAACAGTCGTCACATCCGGGTTCAAATCGCCATAGCTGACATCGCCGCCGGAGGCGCCGCTTTCCGCTTTTCCGGCATTGATAAATTCTATTTCACCGGTAGTTTTGTCATATGACGCATCATATTTATAAATCGGACCATATGCTTCTATATCTTTTTTCATGCTTGCCTGTTCCGACAAACCGTCTTTTGTATCAATAACGGCCACTTTTGTGTTGGGTGAAGTCTCATCACTCAAGATATTTAACTCGTCAATAAACAATGATCCGCCATGCAGGTTTATGGTATCTGCCGTAATAAAGTCGCCGGTCTTGTTCGCCAGGTCAATATCCAATCCCAAGCGGGTCACGCCGGACATCAGGTTGAGTTCTTTGGGGCTAAAACGATTGATTGCCTCGTCAATCAGGCTGATTTTTCCGCCAAAAGTATTAAAGCCGCTGGTTGAAAAGTCGCTCCCTGATTTCATCACCGCCGTAACATCACCGCCTAAATAAAGCGCCTGTTCTTTGACTTCGTTACCAAACTCAACCCGCCCGCTTTCATCGCCGGTTATGTTTATGCCGGGAAACTCCGAAACACTGACAGGAAGTTGCATAACATACCCGTCTTCGGTCTTATGAAAAACTACTTCCTGCTCGTCTATAACAATATGATAATCATCGCCTTGTTGCGTAATCTGCGCACCCTGATTTTTCAGGCTTTCCAATACAGCCCCCACATCTTCTGTCGGAAGAATATCAGAATAATCTCTCGTCACATAGCCGCTATCCGTCCAAGCCAGATGTCCCAGCAGATTCTCTCCGTCATAAACATAATATCCGCCGGCATTATCCGAAACAACGTCATAGCGCCCATTTTGGGACAATCCTTCCTCTATATCAATATAAACGCCGTTAATTTTATCATCAAACCGGATAATCCCGTTATTAACGGCATCTAAGGTCAAACTTCCGAGGTTATAAATTGCTTCACTGTCTTCAATCTTGTTGTCATTCTCATCATTATGAATAACCTTATTGCCGGAGAATTCCGATATTCCGTTATCGGCTGTGATTGTTAGGGTTCCTTCATTATAAATAGCCCCGCCCAAAGCCTCATTACCTGCTTGAGCATGGTTGTCATAAAAACTGCTGTTGGTTATGCTCATCGTTCCTTCATTATAAATAGCCCCACCGAAAGCATCGCCATTATCAGCTCGAGCATAGTTGTCATAAAAATTGCTGTTGGTTATGCTCATCGTTCCGTTAGAGCCATTATATATCGCCCCGCCTTGGGCTGTTTTACTCGTCGCAAGTGACTGAGCATAGTTACCACTAAAATCTCCGGTGATATCCCCAATGATACCGCTATTATAAATAGCTCCGCCTTGGCCCCAGCCGTTAGCATAGTTACCGGTAAAATCGCCGGTGATATTGCCGATACTTCCGCTATTATCAATAGCCCCGCCGAAAGCATCGCTAGTATTTGATTGAGTATAATTACCGGTAAAATCGCCGGTGATATTGCCGATACTTCCGCTATTATCAATAGCCCCGCCGAAAGCACGGCCCTTATCAGCTTGAGCATAGTTACCGGTAAAATCGCCGGTGATATTGCCGATACTTCCGCTATTATCAATAGCCCCGCCGAAAGCACGGCCCTTATCAGCTTGAGCATAGTTACCGGTAAAATCGCCGGTGATATTGCTGATGCTTCCGATATTATAAATAGCCCCGCCGAAAGCGCTATAAAGAGATGTTGCATAGTTATTTATAAAATCCGCGTTGATGTAATCCAACGTACCGTTGTTCCTTATAGGAAAAGCATATGTACTGCTGCCCACGCTGCCCATATTTTCAAAAACCACGTTTTTGATTTGCAAATCTGTTTGGGTAGAGGAAGAAAACTTAAGAAAATTTCCACCAGTTTCATTAGAAATAGAATTTCCCTGGCCGTCAATGACAATACCGGGAACAGCTGTAGTAAGTGCAGAATTATCTGGAACAACAATGTTTTTGTCTAAATAGACTGTTCCGCCGGCGCCGGCACCGTCTACGCCGTTCTCTACCGCACTCTTCAATTCCGCCCAGGTCGAGACATGAATCTCTGCTGCCCAAACCGGCCTCAAAGCCAGCAAAACCGCCGGAATCAACACACTATAATACAACTTCTTTCTAAACATCGTCCCTCTCCAAATTCTTTTGGATAAACTCATTAACGTATCATACCACATTTCTCACCCAAAATCAATGAATATTTGAAAGTGCTAAATTTATTTTGTCTTCCGAGTCTCCTTTCTCTCCGTGCTTATTTTTTTATCATCATCCCGAGCCCGTTTTTTCTAGTCATCCCCGGGCACTTTATTTTTTCTCGTCATCCCCGGGCTTGACCCGGGGATCCAAATCAAACATAAGGCTTCTTTTTTATCTGGATTCTCGGGTCAAGCCCGAGAATGACAGTACCTTTATGCTCTTCACAACTCCCGCCGGAGCACCGCGGCCTCTGTGGTACAGTACTTTCAACCCGCCGCGCGCCTGCCGTGCAGGTCATCCCCAGGCTATCTTTTTTATTATGTCATCCCCGGGCACTTTATTTTTTCTCGTCATCCCCGGGCTTGACCCGGGGATCCAAATCAAACATAAGGCTTCTTTATTTATCTGGATTCTCGGGTCAAGCCCGAGAATGACAATACCTTTATGTTCTTCACAACTCCCGCCTGAGCACCGCGGGTCACGGAGCACATTGCTTTCAACCCGCCGCGCGCCTGCCGTGCAGGTCATCCCCGGGCACTTTATTTTTTATGTCATCCCCGGGCACTTTATTTTTTATGTCATCCCCGGGCAGTGTTTTTTTCTAGTCATCCCCGGGCTTCGACCCGGGGATCCACTCTTCAAGGCACAATCTTGACCGTGGAAAACAATAGAGCAACGCGGTCTCTGGAGCACAATTCTGACAACTGACCGCTCAGGCCGTTGCCTGTGGATTCTCGGGTCAAGCCCGAGAATGACTAGAAAAAAGAATCCGAGAATGACATAGGAAAAGAAAGCCTGAGAATGACGGTGCTTAAAAACAATTCCCCCTCTTTGCTAAGAGGGGGATAGGGGGCGTTAGAAATGCCCTTTAACGAGTACTTCTTAGTCTTTGTGAAAAAGAGGAAATTAAAATCACTATGTGTCTTCTTGCCGTCTTAGCCTTGCGCTTAGACGGCCTGAACTTTTTCACGAAGACTTAGAAAACGAGTTCAGAGCTAGTATTTTTGCTTTTATGGCTGCCGACGTTCGGCCGCGATCCTCATGGCACCGCATAAACCGATCGCCGCCGACGTTCGGCTGGCACGGTATTTGCATCATAGAAAGCAAAATAAAAAATTATCCGCTATTGGGGAGAATAAAATGGATAATACAAAATACATTGCGTTGTCGCGCCAAATGGGGTTATGGAAACAAATGAACATTGTTTCCAACAATATGGCGAATATGAACACCGCCGGTTATAAGCAGGATGACGCAGTATTCAGCTCTTACATTGTCAAAACAGAAGGAGCCAAAGGCTTTGGACAGGTTCCTCTGTATTTTACGCAAGACTTCGGAACATTTAAGGACTTTCAGGAAGGCGCATTCCAGGAAACGGGAAATTCGCTTGACGTGGCTCTGCAGGGCGATGCTTTCTTTGCCATTGAGACGCCGCACGGTGAAATGTATACCAAAAAAGGACAATTTTCACTGGATGCCAACGGTATGATTGTAACAAAAGACGGCGATGCGCTGCTTTCTGAAAATAACGAGCCGTTTTTTATCGCTCCGGGCGAAAAAGAAATTGTCATTAGCGAAAACGGCGAAGTTTCGACGGAAACGGGCATCATCGGCCGCTTAAAACTGGTTAGTTTTGAAAATGAGCAAAACCTTTTAAAAATCGGCGGCACGAAATTTGCAAATACCGAAGGCAACATGATGACGGTCGGCGGCAACAACACGCGCGTTCTGCAGGGGAAGGTAGAAGAATCTAACGTGCAGCCGATTGTTGAAATGACAAAAATGATTAATTTGCAACGTTCTTATGAATATGTGCAGCAGATGATTGACGAGGAGCATGAACGCCTTTCCAACACCATCAGCACTTATTCGGAACTTATATAATAATTTAGAGGGGAAAAATTATGAGAACATTGGATATCGGCGCAACCGGAATGCTGGCACAACAAACCAACGTTGATGTCATCGCCAACAACCTCGCCAATATGAACACCACCGCTTATACCAAAAGACGGGCAGAATTTACCGACCTCTTGTACCAGAATATTATCCGCCCGGGTTCAGCCTCCACGGCATCGCAGACAATTGTTCCGTCCGGCATCCAGCTTGGTCTGGGTGTTAGAACAGCTGCCGTTTATCGCATTACCGACGGCGACGGCCTGACCAATACCGGCAACGAGCTCGATTTGGCCATTCGCGGCCGCGGCTATTTTCAGGTAGAGCTGCCGGACGGGCAGGGAACGGCTTATACCCGTGACGGTGCTTTTCAAAGAAACGGCGACGGCGTTATCGTAACTCATGACGGCTATACCGTTCAGCCGGAAATTACAATTCCGGAAGATGCGGTTGAAGTTTATGTCAACAACTCCGGCGAGGTCTGGGTCAAACAAGACGGCGAAACAGATGAAGTCAATGTCGGCCAGCTGGAATTGGCAACTTTCCCGAACGAAGCCGGCTTGGAAGCCGTTGGAAACAACCTGTTTACGGAAACCGAAGCCTCCGGCGCTCCGATTATCGATAACCCGGATACTGAGGGTTTTGGTTCGATTTTGCAAGGATATTTGTCAACCTCTAACGTCAATCCGGTTTCAGAAATCACCGAGCTGATTTCCGCTCAACGTGCTTATGAAATGAACTCGAAGGTCATCTCAACCGCAGACCAGATGTTGAGCACAATCAATCAGTTGAGATAAGGGGATAGCGCAAAATGAAACGTCTGCTGCTGACATTAGCTTTGTTTCTAACGGTTTTTAGCCCGTTTCCGGTTTTCGGACAAACTTTTGTTTCGGAAGAAAAAGTCGCCGACGCATTAAAAAAAGAATATGTTGAGCGTTTTGGCTCGGGCGATGAAATTGAGCTGGAATTTTACGGCGGGCAGACCAATTTTGCCATAGAAGAACCGGGAGAGCTCAAAATTATGGTGTCTAACGCCCGGTTTGACGAGTTGCAAAACAAGTTTTCGGCAGATGCGGAATTTTTTGCCGGCGGGCAATCGGTAGCCAAGTCCTCTTATTTGGGAAAATATTATATTCTGACGGAAATTTTTGTGCCGGCGCAGAATATTAACAAAGGCGAAATCATCACCGCCGACAAGTTAAAAAGTATCAAAACCCGCTCAAACCGGATTAAGCCGCAAAATCTGGTGGACAAAGAAAAACTGCTCAATATGGAAGCCAAAAGAAACTTGCGGGAAGGCAAAATCATCAACGACAAAGATGTCGGTAAAGAGATTTTGATCAAAAAAGGCAGTCCGGTCAACCTGGTTTATCAAACGCCGTTTATGCAGATTACAGCCAGAGCCGAGGCCTTGGAAGACGGAAGTTTGGGCGATAAAATAGAGATTCGCAACACCAAAAGCAAAAGAGATTTATACGGAGAAGTTATTGATGCCGATACGGTGCGTGTTGAGCAGCAATAAGAAGAGGAACACAAAATGACGAACAAAACAAACGGTATCAAACTTTGGGCAGGAATGCTGCTGATGGCCACATCCCTTTCCGGTTGCGGGATTTGGGGACGCCTGACCTCTATCGGCGAGCTTCCGGAGATCAGCCCGATTGAAAATCCGACCGAGGTCAAAAACTATGAGCCCGTAAGTATGCCGATGCCGCAGCAGATTGAGGCGCAGCCGATGGCAAATTCGTTATGGAAACCGGGATCTTCCGGATTCTTCAAAGACCAGCGGGCATCAAAAGTCGGTGATATCATTACCGTCAAAATCTCCGCAAAAGATAATGCATTAATGGAAAACGAAACCGAGCAAAACCGTGATGACAATAAAGATTCTGTCGGAATAACGTCTTTCCTGGGTTATGAATCTTATGCCAAAGATTATCTGCCGGATGCCGTTGATGCTTCTGATATAATCAATATCACGTCCAACCGCGAGATTTCCGGCGACGGCAAAATTGACCGCCAGGAAAAAATTAATATGACTTTGGCCGCAATAGTAACGCAGGTTTTGCCGAATGGTAATCTGGTTATTGAAGGCAGTCAGGAGATTCGCGTTAACTACGAGCTCAGACAGATGATGGTCAGAGGAATCATCCGCCGGGCAGACATTGCCTCGGATAATACGATTGAATCGAGCAAGATTGCCGAAATGAGAGTTTCTTACGGCGGAAAAGGTGTCATCTCCGATGTCCAACAGCCGCGTTACGGCCGCCAGTTGATAGACATCATATCGCCATTCTGACAAAAGTTTCCCATATTATTATGTTTTGTGGTGTTAAAAAATCTCCCCGTTTTTTACCCGCATAGGGGCTGTCGATCCAGAATAGATCCCCAACTTTGCTGGAAAAGCGCAGCCCCTTTCCCCAAACGGGTCCGTTTAACTTCCCCAATTTGAGCGGACCCGCTTATTATGAAAGAAAAAAGTGAATAGCTTGAAGTTTACGGTTTAAAAGACCGGTGCGATAGATTATATAAATAGAGAAAAAATTTTTTTTGTAAGGATGCAAAATGAAAAAGACAGTGAACGAAGTAAAACATGCGGAAAACGAAGCCGAAATCTTTTTGAAATATGCGCTGGCAATTTCAAACGCTTTTAACGGCGGTGACGAGATGGAGATTCTGACCGCATTGGACAATAACTTAAAATTATGGGTGGAGATAGAAACCTCTCTCAAAGATGTAAAGAATTTGCTTCCTGAAGATATCAAAGAAAACCTGTTGAAATTGTCAAAGTTTGTTGAGCGGTTGACTCTTTCCAAAGGGATTCATATGAGCGCACCGGATTATAACTGCCTGATCAATATCAATATGCAAATCTCGGAAGGGCTTCTGGAAGCTGTTAGAAATCATCTGGCCAAGGCAGAAGCTTTTTCATTGTTAAAATGTGCGCTTGACATTTCAACTGCCCGCGATAACGAGGATAAAAACAGCCTGATCGAAGCGCTTGATAAAAATATGAAACTTTGGGTCTATATCAAAACGCTTGCCAATTCCGAAGACAGCAAAATGCCGAAAGAAACCAAAAACAATCTGATCAAACTGGCAGATTATGTTTCGGCCAAAACACTGGAAGTCGGAAAAAATATTGATAACTTGAACCAAAAAGCGATTGATAGTATGATCATGACCAATCTGCAAATTTCCGAAGGGCTGATGTCTAAAAAAAGCGCTTAACAGAAAATTGCAGCAAAAAACGCGGAGAATAACCTCCGCGTTTTTTTTGTGTGGCTATAACTTTATTTTCTTTCTAGTCATTGCCGGGCACTTTATTTTTTTTCTAGTCATCCCCGGGCTTCGACCCGGGGATCCATATTTCAAAGCACCTTGTCATTCACAAATCCCGTCATAGCAGCGCGGTCTCTTAGGCACAGTGTATTCAACTCGCCGCGCGCCTGCCGTGCAGGTCATCCCCGGGCTTGACCCGGCAATCCACTTGGCGTCACCCAAAGGGTGTGACCCGGGGATCCGTTTGACGTCACACCCTCAGGGTGACACAGAATGACAGAAAAAATAGGCTGGAGATTTTGGCTAATAAACTTTCCAAATATCAGGATAAATAGAATCGAAACCCTGGTTATGTTCGGCACCGTCAACAATAATAACCGGGGCGGTACCTCCGACAAAATTGCGAATTAACACCGGCGGCATAACCTTGTCTTCGCTGCCGGCATAATGAATCTGCGGTACATCAGCAAATTGCCGACGGTAACTTTCCAGATTAAGCGATTCGTTTAACGGCGGAAGATGATGAAACTGTGTCCAAGCCAAATGGTCAAGATTTCCGGCAATGGTAATAACTTTTTTAATGTTCAGTCCGGGTTTTGCGGCTGCCAAAAGGCCGGCAATCTGCGCCCCGCCGGAAAATCCGATAAGGATGATTTCCTGCTTTCCGGCAATTTGTTTAACCGCCTCATATTCGGCATTCAATATTTCCGGAGCAAAACGAGCCGTTGTCCAGTGTCTTTGAGAACAGATTTCACTTTTCACATATTGGCAGGGACGCGCCAGATAAACCACGTTGGGAGACGGATCGCCGAAAGCCAGTTCCCGCATCATTGTTCCTTTCGGAGTCGGATCCCTGCTGGGCAGTCCGTGGGCATTGAAGGCGTAGCCGTCTCCTTCAATATAAATTTTGACCGGTAACGTCGGATTGCTTAACTTCTGCCAACTGGCAAGTTCAAAATTCCGTGTTTTGACGATTCGGAACTGATAAGCGGAAGGAACTTCTAGAGAAGAACAACCGATAATTAAAAAGAGGAGGACAAGCCCGGTTGAAAGTCTGCGGAAAATAGGCAAAATTTTTCCCTTTGTTACAGTTATGTTAATTCTAAAGCTCAAAGGCCGTGATTTTCTTGAGTAGATTCTATAATCATTATACAATAAAAGTAAAGAGGGGAAATAAACTCGCTTGGAGCAGAAAATGACAGATGTTTTAGAAAATATTTCAGCCGGAGGCTACAGCCTGGTTTCTCAGGGCGGCAGAAATATACTGCTTTCCGGGGACGGAAGCAGTTATGAGCTGACATCTGCCGAAGTATCTTGTATTATGAATGTCCGAGCCGAGGATTTTCAGGATATTTCTTCAGCCTACAGCCGGGCTTTGTCAGAACTCAAAACGCGCGGTGAAATCTTAAGCCTGGCTGTATCTTCTCATACATTTATCCGGCATAACGAAGCGGTTGTCAGAGAAGTTGACGCCGTGCTGCAGGGCTTTGCCTCTTCGTTTTATGCCTTTATTAAGGACAATCCGCAGAAAGCGGAACGTTACCTGTCCTCCCTTGAAGACATGATCTATGCGGCAACCCGCGGAGAACCGCTGAAAAAGGGAAATGTTTTCGGCCCGAAGAGTGCCTGGCAGAAACTTATCAGCCGTTTCCGGAAAAATGCTGCGGAAGAAAATATCCGTAAGCAGGCCAAGAGCTTGTGGCGGAACATTTCCCTTAACCAGGAACTTTACAGCGAGTATATTTGCGGCGGCGGTATATCTTTTGACGGCATTGTTGCCGCCTCGG
Source organism: uncultured Alphaproteobacteria bacterium (assembly GCA_944390885.1). Lineage (GTDB taxonomy): Bacteria > Pseudomonadota > Alphaproteobacteria > RF32 > CAG-239 > MGBC133411. Next base: position 33,372 of record CALXRP010000006.1, read on the forward strand.
CCGGAAATTGCCGGCATAAGCTGGAATGTCTGCAAAATCAGGAAGAAAGCTTGGAAACGGCCCGCAGACAAAAAGAGGCTGTTCAGAAAAAGGCCGGAATGTTAGCGATTCAAAATTATCTGGCCGGAAAACTTTATATTGAAAAAGAAAAAACAGCCGCCATGGCCCCGTCCGGAAATATTATCGACTTTCCACAAGCTGTCCGGGAAATCAAACGTATTGTTCGTGTAGAAGATTTGGTATTTATGAATGCCTGATCCGAAGATGTCAAAAGGTCACCTTTCCTCACGGAAAGGATTTTTTTTTGCGCTTCATCGATACGCCGGAAAAAAAGGTTGATTTTCTCTGCAAATTCTATATACCTGTATATTAGTTAAAAAATCTCAAGATAAAAATCAATAAAAGGTGATATTCAAAATGAGCGATGAAGTTAGCATTCACAGACAAGGGCGGCTGAACAAGCTGAATGCCCTGTTAGAAATGGGCTATAATCCGTATCCGTACAAGTTTTCTCCCAATGCCTTTGCCAAAGATCTGCAGGAGAAATATAAAGATCTGGAAAACGGTGCCCATACGGAAGACCGCGTAACGATTGCCGGCCGCGCCATGGCTGTCCGCAATGACGGCATGTTTATTGACGTGAAAGACAAAACCGGTACAATTCAGGCATTTTGCCATAAATGCAATCTGGATGAAGCTAACCTGAAACTGCTCAAATGCCTGGATATCGGTGATATGGTCGGCATAACCGGTTTTATCCGCCGTACGCCGCGCGGAGAGCTTTCCGTTGCCGCCGAGAAATTTGATATTATTGCAAAATCGCTGGAACCGCTGCCGGAAAAATTCCACGGCATGACGGATGTGGAAGCGCGCTATCGTCAGCGTTATGTTGATATGATTATTAATGACGAGGCCAAAGAGGTTTTAATCACCCGTTGCAAGATTATTTCCGCCGTTCGCGAATACTTTAACAATAACGGTTTTCTGGAAGTAGAAACCCCAACGCTGCATCCGATTATGGGCGGCGCTTCGGCCAAACCGTTTATCACCCATTACAATGCTCTGGATAATGATTTTTATCTGCGCGTTGCTCCGGAACTTTATCTGAAAAAATTGATCGTCGGCGGCATGGATCGCGTTTTTGAAATCGGCAAAAACTTCCGCAATGAAGGGATTGATAAAAACCATAATCCTGAATTTACCGCTTTGGAAGCCTATATGGCCTATGCCGATTATCATGACGGAGCCGAGCTGATCTCCGGCGTTATCCGTTATGTTGCCAAACGCGTTTTCGGAAAAGAAGAGTTTCAGGTTGGCGATTATACGATAGATGTTTCAAAACCGTTTGAAAAAATTTCAATGATTGATTTAATCAAGCGTGAATGCGGGATTAATCTTTTGGATGCCGCAACGGTAGAAGAGGCCAGAGCCATGGCCAAACAGGCCGGTGTAAACGCTGATGACTGCGATTGCTGGGGCAAGGTCGTTGTGGCCGTATTTGATGAAAAGGTGGAGCATAAGCTGATCCAACCGATACATGTTATGGATATGCCGCGCGACGTTTCTCCCTTGGCCAAAACGCACCGTTCCGAACCGCGCCTGGTTGAGCATTTTGATACTTATATTGCCGGAATGGAAGTCGGCTGCTCATATTCCGAGCTGTCCAATCCGCTGGAACAACGGGAGCGTTTTGAGGCTCAGGTCAAAGCCCGTGAAAACGGTGATGATGAAGCCCAGATGATGGATGAGAGTTTCTTGGACGCGCTGGATCACGGTTTTGTTCCGACAACCGGTTTGGGAATGGGGATGGACCGCCTGGCTAAGATAATGACCAACTCGGCAACGCTGCGGGATGTAATCTTATTCCCGACCCTGCGGCCTAAAAAATAAGAAAATAAAAATCCCGGAATTTTGAACTGTTCCCCGAAAGTTGAACAGTTCATTTTTCGGGATTTTTTTTGTTTATTAAAAATAGAATCGAAAGTTGTAAAAAGCAAAAAAGAACATTTCGAATCGATATTTATTATAAAAATTGCCAAATTATTTTTAATAATACCTTCCGAAAACAGTTAAAAATTTGTTTTGTCTCAAAAATATGTCTCATAAAAATAAAAGGTGTAAAAGTGGCCGGATTCTAAAGAAAATAGCCATTTTTTTGAGATAAGACATGTATAGATATGTATATTTTTGATATATTACAAGCTAAGGTTTAAAAAAGATGTTGATTTTTGAAAATTTTTATAATATAGTCCATTTGTCTATATTATTGTATAAAAGTTAAAAAAATGATAATTTTAATTTGAAAGATTAATAAATGCTCAGCAAAAAAGAAATGGCTGCTTTTAACGCTTTATATTATCTTTATGCAATATCAATAAACCACTCCAAAAGAGAAGTTGCTGATTTGCTTGGCACTTCTGTCGACACCATCAACAAATATATCTCTGATCTTGAATATGAACTCGGTGTTACCCTCCTGAACAGCAACGGCAGAGGAACAGCCCTCACGCCGGAAGGAATTTTTTATGTTAAGGCAGCAGAAAATATTGTTAATGCTTTGCGCAGACTCACAACGGGAGAAAGATATTCTCCTGCTGATAGCCAGACGATTAAAATTTCTATGCCGGATACAATTTCCTGCGATTTTGGTGAAAAAAGCATCAAGACCTTTATGGAAAAACATCCCGACATAAATATCATAACAGAAATAGAAGATTGCCCGGATGTCAAAGCGGATATCTGCCTTTCAGTAGAGCGTCCGAAAGATGACAGTTGGGTGAGCGTTGCAGAAAAGAATATTTTCTGCGGCTTATATGCTTCTCGCCTTTATTTGAAAAAACACGGAATGCCGAAAGATTACGGCGACTTGATAAACAGTCATCGCATTTGCAGCAGAAATTCAAGCGAAAATTTCATTCCGGGGTGGGGAGAAGTATTAAGGACTTCTCCCTTCGTCGTTTTACGGCACAATTCTGTCTTTGCCCATTATTCGGCAATTAAAAACGGTATCGGAATTGGCATCTGTTCTCAAAATTATGCGTGTAATGATTTGGTAAAGATCAAAACCGTTACAGACTTTGATACAACTTACAAAATATATTTAAGCGCTCGTAAAGATGTCATGGAAACACCTCAGATAAAAGCCTTTCTCGAATTTTCGAAAGGCTTTTTTAACGGCGAAAAAAACTCGGAAAATAGCAAAAAAAACAAAAAATGAACTGTGAGTAATTATTTTTTTTGTTGGTAAAATCCGGCGGTTTAAGACAATATAAAACATATACGATTTTATTTTGGAGGAGAATAAAATGGAACTCGAGCTTTGGCAATCTCTTTCAATCGCCGGTCTGGTGCTTTTGATTGTAGAAATCTTAACGCCGACGATGTTTTTCTTAAATTTGGCGCTGGCCTGTTTTGTCACGGCCGGCGTTTCCGTATACTTTTCGGAGCTGAATATTTTGGTTCCGGTCTGGGTTGTGGCCTCGGCCGTATTTTTGTTCTTGTTAAAACCGTTGCAAAAGCGCAATAAAATCAGCGCCGGAACGGGAATGGACAAATACGTCGGGCAAAAAGCGCAGGTGATTGAAAAAATAGACGGCGATGGCGGTGTTATTTCGGTTTTTGACGAGCGATGGAATGCCCGCAGCGAAAACGGAGAAGAGTTTGATGTCGGAAGCAAAGTTTATATTGTTCGCAATGAAAATTTAACAATGTTTGTAAGAAAGGAAAAATAAAATGGTCGTATGGTGGATATTGATTGCACTTGTTGTAATATATGTTTTGAAAGGGATTATCATTATTCAACAAGCCGAAGCCGTAATTGTGGAAAGGCTCGGAAAATTTGAAAAAGAACTCTCTCCGGGCTTAAACTTTATTTTTCCGATCTTGGAAGCACCGCGCGCAATTTCCTGGAAAATAACCCAAAAGCTTCCGAACGGTGAGAGTTATTCTTATATCAAAGACCGTGTAAAAATAGATCTGCGTGAGTCGGTTTATGACTTTCCCCGTCAGAATGTGATTACCAAAGACAATGTTACAATCAGCATTAATGCCTTGTTGTATTTTCAGATTGTCAATGCCAAAAGTGCAGTTTATGAAATTCAGAACCTGCCGGAAGCAATTGAAAAACTGACGCAGACCACGTTGCGTAATTTGGTCGGTGCAATTGATCTTGATGAAACGCTGGTTTCAAGAGACAAAATCAATCATGAGCTGCGTGCTATTTTGGATGAAGCCACCAACAAATGGGGGGTTAAGGTCAACCGTGTCGAGCTGCAGGATATTATTCCGCCGGCAGACATTCAACAGGCTATGGAAAAACAAATGAAAGCCGAGAGAGAACGCCGCGCTGCCATTTTGGAAGCTGAAGGTCTTAAAAAATCGGCCATTTTGAAAGCCGAAGGTCAGAAAGAGGCCGAAATCAACCGTGCGGAAGGTGAGAAACAATCTGCAATTTTAAGGGCAGAAGGTTCGGCGGAAGCCCGGATCAAAAATGCCAACGCTGAAGCCGAAGCAATCCGCGCCGTCAGCGATGCCATCGCCTCTAATGGGCAACCCGATAAATACCTGATTGCAATGAAGTATCTTGAAACCCTGAAGTCCATTACCGAAGGCGAAAACAATAAGGTAGTCTATATGCCTTATGAGGCAACCGGCATCTTGAGCTCCATTGACGGTATCAAACAAATGCTGGAAAGCAGCGGAAAAGCTTCTAAAAAATCTGCATAAAGAGCAATAAAAAAGGCCTTCATCAAGAAGGCCTTTTTGTTGTCTTAAAAAATGCTTCTTTGGTAGGTTGGAAGTTTGATTGTATCAAAGTCAACCACATTGCTTCCCATGACCAGAGGAGACATGCTGATAGTAAGACTTTGCTTGTAAAATTGATTATTAAAGTCAAACTTCAGATATGTAATTCCTTCATACCAGGCCGCTTCGGCCACATCACGCAACATATCGGTTTTCTCCAGTTTGTCTTTTTTCAAAACGCCCGGAATGCAGACATAAACGTCTTTATGGTCTTTTAGAGCCACCGGTTTACAAGACATAAAATGTTTGTCTTCGTCATAAACGATAGTAAAACGGCCGTCTTTATGCTCTTCATCAGGGTTTATTTTGATGATATTGATATTTCCGGAGAAAATATCCTGCCGATCAGCTTGTTTTTCCGGATGCCACAAACCGTAAATGTCATTGTGGGACTGATAGTAACAATAAGCTCCGACGGCAGCACCGGCAATCATAACGGCCGCAGCGGCGGAAACAAATAAAGCAGACTTTTTCATAACTTTTTCCTGACAGTTAATTGCGATGGTTGTATTTTGCCAAATTCTAATATTATAATCAAGTCAATTTTTACAATTTCTACTCTGCCGGCGTAGAGGTATGGAGCGGCGACGGACAATGACGGTCCGAAATTTTCAGCTTGTTGCCGAGCCACTTCATCTGGTTATGCCAATATTTGCCTTTTAGTTTCTTGATGGTCAGCCAGTAACCGATATCAACCACTAAAGCGCCGCCGACCCAGGCAATCGGGCTGGCATAACAAATGCCGATATAGCCGTATTGCCTTGCCAGATAAACGGCAGCCAGCGCCCGCATAACCAACTCGACAATACTGGCCAGCAGCGGAATTTTGGCTCTTCCCATTCCTTGCAGGGCATTTCGGAAAATAAAAATCTGCCCGAGAAAGAAATAGAATAAGGTCGAAATATTTAAATAATCCTTGGCCGTGTCGATAATGTTGGCATTCTCCCCGTCAATAAAAATCTGGATCATATTTTCTCCGCCGTACCGTACAAACAGAGCCATGAAAATGCTGAAAACAAGGGATATGATTGAACAAATAAAAACGCCCCGTCGAATGCGTCCGATCATGCCGGCACCGAAATTTTGGGCAGAAAAAGTCGCCACTGCCAGTCCGATAGCCACCAGGGGCTGGGTCGCCAGTTGTTCAATTCTCAAAGCAGAGGTAAAGGCGGCAATCACTTCCGGCCCGAAAGAGTTGCAAACGCTCTGAATAATCATAACGCCGAAAGCAATAATGGAAAACTGTATGGACATTGGAATAGCAATATCCAAATGTTTCTTAAATATGGCACCGTCAAGTTTCCAGTCTTTTCTTGTTAAGTGAAGGATCGGAAATTTCTTGCCGATAAAAACAATGCAGGCAATAACGGAAATTGAAATGGCAACCACAGTTCCCAGAGCCGAACCGACAACGCCCATTTTAAATACATAAATAAAAAGCAGGTTAAGAAAAATATTCAAAACGGAAGAAAAAATCAAAAAGTATAACGGCGTCCTGCTGTCGCCTAATGCCCGCATAAAAAAGGAGAGCAGGTTATATCCGACAATCAGCACCAGTCCGGCGCATAAAACGCGAATAAATTTAAGCGCTTCCGGCATAATCTCTTGCGGAACGTTCATAATCTGAAGAAGTTCTTTCATATAAAAAAACATAAAGAGGGTCATGACCAGACTGAGCACCATACTGGCAACCAGACTGTGAACAACCGATTTCCGCACGCCGTCTTCATTTTTGGCCCCGAACTCCTGCGCGGTAATCACTGTCAAGCCGCCGGTAAAGCCCAGAATAACCAATAACAAAACAAAATAGAGCGGAGCTGACGCGCCGACTGCGGCCAAAGCATTAACGCCGATTAATCTGCCAACAATGATAATGTCGGAAATATTGTATAACTGCTGAAAAATATTTCCGATTAACAAAGGAATGGAAAATTTAACAATAAGCTTGGCCGGGTTGCCCGACGTCATATCCTGAATCATATTCGTCCCCTTTTGCAAACGAACGGAATGTATATCACCATCGCAGAAATGTAAAGGGCAAATGATAAAAATTTGGTGAATATCTTGGAAAAACATTAAATTATAATTATATAAATATCAGAACAGGTTAAAAAGGAGAAAATTATGGTCATAAAAGAAACGGAAATCAAAAAAACGGCCGGTATCTGGCATTTAATCGCCGGGATTTTAATGGCCGTGCTCGGTGTGTTCATCTGGCTGAACCCGGCGGCAACCCTGATGGCGCTTGCCCTTTATATCGGCATTGTATTTATTATCGTCGGGGCAGGATATTTTGCCGCGTCTTTTTCTTTTCGCTCTGGATGGTATTTGCTGGTCGGGCTTCTTGATATTTTGGTCGGGATAATCTTTGTCAGCAATTTGGGCGTCAGTGCGGCCAGCCTGCCGATTATTTTTGCGGTTTGGTGCCTGGCGGTCGGAGCGGTTCAGGTTGCCTCGGCTTTTCAGTTACGCTCGGCAGGATTCCCCTGGAGTTGGACATTGGGAGCCGGTATTCTCGGAATTCTGTTCGGCTTTCTGATTTTGGCTTATCCGGCACTCGGTGCTTTGACGATTACCGCGTTGATGGGAGCCTATGTTGCGCTTTATGGCATTGTGGAAATTATAGAATTCTACTTTACCAGAAAGTTTCTTGCCGGAATATAATTAAAAAAGCGGTTCTGAAAAGAGCCGCTTTTTTTTATGACCGGATTTCATCTCGATACCGTCGGGAATCATCCGTCGGATTCCATATCGGAAACAACAATGCAGTCATAAGAGCTAAAACGGAAGAAAGTTTACTCTTCTTCGTTTTTGTCTTTTTGCTTTTCTCGAATTTTCAATTGGGTTTTTACCCGGGTAATCCGCATATTTTCAAGCCCGAGAACTTCATAAACGCAATATTCGTCTTCGGCAATGTCGCCGATTTTCGGCTCTCTTCCGAGTAGGCCGAAGACATAGCCGCCGATGGTGCTTTCCTCATGTTCGCATTCCGGCAGGTTCATACATTCAAATGCGTCTTCTATCAGAACCAGTCCGTCAAACTCACAGGTCTTGTCGTCAAGTTTTTTGACCGGCTCCTCTTTGGGCACGTCATGCTCATCCTGAATTTCGCCGACCAGTTCTTCCAAAATATCTTCCATTGAAAGCAGACCGGCTGTTCCGCCATATTCATCCACCACAATCGCCAGATGGATGCCTTTAGTCATCATCTGGTGCAAAATTTCGGAGATGGATTTGTTTTCCGGCACAAACAAAATATCACGGCAGATTTTCTTCTGAATATCCTTGTCATGTCCTTCATCATAATGCTCAAGCAAATCGCGGATATGCACCATTCCGACAATATGATCCTTGTCTTTGTCGCAAAGGGGATACCGTGTATGGCGGTTTTGCTTGACAAAGCTGATCATCTCATCAAAGCTGCAGCCTTTGTAAAGGCATTTCATGTCCTGCCGCGGAATCATAATCTCATGAGCACAGATTTCGGAAAAATAAATGGCGTTTTGAATGATTTCGCCCTCTGTATCGTCAATAATACCGTCTTTTTGCGAGGCGTCGATAATCAGTTTGATTTCTTCTTCGGAGTGAGCCTCATCCGTTTCATTGGTAACTTTAACGCCCATAATCTTCAAAATCAAAGCGGTAACATGGTCAAACACCCAGATAAACGGAGAAAAAATCATGTTAAAACGATAAAGGGTATTGGCAATACACAAAACATATTTTTCGGTATGAATAATAGCCAGAGATTTCGGCACCAACTCGCCGAGCACAACGTGCAGCAACGTAATCAGCGAAAAGGCAATACCAAAGCTGAGGGAATGGAGCAAGATTTTGTTATCGGCAAAAAAGCCGCCGGCCAAGTCTTCAATCAGGCGGGAAACCGCTGGTTCGCCAATCCAGCCCAGTCCGAGGGAAGCCAGCGTAATGCCGAGCTGAATAGCACTGAGATAAGTGTTCAAGCGTTCGGTGATTTTTAGGGCCGTAACGGCACGTTTGTCACCGGCGTGAGCCAGTTCCTCAAGTTTTGTACGACGGATTTTAACGATTGCAAATTCAGAAACAACAAAGAAAGCATTGGCAAATACCAGAAAAAACACCAACGCAATATTAATAATATAAATATAAGCAGGATTCATAGTTGTTTAATTTTAGGACCTCTGTAACTATTAATGAATGACGCATTCTATCGTGTAATCAAACCGTTGTCAATGCCGCATATGTTATCTTCTGCGTAAAACGTCAGTCAATGTCTGCCGCCGTTTCGTTAATCTGCCGTACAACACGCTGCGGAAAAGGAATATTGATGTTGTTTTCTCTGAATCTCTCCACCACTTTTTCCCGCACGCGGTAAGAAATATCGGCACTTTTGAAAACATCTCCGGTATAACAATTGAGCTGAAAGTTCAGACTGCTGTCGCCCAGATCCGTAAACAAAAGCGACGGTGCCGGATTTTTCAGCACATCCGGATCTTCGGCCGCAATCTGCATCAAAAGACTTTTGACTTTTTGAAGATCACTGCCGTAATCGACGCCGACTTTAACCTCTACCCGGGCGGTTTTGTTGCCGAAAGTTTTGTTAACCAGACTTTGGGACAAGATTGCCGAATTGGGAATTAAAACTTTGGCTTTGTTCCAGGTCTCAATCTCGGTGGCCCGCATATTGATTTGCTTCACAATCCCTTCATACCCGTCAATAATAACCCAGTCGCCGATTCGGATAGGACGTTCAAACAAAATGGTAAAACCGGCCACCAGATTGCTGACCGTATTTTGCAGGCCCATACCGGCGCCGAAAGAAAGCGCGCCCGCCATAATGGCAATACTCTGAAAACTTCCGCCCATCACCGCAACGCTGACCACCAGCGAAAAAATAACACCGAGAAAACCGATGGCGGAAACCAGAGAGTTTCTGGCGCCGGGAGACATATCTATCTGGCTCAGCGTCCCGGAGGCCAGGCTTTCCCTCAGACTGCGAAACAGCCACAGCGAGATAAAAAACGTTAAAATGCCCAGCAGGATTGACGAAATGGAAATATGCAGGCTGCCGATATTAAACCCGTTAAGAAAGCTTTTGACCTGGCTGAGCAGAATATCAACCGAGGCTCCCCAGATCCCGAGCAGCACAAAAAACGTTGCCAGCGTCAGCACCGGGGTCAGCAGCAACCCAAACCAAAAATTGATTTTAACGCGCGTGCGGGATTTCAGGCGCAAAATCCGGATAAGAAAACGCCATTGCAAAAACTGACGAAAGAGGGCGCGCAGCAGTTTTTGCAAAATATAAGCCGCCGCAACGGTCAATACCGAAATAATAAAACGGTTGATGACAAATTCGGACAGGCGGATATAACCGAACAAAGCCGCGGCAAAGGCGGCCAGCATTAAAAAAGAAATCACCAGCCCTGCCTTGGAAACGGCAGAAAGCCCTGGCGTATCGTCTTCAGATATGTCGCTGCCGTCTTCGGCTTTGCCGTCATCAGGATTGTTGTATAAAAATTTATAAGAAATAAAAATAACAAAAAAGGCCTTAACGCCGCTGGCAAAAATTTTCAGCGAATATAAAATATCGGCGTCGCTGTTGAGCCGCAAAGCCAGATTCTGAAAAAAACTGACCAGACAGAATGCCGCGGAAGTATAAATCAGCGTGGATGCCAAAGAGGCGGCCGCATCTTTTCTGACTTCAAAAATGCGCCACTGCGGATAAGCCGGAACCAAAGCCGTTTTAACGATGGCCAGGGCAATAAAGAAATATAAAATATATAATGCCGCAGTATCAACCATCGTGCCGAAAGGCGTTCCGGCAAAAAGTTTATTATTGTTTATCCAAAACATAAACGAGCCGACCATCGCCGCCGGAATAATTCCACGCGCCGTAAACATCCAGACCGCGGCTTTAACCTTCTGCCCGTAATTGGGATTGATGACCCCGTTGTTATAGCCGAACCGCCCGCGGATAAAACGCCGGATATAATAGGCAGCAAAATAAGCCGCCAAAATATATCCGGCAGCATAAAGCAGATTTTTTGCGGCTGTCTTTTTTTCCGTTTCATTCAGTTTTTGATACCATAAAGACGGCGTCTTGGCCATATCCCAGGAAAAAACGGCAAAATTATATAAGGAAGAAGCAAAATCTTTAAGCTGAAAGACGGAACTTTGCTTGGTTAACAGATTGTCCAGAAGTTTCTGATTCCGAAGTTTGACAATCATGTTTTTGATGTCGCCGATTTTGTTTAACGCCAGATTCCCTTGGGCAATTGCCGTTTTATAATCGTCAGCCTGTTTGTTGAAAGCACTTCTTTGAACGGCGATGGTTTTGGGCTCGTTTCCGTCGGCCGGCGCAATGCCGAGGGCGTCTATTTTCTTTTGCAGCTTGTCCAAATCACCGGTATTTTGCAAAACAGCCTGGTTGATCTGATTGTAAAAACCGTCCAGATCATCAAGCATCGGCACGGTTTCTGCCGGAGTGGCCTTATTGCTGCTCAGGCTTTTGGCCATCTTATCCAGCTGTTTGTTGATTGCGGTATAATCCAACGCCGCCGGCATTAAAACACTTTCTGCTGCCGGCCCTAAAACCGGAACAACAGAAAACAAAAAACACAAAATAAAAAGACAAATCCTTCTCATACCCGTTATGCTCCCGGACAGCAGATATAAGCCTCCTGTCCGGCATATCAAGGGCATTGCCGGAAAACTTTAAATCCATCTCACCCGGAAATATTTTTTCACACAGTTTTTATAAAGTTGTTTTTTCTTGAAACGTTTTCTTGAATTCCCGATTGTTGGCCTGTGCTAATTGAATTTGTAATTATACTTATTAGAAATTGACTTGGTAAAAAGGATAGATAATAATAAAAAACAGAGGTATGAAATGAACAAAAATTTGCTGATAATTATATTTTCTTTACTGCTGTCAAATAATGCAGACGCAGCAGAAAAAATATGACGTCAATTGATAATTTAAAAGAGCAATATACTGAATGTGAAAAAATCTTTGAGCAAGAAAAACAAAAATGCCAAGAAAGCTGGAGTATGAAATGTTTTGATTATTTAATTTCCTTAAATCACAAAACACAAGATTGTTATATAAAAATTGCTACAAGGATGTTTACAAAATTTTACGGACAATCTGAAGATAGAACAGTCAAACAAATGACGGAATATATCAATTTTATGTATGAACAATATTTATTTATCTATGGAAATACAAACTTTTGCAAGAAAAATAATTGCGGCATCTCTCCATATTTATATAGCGAATATGCCGCAACTTATGCAGTAAAGGACTATATTTTTAAAGCCATAAAAGCTATTGATATTCGTGAATAATATCTATTATACCTGTTTCTAAATAACAAAAAAAAGCTTTTACATTCAAAAGCTTATTTATTTCGTCAGATTTTGCTCTATTACTGCCGGCTGTATGAAACGGAAAGATTTCCGCGTTTTACGACCAGATTATCGCTATCCAGTTTTTCAATCGGCAGCGTCTCGGAAAAATCAATAGTCTGCCGGTTGCCGATGCTTTTGCCTGATAAAACCAGCGTATTGCCTTTTTTCTCCCATTTTTCATAACGCAAAGTTGCCATATTAACCGATTCCGCACGCCCGTCCGGATATAGCATAAAACCCTGAACAACATCCGGCATTCCGGGAACCGGCTCAACCCATTTGCCTTCAATACCAGATTCGCTGCAGGCTTGCAAAAACAATAAGGCTGCAGCCAAAACAATTTTATTTTTCATAAACACCTCCTACTTTGAAAACTTATCAAAGCACGGAAAAGTAAAATAAAAATAAACGGCGCCGAACAAACAGCGCCGTTCATCAAAAAAAGACAAAGAAATTATTTCTTATATCCGAGGTCTTCCAGCCAACCGGAAATGCCGAAAGTACGGCTGCCGTAACCAACCCAGCCGTCGGCATTGACCTTGCAGCCTTTGCACTGGGCCGTCATATCTTTAATGGTGTTCTGCACACCGCCGCCGCCGTGCGTAATAAACGGAATAACGGTTTTGCCGGACAAGTTATAACTGTCAAGAAAAGAGCTGACCTGCGGCGTAATCGTCCCCCACCAGTTCGGCGAGCCTAAAAAGACAACATCATATTTTGAAATATCGTCAACCTTGGTCAGCAGTTTCGGCCGATAGTTGTTTGCAATCTCCTGTTTGGCCTGAACGGTCATAGGGCGATATTCTTCCGGATAAGTCCCTTCGGTTTTGATCTCAAAAATATCACCGCCGACTTTTTCATGAATAGCCTCGGCGACTTCTTTTGTATTGCCGCTGTAAGAATAATAAGCGACCAGAATTTTGGGCGTATCGGTTGTCATGGCCTTATTCTCCTGTTTCATTTGGGCATAAGTTTTGTAGGTTGTTGCTGCCAGAATGGCAAAAACGGCAGCGCCGAATATAATAAGTTTGTTCATTTATTTCTCCTTAGGTTATACGGATAAAATTATTTTGCAAAAATCTATCGGACCAAGTCAGTATATTTTTTAGAGCATACTCTAAGTCAAGACGTTTTTTTGAAAAAAATACATAATTCTTTGATGGAAAATTTTGAATATCGGTGTTAAAAATAATCAGGAGAAAAAAGATGAAAAGGCGCGAATTCTTATTAAATTCCATATGGGCTGCCGGCGGGCTGGCCTGGCTGCTGAAAATGATTGAAGAAAACAAGAAAAACGGCCTTACTCTGCCGCAAGATGAAAGCGGCGCCCGCACAAACTTTATTCGTTAGGCTTTATTCTGCGGGCAAAATATAACCCGCCTTCAAATAACCCGTAGGTCGGAAGCGCAAGCAGCAGCTGGCTCACAATGTCCGGCGGCGTCAAAAATGCCGCCACAACCAAAATCGCAATGAAGATATAGCGCCGCTTGCTCTTAACGGCCTCATAAGAGGCGATTCCCGAACGGATGAGCGAATAAGTTACCAGCGGAAACTGAAACATAATGCCAAACGCTACCGCCAGCCATAAAGAAAGCCCGATAACGTTTGAAATGCCAAAGACGGCTTTGAGATCTTCGGACGAAAAACTGACACCGAATTTGATAATCAACGGCAGGATAAGAAAAATGCAAAAAACAACGCCGGTGCAAAAGAGCAGGCTGGAAACCAGCACAATCGAGCGGATAAAACGCCGCTCGTTGTCATAAAGCGCCGGCAGAACAAAGTTCCAAACCTGCTTGGCAATATACGGAAAACAAACCGCCAGATCCAAAACAACGGCCAGTTTGATCTGCAAGATAAAAACTTCCGCCGGCGAAAAAAAGTTCAGCGTAACCGGGCTGTCCGCGATAATCGTTTTTATCAGCCAGTCCAGAAAATACGGTGCAATCAAAATCATCGGCACCAACCCGACCGCAATGGCCGTCAGGCAGCGGATGAGCATCGAACGCAGCGCCTCCAGATGGGCAACCAGATTTTCGTCTTTGTCTTCTTCCATTATTGATCAGATTTTTCGTCTTTTTTAGCTTCTTTCTTTTCCTCTTCTGCCACGGCTTTTTCAACCGTATCTTTCAGCTCTTTGGCCTCGTTTTGCAAAGTTTCTTTGGCTTTTTTATATTCATATTGGGCTTTTCCGAGTGCTTTGGCCAGTTCAGGAATGCGCTTTCCGCCAAACAAAACCAAAACAACGACCAAAATTAAGATAATCTCCGTAACGCCTAATGACATATTTTTTCTCCTTAAATAAAATTATACAATCTGCTGTTCCTGAACCGGAAAAATGCTGATGGCCTTAACCGGACAAACACTGTGGCAAACACCGCAGCCGATGCAGCCGGCCGTGTCAATCTGCGGAAACTCGCCGTCTTTTTTGCTGATAACTCCGCGCGGACATTCAGCAACACACAGGCCGCATTTGACGCAGGTTTCCTGATTAATGCTGGCAATGCCGATTCTTGTCTTTTGCTTTTCCTCCAAGGTGATTCTTCTGATTGCACCGGACGGACAAACTTCGGAACACTTGTGGCAGTCATAGTTGCAAAAACCGTTGCTGTAATCAATATGAACGGCAGCAAACTCGCTGTCGGCTTTTTTCAAAATCTTCATCGGACAGTTCTGCACACATAAATTGCAGTTCAGGCATTTGTTAACAAACTTCTCCGGATTATCGGCTCCGGCCGGCAAAATAACGCGCCGAACTTTTGCCGCAACACTTTTGCCCAGCTCAATTCCACCTTTGACGGCCGCCGCCAGAACAACCAAAGCCGCCCCGCCGATCAGAAATCTGCGCCGCGAAGGGCTGAAAGCGCTTTCTTCTTTTTTCTCTTTTGCCGAATGCCCGAAACAAATGGTGTCTTTCGGACATTGCGTCAGACATTTCAGACATTTGACGCAGGTCTCATTGTCCACGATATGATTTTTAAAGTCGATGCTGGCAGTCGGACAGCTTCGGGCACATAAGCCGCAGGAAACGCAGTTATCCGGTTTGATGTAAATTTTGTTGTAAGAAACCTTGGAAATCAGTCCCAAAAGCGCACCGACCGGGCAGATTTCCGAACAAAACATCCGGCCTTTGAACCAGACCAGCAGGGCAACGGCTATAACAACGCCGATACCGAGATAAGCGCAGCTGACTGCTGACCTGAAAAGCGTATATGGGTCAATCAGCCAGATAAGATATGCCGTTCCGCCGATAAGGGCGCCGAAGACCACTGCCGCAATAAAATATTTATACGGATGTGATTTTCTGTGCAGCGGTTTTCTTTTGCGCCGGAATATAAAAGCTAAAAATTCCTGCATCAGGCCGAAAGGGCAGAGCGTTGAACAATAAATGCGCCCGAACAGCAACGTCAGCAGCAAAACGCCGGCAAACAACAGCACTGCTGCCAAAGAAAAATCAATAAACACACGTTGCGCCAGGGCGGTAACCTGTACGTCAAAAATCTTAACCGGATAAAAAATTCCGGTCAGCGCGGCTAACGACAACAAACCGACAATAACAGCCGCAAAAATTCTGACATAACGATATGTTTTTTTCATAAAAACTCCTTCCGTACGGATACAGACTGATAATTTAAATTATCTGCAATTTTGCAAGAACGCAAGGCAGAATTATTTTATGCTCCTGCCGGCGTTATAAGCTTCCTCCATGGCAGGGCTGTTCTTTATATCGCCGATTTGCCATGCGCCTGTGCCGTAAATAACGCCTTTTTCTCTGGCGCCTTCCAGACAGTCTTCTGTAAAGCCGCGGAAACCTTCGAGCGTTTTTTCCATGTTGTCGCGGTTATCATCGGCGGCAGCAACGATAAAGTAAAAATCCTTATTGCTGATTTCCGTATAACGGGGAACGCTACGGTCAATCAGGGTTTTCATCTGTCCGTTCATCGTATAAAAATAAACCGGCGTTGCCATAACGATAACATCGGCTTTGACCATCTTGTCCAGAATCTCTTCCATATCGTCTTTCTGAACACATTTGTGTGTGGTATTGCAGACGCCGCAGCCCCGGCAGAAATTGATTTTCTTGCTGTTGATAAAAATCTTTTCAACATGGTTTCCGGCCTCTTCGGCGCCTTTGGCAAACTGGTCGCAGAGAGTGTCGGAGTTGCCGCCTTTGCGAAAACTGGCAGACAGGATAAGTACGTTTTTAGACATTATATCTCCTTTCTGTTGTTAATAACGTCTGTTTTGCGATTCTGAAAATATCATAAACTTTAGAGTTAACTCGAGGTCAACTATTTTCTTGACATTTATCCTGATTTTTTTACACTTCCCGAATATGGAGGGCAAAACAATGGGATATTCAATCGGACAAGTATCAAAAAAAATGGGTCTGACCGCCCATACGCTGCGTTATTATGAAAAAGAAGGGCTTCTTCCGTTTGTCAAAAAGAACGGCGCCGGCCTGCGGGTGTTTTCCGATAACGACCTCGGCTGGCTGGAACTGATAGAATGCCTGAAAGGCACCGGCATGACGCTGAAGGGCATAAAACAATACATCGATTGGTTTCAGGAGGGCGATTCGACCTTAAAACAACGTCTGGAAATGTTTAAGGAACAAAAAGTCAAATTAAAAGAACAAATGGCCCGCCTTGAAAAATATATGGAAAGAATAGATTATAAAATCGCTTATTACAACGAAGTCATAGCCCACGGCGAAAAAGGCATTTGGGACAGAAATCCCGGCCTCAAAGCCGCCAGAGAACGCATTTACGGCAAAAGAGGATAATTTGCGCCGAAATACAGATTTAGCTCTTGCAAAAATATATTTCTGTAATAAAATTCGCACAACGTTAAAATTAAGCAAATTCAACAAAAAATAAAAAGAGATTAAAGCCATGGCAGAAAAATTTTACATTACCACCCCGATTTACTATCCTTCCGGTTCGCCGCATATCGGCCATTGTTATACCACGGTTGCCTGTGATGCCGTTGCCCGTTACAAACGCGCCCGGGGATATGACGTTATGTTCCTGACCGGAACGGATGAACACGGTCAGAAAATCGAGGATAAGGCCGCTGCTGCCGGACTTTCGCCGAAAGCTTATGCTGATCAGGTCGTCGGCGAGTTTAAAAAACTCTGGACCTATATGAACATTTCTTATGACCGCTTTGTTCGCACAACGGATGATTATCACATTCAAACCGTACAATATGTCTTTAAGCAGCTTTACGACAAAGGCTATATTTATAAGGGCGAATACAAAGGCAAATATTGCAAACCCTGTGAAAGTTTCTGGACCGATTCTCAGCTGGTAGACGGCAAATGTCCGGATTGCGGACGCGATGTGGTCGAAATGACGGAAGAAGCCTATTTCTTCAAGCTTTCCGCTTTTTCCGACCGGCTGCGCAATCTGCTCGAGAATAATGATTTTCTTGAACCGTCCAGCCGGGTGAACGAAATGGTCAACAACTTCATCAAACCGGGGCTGGAAGACTTGTGCGTCTCCCGTACCGGGTTCAAATGGGGCGTGCCGGTAACGTTTGACGACAAGCATATTGTTTATGTCTGGATTGACGCGCTTTCCAACTATATTTCCGCCCTTGGTTTTCATAATGACGTTTATCACGATTATGAAAAATATTGGCCGGCGGATATTCATGTTATGGCAAAAGAAATTGTCCGTTTTCATGCCCTGATTTGGCCGGCAATCCTGATGGCGCTGGACATTCCTTTGCCGAAAAAGATTTATGGCCATGGTTGGATCACCTTTGGCGATAAAAAAATGAGCAAATCGCTCGGCAATGTGGTCGATCCTTTTGTCTTGGGCGACCGTTACGGCGTAGATGCACTGCGTTATGAAATTTTGCGCGAAATGCCGTTCAGCAGCGACTGCACTTTTGTCAGCGAACTGTTTTTGCAGCGGATTAATACCGATTTGGCCAACAATTTGGGCAATCTGGTTTCCCGCACCGTTTCAATGATTCAAAAATATTTTGACGGCCGCCTGCCGACCGAAAGACAGTCGGAGGATTTGGACAAGGAACTGATTGCCTTGGCCGAAGCAACGCCGAAGAAAGTTGAGGAAAAAATAGATTCAATGCATTTAAGTGATGCGCTGGCCGAAATTTTTAACCTGATTTCCCGCGCTAATAAATACATTGACGAAACCACGCCCTGGGCCTTGGCAAAAGACGAAAGTCAGAAAACGCGGCTGGCGACGGTTTTGTATAACCTGCTGGAAACCATCCGCATCAGCTCGGTTTTGTTGCAGCCCTTTATGCCGACAACCATGCCGGAAGTCTGGAAGAGGATTGGCGCCGGAGAAAAAGAAACGGCCTGGAACACGCTTTATACTTTCGGCGGCCTGCCGGCAAATGCCGAAGTTACCGGCGGCGCCCCGTTGTTCCCGCGCATTAATATCCCGCAGGAACTTGAATATATGGCGGCAATTTAATCTTCTCTCCCCGGATCCCCTCCGGGGAGTTTTGTATCTGTTTAATACCCGCCGACCGAAGTTGGAACATAATTGCCGAAAGCGTCATAACCGTAACCGATTCGGTCTTTCCCGACCGCAGTCGGCACATAGTTGCCCTGGGCGTTGTAACCGTAATTTATTTTTTCTGTTCCGACGGCCGTCGGAACATAATCTCCCTGCGGATTATACCCGTAATTGATTTTTTTGTTGCCGACCGCGGTGGGAACATAATCTCCCTGAGCATTGTAACCGTAGTTTATTTTTTTCTTTCCGACAGCGGTAGGCACATAGTCGCCTTGGGCGTTATAACCATATTCAACCTTTTCTCCGTCAATCGAAACCGGCACCCAGTCGCCCTGGGCATTGTAACCGTATTGAATGTTTCCGGCCCAAGCAGTTACCGGCAAAATCAGAATTGAAAAACATAAGATAAAAATAAAACGGGCCATGTTCCGCCTCCTTTATTGTCCGCCGTTAAAACTACTATATTGCCTTATCGGCAAAAGTCAATGCCCGGCGCCTTTTTTAACCTTGATACGGTAAATGTCGTAGTAATACACGCCTCTCAGAAAAGTCCCGATATAGTGAAGATGCTTTCTGATTTTGCTGTCAAGTTTTCTCGGTTCAGATGGTTTTTGTTTCATAAAAGCTGTAGCACTACTGTTGGCAACGATGAAATAATCGCCTTTATGCTTGACAAGAGAAGAAATGATTTGCACTTTGTCGGCATCGTGAACAAAAGTAACGGAATGAACCTTTCTAAAATCATTAACCAGATTGATAATGGCAAAAATTCGCTCATTATAAAAAACAACATCTTTACCGGATAAGTCAGCAAAAATTTTAGCCTTTTCTTGAGACGTATGAAAAGCATAGTTACTTCGGTCAGAAAAATCGGTCAGCCAGACATTGCTGAAAATCAAAACTCCTAAAATATAAAATCGCCAATTTATAGAAAGACCGCAGGCTTTTCCGAAAGCGTCCGCAAAATATATGATAATCAGGCAAAGAACAGGAATAATCGGCATAAAATAACGATCATCAAAATCTGCCATATCCGGGCTGGCAAAAGCAATAAATACAAAATACGGAAGAGTATATAAAAGCAAAACGGGAAAAATGGAACCGGGAGTTTTTTGATGAAGAGGGCTGATCTTCACAAAAGTCACGGACAAGATAAAAATAACCAAAACCGCCGCCGGGTAGGAAACCTTGTTAAAGGGCAGAATATTTATCAGAACCAGATTGGAGATTCTCATCATAAATTTTTCAGAAAGGAGCAGATAATAGTCCAGGTCTTTATCTGCGGCTTCATCTCCGCGGTAAGAATGCATCAAAACGTCAGCTGCCGGATAATAAAAAAGAAAAAAGGCCGCCACACTGGTCAACATCAATCCGGCATAAATAAAAATGAGCCGGAATTGCTTTCTTTTTAAGAAAATAAAACAAGTGCCTGCAGAAATAAAAAATATGACCGGCAAAAGATAGTAATGTGTCAAAAAGCCAAAAAACGCCAAAAGAAAAATTTTAAGAGCCATAGAAAAATTAAGGCTGTTGCTTTTTAGCAAAATAAGATGCTCATAAATCAACCAGGTTATCAGCATAGCCTGTAGCATATAAGAGCGGATAAATACGGCCATATTCAAATTAGCCAAGGAAAAACTAAAAAAGATAAGGCTCAAATAACAAAGGCGTTTGTCCTGAAAAAGCTCACCAGCAATTTTGTATAAAAAATAAAGCAACAAAACAAGAGAAACAGCATTAATCGGGTATCCTTGCCATTTGCTGAACGTTTCCGGAAAGAACGAGGATATGGTATGCAAAATAAAATAATAAAAAGGAGGATGAACACCCAAAGCCAGATTTTCAACAACATTTTCATAATCAAAGCGGTGTTCCGGGCTGACGGTAATATAGCTTGTAAAAAAATCCGAAGAAAAGCTCTGCCCGAATAACTGATGATGCGTATCTTCAAGAAATGAATCTATCCCCGGAGCCAAATATGGCCCTTGTTGACTGTTGGCATGCGCAAATGAAAAAATTTCGTCACCGTGAAAATCGTCTTTCTGGTAAAAATAAAATGTTACCAGGCATAAGTTAATTAAAACGATCAGAAGAAATTTATAATCTGCTTTTTGCCAAATTTTCATGACTTTGAACCTCTTGCGGTAAAAACAAAATGTCTTCCGAGATAATAGTTAAGAAAAACTATTCCGATTAATACGACATATTTGGAATAAAAAGCGGAAAAGTCCAGAAAACCGACCAAAAAAACAACCGATAAATAATCCAGGAGCCCTGTCCCGCCGCGGCATACAAAAAATCTCCAAACTTCGGAATACAGTTCTTTTTTTGTATGGCAAACGCTGCAGTAAACATAATATTTGTTAATAACATAAGCATAAACTTTGGCAATGACAATCGCAGCCAGATTGGCAAAATAATAACGAACGCCGAACAGCAGCAGAATTGTATAAAGAACGGCGTTTATCGCGGTTGTGCTCAGTCCGGCAAGAATATAACGCGAGAATTCGGAACGGCATATGTCAGACAACTTTTTCATCATTGTTTTTCTATTACGGCAAGAGTCCAAACCAGACAATCAAAGAGTTTTATTTTTTCTGCTCGCGCATGTTTCCTCAGAAATTTTTTAAAACCGTAAAAAGTATAATGGTTTATGTGGTCGGGAGGATTCCCGAACCGTAAAATATTTTTGCCGGAAAGCAGGTTTCCCAAACAAAAATAAGGTTCTTTCGGAACAGAAACGATCAAATATTTTTTAGCCACTCGGAGAAGTTCGCCCAAAGCCTGTTCAGGGTATTGCAAATGTTCCAAAACTTCTGTGGCACAGACCAGATCAAACTGGTTGTCTTTCGCTTCAATATGATAAATGTCGCCGACAGAAAATCGAATTTCCAGCGGCAGATGCGAGCGGGCATAAGCTACGGCATCGAGGTTGGCGTCAATTCCTGAAATTTGAGCCTGAGGAAAATTCTGAAAAAGCAGGTTTGTAACAAAACCTTCTCCGCAGCCGGCATCCAAAATGGTTGGTTTCTTCAGCCCGAGGAAAGCGACAGCGTTTATAAAACGGCGGTTAAAATAGCTAAGCATCATCTTTTTCAGAGGATTTTTAGTCTGATATTTTTGCAGATTGCCGCTATTTTTCATCTTTTGCATCCTTGCGGTAAATTTCCTGAATAAAAATATCTTTGTTGGTTTTAGGGGCATTGTCGACAATCAGATTCGCAATCAGCCCGAGTGAAAAAGACTGAAAACCGACTAAAATGAACAAAACACCGAGCAACAGCAACGGTCGATGCCCGATAGCTTGTCCGGAAAACCATAGCAGCGTAAGATAAGAACAAATAAGAAAACCGATACCGAACAAAAACAAACCGAATTTCCCGAAAAAATACATCGGTTTATCGTAAAACTTCATCAAAAACAGGGCGGATATTGCATCAAACATACCGCGAAGATATCGTTCTGCGCCAAATTTAGAATATCCATACCGGCGTTTATGATGCTTTACCGGAATTTCCCCGATTTTAAAACCGTTACGTCTGGCCAAAAGCGGAATATAACGATGAAATTCTCCGTAAACATTAAGGCTCTTGACTACATTACGGCGGTATGCTTTAAAACCGCAATTAAAGTCATGCAAAGCAATTCCTGAAATTTTTGATGTTACAAAATTAAAAACTTTTGACGGCAGTCGTTTTTCCAGAGGATCTTTTCTGTTTGTTTTCCAACCGGAAACCAGATCATAGCCTTCATCAATTTTTTTGATAAATTTTCCGATTTCTCCGGCGTCATCTTGCAAATCAGCGTCCATCGTAATAACGATATCACCGGATGTATGCCGAAAACCGGTCTGCAATGCGGCTGATTTACCAAAATTTTTTCTGAGAGAAATCAATGTAACCGTCGGGTCGGCATCAGCAATATTTCTGATTTTTTCTTCTGTCGTATCGGTAGAACCGTCGTTTACAAAGCAAATCTCATATTGTGAAAATAAGGCCTTTTGCTGAAGTTTGTTCAGATTTTTCTTCAGTTTATCATAAAGCGAAACAATTGCTTCTTCTTCGTTATACGCGGAAATAACAACGGATAAACACCTCTGCATCTTAAAACAGCCTCATCATTTTATTAATAATGAAAAATGTTATAATATTTTTGAAAATAAGTAAGCCTTTTTTTGTCGGTTATCAAATATAAAATATATCCTTCATATTGACAGATGTTAAAAAACAATATAACTTCCCGGCAAAATAAATTATTAATCATATATTACTATGGAAGAAATACAATTTTTTGAAAAATTTGCAGATTCTCGTTTTATGGTCTGCATAAGAACACCCCGCAATCTGACATCAGAAACGACGGTTGTTTTGGTTCATGGCTTTTGGTCTCTTCCGTTGGGAAGAAAATATGACTTGTTGAGCAACATCTGTGAACGCCTGGGCGTAAAATGTGCGGCTTATGAGCTGATCGGACACGGTTCGGACATTGCTCGTCTTGATAATATGGATTTAAATGTTCTGATTGGGCAGCTGGAAGATCTGATTCCCCGCGTATTTGGCAATGATGTTATTTTGATCGGATCCTGCGGCGGCGGTCTGGTTGCTTTGCAGACAGCCCGAAAACATCCGACAGCGGTAAAAGGCATTATAACTTTGGCCACCGCGCTGGATTGGCGTTTTCTAACACCGGAACAAATGAAGACTGTCAATGAAAAAGGCTTTGTTTATGTGCGTTTTGGACACCATGTGGAAGATTGCAAAATCACCAAAAGATTTTGCGATTCGTATGCCGAAGTAGAACATTGGGCGCCGCATGAAGTCTCTTATCCCGTACACATTATCCAAGGCAGCGGTGATAATGTTATGGACTGGCGAAAGTCATTAAAATTATTGGAGTTTGTGCAAGGCAAAGATGTCATGTTGAAGGTCATTCAGGGAACAGGACATCGAGTTGCCGACAAAAAGAGCTTTAGGGAAATAGAGTTTTCTCTGCAGACAATGTTAGGCAAATAAAAAAAGGAGGCTCATGCCTCCTTTTTTTATAAAATCACAAACAATACGTCGCTTCATTACCGTAATCATCATAAAAACGGACTAAAGCACTGCCGTTTCCGGTTGTTACTTCAATATCGGTATATCCGACACTGTAACTGACCGTTTGGTGCCGATACAAATCAAGAAATGACACGCTGTTTCCCGATTGAATCTTTAATCTGTTCTGATACCTTGTCAAAACCATGTTGCCGATTTCGAGCCTTGTCGGAGCATCAAGTGCACCCCAGATATAATATCCGAGCAGACTGTCAAAAAAGCGGTTATGATACAGGGCGTGACAGATAAAACGGTTATAATACCCGCCCCACCGATACCAATACCAGTCATTAAAATAACAATGATGGTGATAATGCCTAAAACCGTGATGGTGATGAAAGATCGGCCGCCACGAATGGCTTGGTGGAGGAGGCATATGTCTGTGATGATACCCGGATGGCGGACGTTGATATCGCAAAGCCCCCGGACGGTTTCTGTCAACATTCGGACGTCCCGGTGCATAATGTCTGACGCCACGGTCCCCGACATCAGAGTGTCGATAAGAACGACTGTTTTGATTAGCCGAAAAATTCCGCGACGGCGAGCTGCGTAAAGAATGTACCGATGACATACTGCGATTGGAAGAACGTTCAACCCGATGGCTTTGATTCCTGCCATTTTCTCTTTGCGCGTAACCTTGAACTGCAAAGAGTCCCATAACCAAAATAGTTATGATAAAAATTTTCTTTTTCATAATAATGATATTTTAACTAAAAACAAAATAGCATATAAAAACCAAAAAGTCCATCTTTTAACATTAGCCGCCGTCGGAAAATTAAAAAATATAAAAAAGGGATAATTTCGTATCAAAACAGACAAGGTCTTGCAAAGATCAAAATCTTATGTTATCGAAAAATAAGGTAAATTAGACCATTTGATAGTACATAGATACCAAAAAGTTTGAGGTTTTATAGGGTATAAAAATGATAACTGGGACTGAAAGATTATTATATCTCGGAATAGATGTGGGTTCAACGACGGTTAAGGCCGTTGTTATTGATGACAAAGAAAATGTTTTGTTTTCCACCTATCAGCGCCATATGTCGGAAGTTCGCAAAAAAATCATTTCCATACTGAATGAAATCATCAAAAAATTTCCCGATACCCGTTTTAAAATAAGTCTGACCGGTTCCGGTGCCCTGTCACTGTGTACCAAACTGAACGTTCCTTTTGTGCAGGAAGTCATCGCCTCCAGCCTGAGCATAAAAAAGCAGATTCCCGATGCCGACGTTATTATCGAACTGGGCGGGGAAGACGCCAAACTGACTTTTCTGACCAGCGGAACGGACTTGCGGATGAATGAAACCTGTGCCGGCGGTACGGGGGCTTTTATCGACCAGATGGCCTCTTTCCTAAACCTTGACGTCAGCGAAATGGATGAACTGGCGCTGCAATATAAAAATATTTATCCGATTGCCTCGCGCTGCGGCGTTTTTGCCAAAACGGATATTGTGCCGCTGATTAACGAAGGCTGCACAAAAAGCGATATTGCCATGTCGATTATGCAGGCGGTTGTCAACCAGTTTATCGGCGGTTTGGCACGCGGGCGGGACATTACCGGTAAAATTGTGTTTCTGGGCGGTCCGCTGGCTTTTATCAAATCTCTGCGGCAATGCTTTATCGAAACTTTGAAATTAGAGGCTGAAAACGCTGTCCTGCCGGAGCGGGCCGAGCTTTTTGTGGCTTTGGGAGCGGCCTTGCATGCGCTGGGAGGGTCGGAAGAACCGATAGAATTAAAGAGCTTTGCTGCGGCATTGGATAAACTGGATGAAGAAAACGAAATTCAAAAACTGCCGCCGCTTTTTAAAGACAAACGGGAAAAAGAAGAATTTGATAAACGACACAGCCGCACCAATGTCCGGACTTTTCCTCTGGAAGAATACGAGGGTGATGCCTGGTTCGGCATTGACAGCGGCTCCACCACTATTAAAGCTGTTTTGATAGATGCTCAGGATCGGCTGCTTTATTCCCATTACGGGCCAAACAAGGGAGA
This sequence comes from uncultured Alphaproteobacteria bacterium, assembly GCA_944390885.1. Taxonomy (GTDB): domain Bacteria; phylum Pseudomonadota; class Alphaproteobacteria; order RF32; family CAG-239; genus MGBC133411. The sequence goes on from CALXRP010000006.1 coordinate 59,147, forward strand.
TCCGTTTCATCAGGCCTTAAATATTTTGCAGGAAATATATTCCCGGGCCAAACCCGGATTAAAAATCAAGGCCGCGGCGGCGACCGGATACGGCAGTGCGCTGTTGAAAGCCGGTTTAAAACTGGATATTGATGAGGTGGAAACGGTAGCGCATTGTCAGGCCGCAGCGTTTTTTGCTCCGAATGCCAGCTTTGTTCTCGACATCGGCGGACAAGACATAAAATGTATGAAGCTGAAAAACGGCGTCATAGAAAAAATCGGGCTGAACGAGGCCTGTTCTTCCGGTTGCGGATCTTTTATTGAGAATTTTGCCAAATCTCTGAATATGAGTATGCCGGAATTTGTCGAGGCGGCGCTCAAAGCCAAACACCCGGTCGATTTGGGCACGCGCTGCACGGTATTTATGAACTCTAAGGTCAAACAGGCGCAAAAAGACGGTGTTTCCGTCGGAGATATTGCCGCCGGTCTGTCTTATTCCGTAATCAAAAACGCCTGTTACAAGGTCATTAAAATCACGGACGTTTCCGAATTAGGCGATTGCATCGTTGCGCAGGGGGGCTCGTTTTTAAACGACGCGCTGCTCCGGGCCTTGGAAATCCAGGTCGGCAAAACGATTGTCCGGCCGGGGCTTGCCGGTCTGATGGGCGCTTTCGGCGCGGCGCTGATTGCCCGAAAACGCGGGCCGGAAAACGGAGTTAAAACCGGTCTTATTACCCCGGAAGAAATCAAAAATCTGAACATCAAAACCACTAACGCCAGATGTCAGGGATGTACCAACCATTGTATGCTGACAATCACCGATTTCGGCAATAAAAAGAAGTTTATTTCCGGCAATAAATGTGAAAGAGGCGCCGGCAAAGTCAAAAATAACAAAATCAACCTCTGCGCATACAAATATGCCCGCTTGTTTGATCATTACAAACCCCTTCCGAAAGAAAAAGCCGTTCACGGCACGGTCGGCATTCCGCGGGCATTGAATATGTACGAGAACTATCCGCTGTGGTTCACACTTTTCACACATTTGGGCTTTCGGGTAGAACTGTCGTCGCCATCTTCCAAAAAAATGTTTTTCAGCGGCTATGCCTCCATTCCGTCGCAAACGGTCTGCTATCCGGCCAAGATGGCGCACGGACATATTATGGATTTGTTGAATAAAAACGTAGATTGCATCTTTTTCCCGTGCATTCCACGGGAGCAAAAAGAATTTCCGTCGCAGGCCGACAGCTATAATTGTCCGGTCGTAACCGGTTATCCGGAACTGCTGTCTAAAAATATTTCCGAGCTGGCATCGGGAGAGGTGCCGTTTTATGCACCGTTTTTGCCGCTGGATGAAAAGATTTTGGCCAAACGGCTGAAGTCTATACCGCTGTTTGCCGGCTTTTCTTCTTTGCAGTTAAGGATGGCTGTCAAACGTGCTTTTGTGGAGTTGCGAAGGTTTAAAAAAGACATCAGAAACGCCGGTATTGAAGCCGTCGAGAAATTGAAGAAAAACGGCGAATACGGCATTGTCCTCGCCGGCCACCCGTATCATATCGACCCGGCTATCAACCACGGGATCCCTGAGCTTATCAATGCCTGCGGCTTGTCTGTTCTGACAGAAGATTCCGTTGCTCACCTGCGGCCAAATCCGGAGGCGCTGCGGGTTCGCGACCAATGGACCTATCACTCCCGCTTATATCGGGCAGGTACTTTTGCTGCCGATAATAACAATCTTGCAATTTTGCAGCTGGTGTCTTTCGGTTGCGGCGTCGATGCCATTACTGCAGATCAGCTGGAAGAAATTGTAACCTCCAAAGAACAGCTTTATGCTCAGATAAAAATTGACGAGGGCGATAATCTGGGGCCGGCAAAGATTCGGATTCGTTCCTTACTGGCTGCGTTGAAAGATCGCCAGCAGGAAAAGAAAAAATCTGAAAAAACGGTATCTGAAAAGGTTCCGGTCTTTACTGCCGAGATGAAGAAAACCCATACGATTCTCATACCGCAGCTTTCGCCGACGCATTTTCAGTTTATGGAAACGATATTTGCCAGTGAAGGCTATAAAGTCGCCCAGCTTCCGAAAGTTGATAAAGACGCGATAGAACTTGGCTTGAAACATGTCAATAATGACGCTTGTTTCCCGGCAATTGTTGTCATCGGCCAGCTGTTACAGGCAATCCGGAAGGGTGATTACGATACCGACAAGATTGCTCTGCTGATTTCTCAGACCAACGGCGGCTGTCGGGCGTCAAACTATGCCGGACTTTTGCGCCGGGCTCTGATTCAATGTAATATGGGACACATTCCGGTCATTACCATGAATGTCAGCGGCAATGTCGACAGTCCGGGCTTTATCCCCGGCCGCAAGATTCTGCTGCGTATGATTATGGCCGGCTGTTACGGCGACGCCCTGATGCGGATGACGCACCGGGTTTCCCCTTATGAAAAAGTCAAAGGCAGCACGCAGAAACTGGTGGACAAATGGGTTGAAATCATCAAGAAAAATCTGCAAAGCGGCAATGTCATTACGTTCAATCTGAATATGCTCCGGATGATTCGGGAGTTTGATAAGCTGCCGCTCAGAGATATAAAGAGAAAGCCCCGTGTCGGCCTGGTCGGCGAAATCCTGCTGAAATACCATCCGGATGCCAACAATCAGGCAGCCCGGATAATAGAAGAAGAGGGCGGAGAAGCCGTTATTCCTGATTTGATGGACTTTATGCTCTATGGGTTTTATGACCATATTTACAATTACAAATATCTGCAGGGCTCTTGGAAAGCTTATGCCGTCAGCCTTTCGAGCATAGCCGCACTGGAACTGTGCCGCGGAACAATGCGGCTGGGCTTGAAACTTTCCAAACGGTTTGAACCGCCGGTATTTTTCAAGAATTTGCGAAAGAAAATCCGCGGTTTGTTGTCTTTGGGGCATCAGACAGGTGAAGGATGGCTGCTGACTGCCGAGATTGTCGAACTGCTGGAAGCCGGTGTTGACAATGTTTTGTGCATGCAGCCTTTTGGCTGTCTGCCAAACCATATTACCGGAAAGGGCTTTATCAAAGAAATCAAAAAACGCTTTCCGAAAGCCAACATCATCGCAGTTGATTATGATCCCGGTGCCAGTGAAACCAACCAGATTAACCGTATCAAGCTGATGATGTCTATTTCCAAACAAAAGCAGAAAGGAAATTAAGCGGAAACGTGGTAAAGCATATTAAAACTTCTTTGCGACATTTGCGCATCATTGGTTAGGCAATATCTCAAACATCAGATATTTGAACAGCGGTACTCTGCCCGGATTATAATCCGTCCAACATTTTTCACAGTTGTAAGTTCCTTTTAACTCAAGCTTGTTTCTGCGAAATTTGTAATTAGGATTTTTATAAAAATCTTCTTTCCATTCAAGCTTACCATGCAAAGTTTTTTGTTTTTCATTAATAGAAAAAGCATATCCCAAACTTTGTTTGCAAGGCAGTTTTTCGTTCCAGTAATTGTTATCATTGGTAAGAAGTATAGCATAACTGGATGATCCTTTTTCTGTATACTTTTCCAGCCGTTGAATATCAGCACAAAAATCGTATCGGCCATTGTCCTGTGCGGCATGGGTTTTTAGTTCCAGCTTAACACCGTGGCAATAAACCTCCTTCTTTTTGGTTTTATATTTTAGTTCAATAAAATGTTTCTTCCCGTCATATATGACACATAAATCAATATAATTAATTTTTTTCTCGGTTGGTTGAGGATATTCCAAAATAACTTCTGCTCTGTTTCCGAGTTTTTCTTTTATTTTCCAGGCCAGACAGAATTGAAAATCTGCTTCTGAACAAAAAATGGTGTTTTCATCTCCAAAAGATTTCATGATATCGATTAATATTTTTTTCATTTTAGCTCTTCCAATTTGTAGGCTTAATCACTTTTACATGTTCACCCCAAGTGTAAAGATGCCAGTCCATTTCCAATCTTCCGCCGGCTTTGAATTTGACGGTCAGACTTCCATCGTCGTTTTTATGCATTATCTGCGTCGGATGAAAAATATATAAGGAGGCTTCATCAGCAGCTTCTTTGTCAAACAGCCACTCCACCTCAAAAGGTTCTTCGTGATATGCACCAAAAGATAATTCTGCATATTTTTTCAAATCAAACCCTTTTGTCGGCACAAAAGGAATATCCAAAATTTCAACCGCTTTGATATTGCTTAAAATAAAATTATGCACTTCATCTCCAAAATAACCATCACTATGATGAGCTACCAAATAATGATTCCTTTCGCCATATAAAAAACCGTATGGGTCAAGAATGTTTGAGCTGGTTTTTCCTGTTTTTTTATTCAAATAAGTAATTTTAATTTGATGACATTCCAAAATAGCCTGTTTGATGATTGATATAATTTGGTTATCTATTTTTAATTTTGGTCCCGGGCGGCAAATAAAACCTTCAGCCTCCAATAAAGCCTCAGCATCCGGTTCTATCCGACGAAAAACATCTGTTTTTATACTCGCTTTAATTTTATTAATAATGTTTTCAAAAACTTCTTTTTTATCTTTCAGTTGCTTGTTTTCAAACAAAGATGCCGCCATTTCCAAAACCGATAATTCTTCGGCCGAAAATTGAATAAAATCTTTTAATGTTCCTTGTGGAATATACCAACGTTTTGTATTATTATCGCCGATAATTTCTTCCGTTTGCGGAAAGCGGGTCGTGATCATATTACGCATACGCTCAGCAGTACGCCTGGAAACTCCGAATTTGGCAGAAATTTCATTTAAGGAAACACCTTCACGGGTTGCCTGCATCCAAATTGCCAAATCCAACAAATCATAAGTTTTCTCATAGGGCATATTACCGTTCTTTCATATATTTTGTGTTGTCTCTCTTTATCATTTTGCAATGCATTTTAACAAATCGATATCTGGTATTTTGTCCGTATTAAATTTTTCAGCAAAGAAAATTATGTTATGGCCGGTTATGTTCAAATCTGTATTTTCATATTGAGCTTCTATGTTTTTTGCTTTATATACTGCCAAACATTGATGTTTTTGCTGCAAACTTGGAAAATTTATATTACAATACCACCATAACTCATCATAAAATTTCCCCTTCTCGACTCTCATACGATTAGTTATTCCTACATTTAAAAACTCATTGTGTGGTATAGCAATATACTCATTCCAGCTTTGTGGATTATGAATAGACTTTCTGGGAAAATTTTTTTTAAATAATTTATCAATATATTCTTTCAAATTTTTTACACATTTTTTATAGCTGTCATAAAATTGGGAATCTTCCGGAGTGTATGCATGCAGCATCCAAATAGCTGAAGGATATTTTTGAAATACCTTAAAATCAAAGTTTGCATTTTTTACCTTCTCAGCATAATCGTATAAAACTTTTTCAGAAAGAAGCTCATAGATATTCAAATAATTTGCGCCATGTCCATACAATTGCGCATAAATTGAAGATACATAATATCGCACAAAATCATAACTTTCGTTTTGTATTTTATCTTCAATAGTTGCAACCAAAATTTTTGCTATATCTCCCCATATCATTTGGATCCACTGATTATTTCCAGGATTTTCCTTATTGACGGTGAGATATATCTTTGTAACATTTTTTTTGCTTTTTAAATAAGCATCATATTTTTTTAACTGACCTTTTCCGAGCGTACTGCTTGTTTTGGCTTCAATGACTATGATAAAAGGTTTGTCTTTGTCGGTTATCCCTTCAATGTATATGTCAAAACGTCCTTTTTTTGGGGGATCAAAATAGAACTCGGGGTAAACATTGTAACATGTTATCTGATTTGAATAATCGATACCTTTTACATAATGCAGCAAACGTTTTAAAATTTCTCCCCCAAGACCATGAGGAGCCTTAGCATCTAACAAATAAGCCAAAGTACGAGTATAGGCCGTTTCCAATCGTCCGTTTTCCAAAAAAGAAAATAATCCCTGATGCAAATTAACAGGATGCGGATATTTTTTATCTTTAATAATATTCTGATAAGCTTCAACGGCCTGTTTTTTCAATTCCTCAAAGTCAATCATTGTTTCTCCTTATAAAAAGCCAATTTTCCTACTGACGGGAGCTTTGTTTTGCTGCTCTGTTTCAAGCATTTTAATAAGCTCCTCTTTATCTCCCGTAAGCCCTAAAATCTCAGCCTTATCTTTTACGACAACAAAGTCTCCGGGGGTCAACAGATTAAGATGAGATAAATCTATATTAGGAATATTAAAGAAATGCTTAAAAGCGGCAGAACACTGTTCTGAAGTCATATAATCATATTTTACTTTAAAGGTAAAACGTCGTAAAGATGCCTTATCAAGCGTATCCATTAAGTTTGTTGTACAAACAAAGGGATAAGTATGTTTTTCCATCTGGGTAAGCATTTCATTTACTTGGGTAATTTCCCAACTTCTTTGAGCACTGCTTCTGTCTTGCAAAAAACTGTCAGCTTCGTCAAATATAAGCAGGGCTCCTCGTTGCTTGGCTTCTTCAAAGGCCTTGGCAATGTTTTTTTCAGCTTCGCCAACAAATTTATCTAATAAATCAGAACATCTTTTCTTAATGATCGGAAGTCCCATTTGTTTTCCTAAATATTGAGCAAAAGCAGATTTTCCTGTCCCGGATGCCCCATAAAGACAAAGTGAAAAATTAAGTTTGCCGAGAGTAGTCAGTCGCTCAGCTAAAATTTCCAGACTAATATCTGTATTTAGAAGTTTAGGATTAAAATCTATTTCAAAATCAGAGACATTAGTTTTAAGTTTTTCTCCGTTATTATAAGCTTCTTGTAGCACGTCAAGCGTTTGTTCCACTTCTGCAATGTTTCCGTTTATCAAGCGAGTCGCTTTTGTTGCCGTATTGATAAATGAAGGGGATAATGAATATTTGCGAGCAAAGGTCTCAGCTGTCTTTTTGTTGCAGGGAAGGTTATTTTCCTGCAGGCTTTTTTGCCACATCTCTTCTATTACCGTTTTGGACGGACGGGTAAAATTTATAGCATAGCTAAAACGGCGCAAATAAGCTTTATCCATGGTATGAATATCATTAGAAATCCAAATCGTCGGCTTGGCATTATTTTCCAGCAGACGGTTAACTTTTATTTTAGATGTCTCCCGATCTCTTTTGCTGTAAAAAAAGAAAGACTGGTAACAACTTGTCAAAATATCATCGGCTTCATCAACCAGCAAACAAGCTCTCTTATCATTTTTCAACAAAATATTGGCTCTTATGAGCTGTTTATAACGGCTGCTCTCGTCTTCTTCGGCTAAAGAAGTGCCCGCTGTTTCTCCGATTGGGTAAAGCGTCCCGCATACAACCTCAGCCAATGTTTTGGCAAATTCTGTTTTTCCGGTTCCCGGTTCGCCGTATAAAAGGACATTAATCCCCTTTTCATTATTTTGTAAAGCGGCGTTCAATATCTTTTTTAAAGTATTAATTTTTTTTAAATGTTTAAAATCTTGCCATTCAAGATGCTTTTTTAACGGTCTGCCTAAAATATAACGTTTAATGTCTTCTGTATTTTTAAACTTTTGATAATAAAAAGTTTTGGCAAAATCTGTTATCTCTATGTTCCCGTCATATTCAAATTCTATCAGTCCGAGATTAGTCAAATACGAATTCTTTGAACATATTTGATATATTTTATCAGGAGAAATCCCTGTAAAAATTGCCCGTTCTGTCGGTGTTAAACGAGAATGTCTGGCTTTTAAATCAGATAAGACATCTTCTAAATAATCGTCACAGTTTGACCGGATAAAAAAACCGAGAATTTCTTTTTCTTCATTGGTTAAGGCAAATAATTCTTGTAAAAAAAGCAAGTTTTTTTCCAAAAAAGTAGGTCTGATTTTGGAAGATAATGCATATTTCTGACGCAATTTTTCTGCATATTCCGTAACCATTTTAACGGTTTTCAATTTGTTTTTTCTGTAAAAGGCCAAAAAATCATCTTTTGTAAGTTCTTCTTGTTCATCAAAAAAATTGTATTTACAAAGTAAGATTCCGTCATTTGCCAGCCACTCTGCAACATTTTCAATATTATTTTTAACATATTTTTTATTTGCTAATGCATTGGCAATATATAAAATTTTTTTCTTTTCTTCAAAATCATTAATCATAATTTTCTCCGTCCTCATTCATAAAACAAGATTAGCATATGGCTGCAACATAATTTGTCGCATTGGTGCTGGCAGATCAAACACTTAAAATCTCATGATAAAATCAAAATAACAGAGAAACACGACAAATTATGACGCATGATTCGGAGAGCTCAAAGACATAAAATGAAAATTAAAATAAATGATACATATCATGAAACAAAAATAGATTTTGACTTTTTATTTCTGTTTGATATTGTGAACTTAGCCCGTGTTAAGGGTGGGACTTTGCAATCCCTCAGTATACGGTCTGAAAGAGAAGACAGACCGAAATCAAAATACTTCTCCCAGTATGATGACTGGGAGATGATGTTATGTCCAAGCATTTTGCCAAAAGCATCATGCTGTTATACTGCAGTTGCAAACTCCCAGTCGCCTGATATGCTGTTGGCGACTGTTTTTTTATTTTAAGCAGGAGAACGTCAATTTTTGACATATCGACGATTTATATTTCTTATGTTAAGCAATATCAAAGGAGTATATAATGAATATTTTTGAAGCATTAAGCCAAGGTAAGGGGCGGATCAATGAAGAAAATACTAGCTCGTTTCTGGCTTATTTAATGAAAGAAAATGAAAGTCACGGGTTGCGTAGAGAATTTTTAAAACGTTTTTTAAATTTAACGGAGCTGCAAAAAATAGATTTAAGTGATTATGATGTCAATATTGAACTTGAAAAAAAGTTTAATGCGGTTAATAACAAGTCGAAAGATAGAAAAATTGATATCCTGATTACGATAGATACAAGAGAATTTCCCGACAAACATATTTTGGCAATTGAAAATAAAATTGATCCCGCTTCATGCGATAGTAAACAATTGGCTCAAGAATATAAAAATCTCAAAAAAGAATATCAAGATGCAAATATTTATATGATTTTTCTTACTCCGGATATAAATGACAGCCGCGTAAAAAAAGAATATCAGCAGCTGGAAGAAGAATTTTATAAATCTCAGGAGAATAACAAAAAAGATAAAATATGCTGTCTGCAATGGAAGAATGTTATAGATACCATAAAAAAAATGATAGATGACGAGCAAAATATGGAAATATCGCCGTTATCAGATTATCTGAAACAAACATTAAAAGCCTTTTGCTATTATATTAACCATTTATCAGACGTGTCAGTTAAACAAAAAATACGAGTCATATACAATCGGGGCAACGGAGATGAAGTTTATGATTTGGTTCAGCTCTCCGACGGAAGCATGCGCATCGACTGTGACAACCGCGAAGGACTGATGCCCAAACATATGATATTTGATGTACTATTTGAATTAGGAAAAAGATATAATTTAAAGAAATATATCAAAAAGAATGCCCCGCAAGGCCGATGGGGAAAATATATTGATGGCTCCCCCCAAAGCTTGGGCAGGGATATGTTTAAGGAACTAAAGGCACTAAAAGACAAAAATATTAATGGTGAAATCCGAATAACAGATAAAAATCCATGCTTTTCGCCGGAAAACAGAAAAAGCGGAAGCAATATTTTTTAACCCAATAGCTAATAAGGCAGATAAATTACACCGGCTCTTAACATAATACGGGAAGGTAAAAATTCTGTCCCAATGAAATGGATCTTAAAAATGTATTGATTGAAAAACAGTCAAAATACAAAACAAAAGCCGGTGTACATCATCATAAGGGGCAGTTATGTTCTGGCATTGCTGCCCCTTATGTAATACTCGGTTTCTTCTGATAAACAAAATTTGTGTCAGTAGATGTCTATTGTATCAGTCGGCAAAGAATTAAGTGTGGCAATCAAATCATTTACCGTTAATTTTGAAACTGCTCTCTCAGGCGGATCTACTGGGGTACAATTCGATTTGATTTCTGTTGACCCGGTTTGAAGTAACCATAACGCTGATCTCATTTGTTTAGTAAATACAGTTGTTTTCATACTTTTGAAACCTTTTTTATGAGACCAGTACTTTGATGAATTTCCACCACTCAAAGGTGAACCTGTAATGCAGTAGAAGTATTTATCATCTTGTTTCCAGTCGGTTTCATCCCAAAGCTTAAGTAATTCACCAATTGAAAGTTTGATTGACGGTGTATACAATGGAAAACAACCCAAACCGGCAATTCGGATGTTATAATACTCTGGTGTATCAAATATCAGTTGTTTGTGTTCTTGGATTAAGTCAAAATTATTGAAGAATATTTCTAAATCTTGGCCATTGGCCTTGTCAGGCCTTGCAAAAAAATGTATTGCCATATTAAAATCTCCTGTTTAGTCCGCTCAAAGTGGGACAAGTTTGGTTAAATTCACTTTACGAGATCCATTATGTGCAAAATCATATAAAAGTCAAGTGATAGGTTATATTTTTGGGGTTGTTATATATATTTTTTTGTTTTATTTAGGATTTATTCGGAAGAAGGAAATGAAAGATCTGGTGGCACAAATTTGGGCCAATCAAGGAGAAAGATAAAATGACATTATTTTTAGGCGGTGGCGGAGACATAGAAGACAGTGTTCGGATAGATAAAGAATTTTTCAATTATATAGATGAGAAAAGTAAAATCCTTTATATTGCAACAGCTTGTGATTTTACAACTTATGAGAACTGTTTCAAGTGGTTTTATTCCTTAGTTACCAAATATGTTTCTTTGTCTGAAGAAAATATAATAATGTTGTCAGATGAAGAAAAAATACCGGAGCTATCCGAATTTAAGGCTATTTATATTGGCGGCGGAAATACATATAAGCTATTAAATTACATATGTAAGACAGGATTAAAAGATAAAATAGTAGAGTTTCTTGATAAAGGTGGATTAATCTTTGGCGGCAGTGCAGGAGCAATTATTTTTGGTACAACAATAGAAACTGTTGCTGAGGAAAGAGAAAATTATCCAGACAATTTATCTATTAGTTATGTAAAAAAATATGCAATTAGATGCCATTATCAAAAAGAAGAAGATAATTTATATCAAAATCTGTCAAAGTCATTAAAACAAGATATATTAGCTATACCGGAAGATGGTGGAATAATCATAGATAAAGATGATATAAAAAAAATAATAGGAGATGTGATCTTGTTTTCGGCCAATCAAAAACAAATTTTACGGTTAAACAATGCAGAAATTTAGCATACATACGCATACGGTAGGTTATGATGGAAAAAATACTGTTGCAGAAATGATACAGCATGCCATAAAACTAAAATGGGAAGCAATATCGGCCTTTTTGAAATTGCTTCGGCTGCCGGAGATTTATTTATCCACAGCCAAGACATCAATCAAAAGCGCCTTTTATTGAGGTTTATTTTTGAAAGCCTGCAAATAAAAGAAGGCACAATTCACTATAAATTAAACTTTCCTTTCTCAGAAATGGAGAAAAATTAGAACTCGAGCGGAAACAGCTCCGAACCGTTATCCAGCAACGGTTACAGCGAAAAAACGTGCATTTTTAAGACTGAACAAAAAACCTCAATTCGAACCGCAGAAAATGAAGTAAAAACAAAGGGTTGCACTCATAAAATGCAACCCTGTACGAATTGGCTGGGGTGGCTGAAAGGCATAAAACCCAAAAATCCAAGTCAATGAAAAAACGCCATTTTTTCAGGCTAAAGGGCGGTTTTTCCGAACTTTAAAACACACCCAACTGTCTCACCCTTTTAATTGATTTATAACTACCATACCAGCAGTTAATGACACATAATAAAAAATATTCATACATACAGAGCGATGGTAAAATTGTATTTAATAATAATTGGGCTTGGATTGTAGTATTCCAAGCCCTAAACAAAAGAAATTATGCTATTGTAAAATATGATAGCGGAAAATATACAGTAATTGAAATTTAATGCTACTTAGCACTTTTTCTTCTATTGCAATCTCGGCATAACATTTGACAATTATCTATTGTAGTATGTCCGCCTTTTGAATAAGGGGTAATATGGTCTGCCTCCATATCTTTAATATCAAAATGTTTTCCACATTTAGGACATATTCCTTTTTGTCTTTCATAAACCGTTCTTTTTTCACTATCTCTAAAAGCTCTAATACTTAAAAACCTATCATCACCACTCAAAACATATTCATAAATACCTTTTTTAGAGGTTATTTCCTCATATTCGTCCTTCATTAGTTCAGATATTTGTTCTTCTAATTTCTTAGGGGCAAAATCAATTTTATGAAATTTATTATATAATAAACCCCATTTTAACCCTTTCATTTCTTTGCGATACTTAATAAAGATTGTTTCAATCCAATTTATAATAGATTGATAGTATTCTTTTATTTCTTTGGCGGTATGGTCTTGTTGATGAATACCCATATAATCATCAATGGTATCAATACCATCTCTTTGTCTTATCCAATCAATCACAGTTTCAAGATATTCTTGTCGTATTGGAGTTCCTGTCATATATTTTTCGCCGGTTTTATAAGCGATACAATTTGATTTACTAAAATATTTTTTGCAATCACTTAACCATTCGCCTGTATAAATGGCGTTTCTTAATTCTTGTTTGGTTAATTTTTCGCCTTGAACATTGATAATTTCAAACCATTCTAATTTTTCAGAGTTCTCACCCTCACAAATATAAACCATTAAAGGATAATCTAATATTGCTTCTTGTTGGTTATCCTGTAATGTATAGAAATATTTTCCATCAACAGAGAAATTGCCTTTTATATATTCGCATATACTTAATGTTCTTTGTTGTCCGTCTAATAACTCATAAGAACCATCTTTGTTAATACACCAATACATAACATTTAACGGAAAGTTCTTTTGAACAGTTTTTATAACTTCCTGCTGTTGTTGGTCGTTATAAATAAATTCTCGCTGATACTTCGGACGTATATTTAATTTACCACCAAAACCAATTACACCGTCTTCATCATTATTAATATATCCATCAACAACATCTCTAATTTTAATTTGTTGTAATTCTATTTTCATTGCATCATTTCCTTTTGATTATAACTCTGAAATACTTTGCTTGTCCATTTATCATAGAAAGATATTTTCCCTCTTTTTTAGTTCTTTCATTATCTAAAATACTATATCTTCCAATACCATCAATAATTTCAAATTGATTAGGATTATATTTGTCAAGAAAAGTTATAGGAACGCCCATCATACCTTCATAGTCAATAGGTATTTCACTTGTTTTATCAACATTTATTGCATCATAATTATCATATTTAGAATATTCTATTGGATTATATTTTTTATATAATTCTAATTCCTCATATCTTTTTGTTGTTTCAATATTCGTAAACCAGACAACACCTGATACTCTTATCATTCCATCTTTATGATTACCTGCTGTTGCATAATCTTCATAATATGGGTTAATAAAATGTCCTGCTCCACCTTTAAAACCATATCCTAACCATATTTTATTTTCTTTAATTAAAGGGAATATCTCTTTATATGTAATTGCATTTTGATGACCTATTATTACAAATTTTTTTTCATACTTTATTAGTTGAGAAACATATTCTCTAAACAAAGAAAACGGTGGATTTGTAACTACAACATCTGCTTGTTTTAATAACTCTATACATTCTTTACTTCTAAAATCGCCATCACCTTTTAATTCTTTTATTCCTATTTCTGATTTATCAGGTATTCTATCACCATTTTTATCACCAGTATATTCAAGATAAACAGCTTTTTCACTATCATTTCTTGAAAATAAATCGGCATTTTGACTCTTATAGCAAGTAGTAATTAACTTTTTTAAACCTAAATGCTCAAAGGAATAGGAAAAGTAATGAAAGAAATTACTTACTCTTGGGTCATCACAATTACATAAAACTGTTTTATTTTTGAAAAATTCTTTGTAGTGTCTTAACTCATTTTCAATATCATTTAATTGAGTATAGAATTCATCTTTTTTGTTTGCTTGAGCTTTACGCAATTTGATATTTATATTCGCCATATTTATAAAAACCTTTTGAAAAACTGTTCGGTTTTTCAAAAGATATTTGTTTATAATAGTTATATATACATCTATAAGTCGCTAAACCTCTATGTGCTTATTTTTCAGTTATAAAAATTAGATAATTTATTGATTCTTAACTTGTTGTATTTTAGATTGAAATAAATTGAACCTTACTTTCCAATACATTTTTTATCATTAAAACTCATCTTTTTAATAAATATATTAAAAGGATAGGTTATGATTTATGCGTATATAAGAGTATCAACAGATAAACAACATCAAGAAAATCAAAAATATGAGATAGAGCAATTTGCAAAAACAAATAATCTCAATATAGATAAATGGATTGAAGAAACAATTTCATCAAAAAAGCCATTAGAAGAACGAAAATTAGGTAAATTGATTAAGAAACTAAAATCTAATGATATACTAATCACAAGTGAAATAAGTCGTATAGGTCGTAATTTATTACAAATAATGTCTGTATTACACCATTGTATGAATATCGGCTGTCAGGTATGGACAATAAAAGACAATTACCGATTAGGCAGTGATATACAATCAAAAGTATTAGCTTTTGCTTTTGGATTATCGGCAGAAATAGAACGTAATCTAATTTCTCAACGCACTAAACAATGTTTAGCAAGATTACGAGCAGAAGGAAGACATATCGGTAGAAATAAAGGCACAAAAAATAAAACTAATAAATTAACTGGTAAAGAAGAATTGATAGAAAAATTATTAGCACAGAATATCAAAAAAACAAAAATAGCAGAAATGTTAAAAGTTGATTATTCAACCTTGTATGTTTATCTAAAACAAAAGGCGGAATAATCCGCCTTATTTTATATATTATAATTTTCTTTATATCTGTAAAATGTCGGTTTGGTAATTCCATATTTTTTACAAATATCAAAGATTTTAACTTTATTCGCAATATCTTTTTTCAATTCCTCAATTTTTGATAAGGTTATACGTCTTTAAAGAATAGCGAAATTCTGATGTTTTAATAAGATATATCAAATATTTAGGTATTCTAACCCTTATATAATACACTCTGTTTCTTCTGATAAGCCAGTGATGACCGTTCATAAAAGCCCTCTTGTGGTACATAGTTGTGGTACACTACGCCATTTGAGGGCATCTCCTGCGTCGCAATAAAAAAAGACCTTGTAAAAACAAGGTCTTATAAGTTTCTTGGCTGGGGTGGCTGGATTCGAACCAACGAATGTCGGCACCAAAAGCCGATGCCTTACCACTTGGCGACACCCCAATAACGATTGCTGAACCAGTGCACAGCCAGCAACCTCGATAACACTAAATAATGCGGGCAAGCGTTATTCAGAATATATCTTGCCATATACATACGTTAAAATTTTTCCGAATGCAAGTCTTTTTTAACAAAAATAATATTTTTTATTTCTTTTTTTGCGCCGATAATATCTTCTTTTTCTCTTCCCGCGCTTTCAAAACTTCCAAATCCCGCTCTTTGGCAAGCTTATCCAAAACGGTTTTAATAACCTTGTCCAAATCTTTTCCTTCGCGATAATCTGCCGGCAAAGCAAAATTAACTCTGCCGTCGCGCAAAAGGGCAATAGCTTTTTTCTTGGCTTTGCTTTTTGGTGGATAAACGGCAATGGCAATTCCGTTGCGTTCTTTTGTCAGCTTCATCGATGGAATATCGGTCATCCCGTCGCCAAAATAAATCATCCGGCGAAACGGAATAGGGCGCTCTTCATCCGGCATATATTCATTAACGGCCTTATCCTCGAGTTTTCCCAGTCCCTTGTTGATTTTTGAAAGATACTGCGTTTTGGTGGAATAATTCACGACACGTGCCGGCCAAACCGGATGTCCGTCCTCGTCAAAGGCAAAAGAGCAGCCGAAAATATCTTTGAAATATTTTCTAATTTTCGCCCCTGCAATAATCTCTTCATAACCGGCGGAAATAATATAATGTTCCACTTCCAAATCCAGCTGTCTGCCGTATTCGTTAATGCGCTCAAACCATTCTTCCACACCTTCAAAATATTCAATGTTTTTTCCGGTCTGACAGAAATTTTCTTTTGTCAGGTCAATACCCTTTTCGCGCGCCATTTTAACAAAGTAATACATCGAGCCGGTAATTTGGTCGGCACAGTTGTCAATGGACCATTGATTTGCCCGCCGCCAAAAAGTCTGAGGTTTCATGCCAAACTCAGGAATCAGGGCATAATTCTGCATATCGGTCGTGCTCAGCGTGCCGTCAAAGTCATAAATCAGCGCCACTTTCGTTTTTGCCATAATTTTTGCTTATCTCCACTTGCTTTAAATATAAAAACATTATAAAAATAATAAGTTAAAAATTAATTATAAGTTAAAAGGAAAGTAAAAATGGTAGCAAAAACGATGGACCAGCTGGTTTCTCTTTGTAAACGTCGCGGATTTATTTTTCAGAATGCCGATATTTACGGCGGTTTGCAAGGTGTATATGATTACGGTCCTTTGGGCGTGGAGTTAAAGAACAATCTTAAAGCCGCCTGGTGGCGTTCAATGGTTTATGAACGGGACGATGTCGAAGGGCTTGATGCCGCCATTCTTACCAATCGCAAAGTTTTGCACTATTCCGGGCATGAAGACACATTTTCCGATCCGATGACCGATTGCCGCAAATGCAAAGGCCGCTTTCGCGCCGATCATATCAAAGACGGCAAATGCCCCAACTGCGGATCGACGGATTTAACCGAACCCCGGCCGTTTAATTTGATGTTCAAGACGACTGTCGGCCCGATAGAAAGCCCGGATAATATTGCCTATCTGCGTCCGGAAACGGCTCAGGCGATTTTTACCCAGTTTAAGAATGTTGTAGATTCGACCTCTCGCAAACTGCCGTTCGGTATAGCCCAAATCGGCAAAGCTTTCCGCAATGAGATTACGCCGCGCAACTTCATTTTCCGTGTTCGCGAGTTTGAGCAGGCCGAGCTTGAGTTTTTCGTAATGCCGGGCGAAGATGAAAAATGGCACGAAATCTGGAAAGAAGCCCGGATAAAATGGTGGGAAGAGCAGGGCCTGAAACGTGAACATTTAAACATTTATACCACCCCGAAAGATGATCTGGCACATTATGCCAAGGCTTGCTATGATATTGAATATCAGTTCCCGCACGGAATGGAAGAATTGGAAGGCATCGCCAACCGCCGGGATTATGACTTGGGTAACCATACCAAAGGACAGGAAGAGTTCAAACTGGAGGCTCACGTTCACGAAAATAAAGAATCCACGACCAAACTCTGCATTCGTGATGATGATAGCAATTCCTGGGTCATTCCTTTTGTAATCGAACCGTCTATGGGGATTGAGCGCGGTGTTTTGGCTTTGTTGACCGAAGCTTATGAGGAAGAAGATTTGGGTGAAGGAAATTCCCGTATCGTCTTAAAACTCAAAAAGCATCTGGCGCCGATAAAGATTGCCGTTATTCCGCTGAAAAAGAATAATGAGCAGATTATGGCCAAATGCCATGAAATCAAACAGAATTTGATGAAACTCGGAATTGGCCGCGTTGCGCTGGAAAACACCGGAAACATCGGTAAGGCTTACCGCCGCCATGACGAAGTCGGAACCCCGTTGTGTATTACGGTAGATTTTGAGACCATTGAACAGCAGCCGGAAAGCGTAACCGTCCGCGACCGCGATACAATGGAACAACATCGCATAAACATTGCCGACTTGCCAAACTATCTGAGAGATTATTTCGCAAGGTAAAGTTATAATCCCTCCCGTTTGAGAAAAAACGGGAGGGATTACATTAAAAGCGACATCCACCAGCCACAAAACCTTTTCCGCCACAGTATCTAAAAAACCAAGTTCCTCCTTTATTGGCACAAACCGAGCGAGAATAAGAACAACTTGTTAAAGATGCTTTATAAAAACTTTTGCAAGTAGCCTCATCACACTCACTGCCACAACAATCTGCATCCCCACCTAAATATGTGCTAGGTCCAGAAGGCTTCCAGCTACTACCTCCGGAAGAAGACGATTTACAGCTTGTACAAGCAGAGCAGCAAGGACAGGTGGAAGCACATCCGTTGCTGCAGGTTTTGTGCGTTCCATGGTTACAGGCCGGAGCGGATTTACAAGAAGTACATTTATTGCATGAATTATAAGACGCACAGCCATAAGAACAGGATTTAGA
>CALXRP010000007.1 GCA_944390885.1 uncultured Alphaproteobacteria bacterium
TAGCTTAGATTTGTACGAAGTTCGAACCCTACGGGACGAAAGGGGCCCGCTTGCGGGAATTTACACCCGGCAATCCATACTTCAAAGCACCTTGTCATTCACAAATCCCGTCATAGCAACGCGGTCTCTTAGGCACAGTGTATTCAATTCGCCGCGCGCCTGCCGTGCAGGTCACCCGCTGGGTGTGCTCAAGAACGACAATAAAGATACTATAGCACAGGAAAGCATAATTGTCAAGCTGCATTGAAAAATAGGGAGAGGATTTTGGCTAAAGAAAAAAGAGATAATAAAAACAAAAAGGGAGAAAAATCTCCCTTTTTTAACGTATTAAAAACGTCATAATCTCCATTAGCCTTTATTTTGAAAATTCATCCTCGAGAGAAACATTGCTTCCGATTTTCTTACAGAAAGCTTTGTTGACTTCTCTTCTGGCGTTATAATTGGCATTGTACATTGCATTATATTGATGCAATGGTGTGTTTTTCGTAATCCAATCTAAATCTTCGCGATAAAGGGAATAGAGTTTTTTCAGCTCTTCCAAAGAGAGACGGTTCAACATGGACAATCCTCCGAGAGCATTAATTTCCTGGTGAATTTCTTTTCTCGTTTTCATATCGGTATATATTAAAATTAAACATGGAGACACCAAGAAGACATTCTTGGGAATAATATAAATACTAATAAATAAGAAAGCCTGAAGATTAACAAGTCAGCTGATTTAAGTCAAGAAAATTTACTGATTTTTTTCATAATCGTCAATTCTGGTCAACAAATCGTTCAGTTTTAGGCGCAGTTGTCGATTGTTTGATGCTTGTTTCAGGGCATTTTCGGCTTGTCGTCGGGCAGCTTTAAGCTCACCGATACTCAGACTGAATTCTGCGGCGGCATATTCGGCATAAGCTCGCTGTCCCAGCCCTTCATAAGCGCGGGATAAAAGCATATAAACAAAGCTTCCGGGACGTTGCAGTGCCGCCTGATTGAGCAGATTGACAATCTTTTGCAGCTTGTTTTTTCCCGGTGAATTTTCCAATGCCGCTTGAGCCCAGTTAACTTTGAACAATGCCGAATTCGGCAAAAGTTCAAGTGCTTTTTCATATTCGGCTTCCGCTTGCCGGACTTTTCCGTTTTCAATATAAATCTGCCCTTTAAGCTCGTGAAAATACGGATTATCAGGCTCGCGTGCAATCAACTCGTCTGCGCTGCGTAAAGCCTGTTGCAGCTTCATCTGCTTAAAATAAGCAATTGTCCGGGCATAAAGCGCCGACGTAGATTTGTCCGAGAGCGGATATTTTCTCAAAGTCTGCGCCGGGTTTTCCAAAAAACCGGTCAACTTGGCCTTAACCCGGTCAAATTCTTCGTCTTTTTCAGGTGTCGCATATCTGCCGGCTTCTTTTACGGCTTTTTCCAAAAAAGAAATCCGCTCTTTGGTCATCGGGTGAGTCCGAAAATAGGGCGTTTCTTCCCGGCCGCTCAAAATATTACGCTGCTCGATTTTTTTCATAAATTCAAGCATTCCTTCCGGAGATTTATTATTGGCCTTTAACAGTTTGACAGCGGCTTCATCGGCGCTTCTTTCCTCGCTGGTGCGATAATTCAAAAACTGGTTGAGCGTTGCGCCTTGCCCGCCGACAGCCATAGCCATTGCCATATCCCCGCGCCCGCCGATAACGGCAGCAGCCCCGGCCAGAACAGCCGAAGCCAACCCGATTTGCTGCAAAGACTGTGCTTGGATTTTGCCGCGTAAAATATGCCCGCCTTCAATATGCCCGATTTCGTGAGCAATCACGCCTTCCAGCTCATTACGATTGTCTGAAGAGGTGATTGTTCCCGTATGGATAAACAAATTGTTACCATCGCCGACAAAAGCATTCAGGCTGTTATCTTGCACAATATACAGTTTGTTGCGTTTGAACGGAATCCCGGCGGAATCAAAAAAAGGTCTGGCCGTATCAGCCAGAAAACGCTCGGTTTCTTCATCCGAGATGATAATGATGGCATCGGCTTTTCCGGGCCAAAAAGCCAAAAAGGCCAACAGCGGAAGAAATCCGCCGTTGAGCCTTTTCAAACAGGCTTTTAGAAATTTTATCCCTTGATAAGCTTTTTCCACCAAGTTGTTTTTTCCTTTGCATCATCTGATCCGGCCGTATCCGAATTTGCCGCCGGTTTCATTTCTGCCTGAGATGTAGTATTTCCCCGGCTGTTATACAAGATGATTGCCTCTTGTTTTTCTTTCGGTGCCGGTTTTTCAGAGGCCTCACGAGTCGTGCGGTCTTTTCTCTCTCTGCCGTTACCGCGATCGCGCCGTCCTCTCCGTCCTCTTTCCCGGCGGCCTTTGCGATCGTTGTTTTCTTTCGGGTTTTCTTCCGATACATTTTCCGATTCGTCGTTTACCGTGGAAATATCCTGCTCAGAAACGACTTCTTCTGCTTGTGTTTCTTGTTTTAACGTGCGGGAATTTCTTTTTTCTTCCTTACGGTCAGAACGTTTATCTTCGCGTTTTTCTTTTTCTGCCGGCTTTTTGTCCTCTTCTTCGGATTTTGTGCTCTTGATTCGTTCAATCCGATAATCGGACACGTTTTTAATACTGTTGTCGGCGCTGATAATAATATTTATTCCGTAGTGTTTTTCCAGCTCCATAAGTTTTTCGCGTTTATGATTCAGCAGATAAACGGCAATATCTCCCGGCACAAACACATTAACCTGAGCAGAGCGGTTACGGATTCCTTCTTCTTCAATGCCGCGCAAAATAAGAACGGCCGCGGAATCCGTCGTCCGAACCAGGCCTTTTCCGCCGCAATAAGGACAAACAGTGTAATTACTCTCAAAGAAAGACGAATGCATTCTCTGGCGTGAGAGTTCCAGCAGGCCGAAGCAGCTCATTTTGCCGACCTGAACGCGGGAACGGTCTTTTTTCAGCGCCTCTTTCATCCGGCGTTCAACGGCGTGGTTATTCGCCGGTTCGTCCATATCAATAAAGTCAATGACCACCAGGCCGGCCAGATTGCGCATCCGAAGCTGGCGGGCAATTTCGTCGCAGGCTTCCAGATTGGTTTTGAGTGCGGTTTCTTCCAGATCTTTTTCTTTGGTAGCCCGACCGGAGTTAACATCAATGGAAACCAAAGCCTCCGTCGGATTAATAACCAGATACCCGCCCGATTCTAATTGGGCATTGGTATCATGCAACTTGTCAAGTTGTGTTTCAACTTGAAAACGCTGAAACAACGGCATATCTGTATTGCGATAACTTTTGATCTTTTTGAGGCTGTGCGGGGACAAGATTCTGAAAAAGTCTTTTGCCATCTTATAAGCATTGTCGCCGGCAACCAGAATTTCTGAAACTTCTTTGGTATAAATATCACGCAGCGCCCGTTTAATGAGGTTTCCTTCTTCGTGGATCATTGCCGGAGCTTTGCTGCTGAGCGAAGCAAGACGAATTTGATTCCAGCTTCTGATCAGATAGTTATAATCGCGGACGATGTCTGCTTTGGTCTTTTCCTCTCCGGCCGTCCGAACAATAATCGACATATCGCTGGTGAGCGGCAGCTCGCGGACAATGCCTTTCAGGCGTTTGCGGTCAGCCACGTTGGTAATCTTGCGGGAGACGCCGCCGCTTTTAATCCGGTTGGGCATCAAAACGCAATATCTTCCGGCCAAAGACAGATAAGTTGTCAAAGCTGCGCCTTTGTTACCGCGCTCTTCTTTAACAATCTGAACCATTAAAATCTGGCCTTCTTTGATGACTTCCTGAATGCTGTGACGATGATACAGTTTGCGTGATTTCAAAAGTTTCCGCTGCAGGTCAAAGTCATATTCCTGTTCATCATCATCATCATCATCATCGTCTTCGTCGTCGTCAAAATTTTCATTGGTGCAAACATCATCGTCGTCATCATCGTCAGCCGGAGCAGGGGCGGACACATCTTCACTGATGCTTTCTTCTTCGGTGCCGCTGTCTTCGCTCATAACTTTGAGCTCTTCTTTGTTTTCGCTCTCTTCCGCATGTTTTTTACTGCGGCGCGGACGTTTCCGATAACGTTGTTTCCGCCCTTTTTCTTCTTTATTTTCGTCAGCCTCTGCAATCTCCGTTTCAGAATTTTCTTCTGCCGGTTCTGTTCCCTCTGCCGTTTTTTCTTCTTCTGACTTAACTTCGCCGTTTTCTTCCTGAACAGCAGCTTCTTCGGCCGTAGCAACAGCTTCGACCTGTTGCGGCTCGTCTGCTTGTTCACCGGCAGCCGGCTCAGCATTTTCCGGACTGTTTTCTGCCTCGGCAGCTTGAGCAGCGGCTTCCTGTTCGGCTTTCAGACGTTCGGCTTCCAAACGGGCCTGTTGCTTTTCAGCCCGGATTCTTTCTCTTTCCGCTTCACGCTCTTTAATGGCGGTTTTTTTTGCCTCAATAATCTCGTCGACTTCTTTGTCAACCTCGGCGAGTTCTTCTTCGGAAACGTTATAATAATCGGGATGAATTTCACCAAAAGCCAAAAAACCGTGTTTGTTCCCGCCATAATCAACGAAGGCGGCTTGCAGGGAGGGTTCAACCCTCATAACTTTGGCAAGATAAATATTTCCTTTAATCTGACGGCGATAGGCCGTTTCACATTCAACGTCTTCCAGTTTGTTTCCGTTAATAACCACTACCCGTGTTTCTTCGGGATTGGTGTCATCAATCAACATTCTTTTTATCATAAATAATAACTCCATTTCCTGGCCGCAGTTTGCAGCCGAATTTTTAATATGCCGGAGTTTGTCGATTTTAAACGGATTCCCTTAACAAAAATAAGTCCGTCACTTCAGAAACCTGTATTTTCTGTGCCATAAATCAGATTACGGCCATATAAAAACTTCCTCATACTTGCAATATGTATTAAGTCTTATCTAATTGCTCGCAACATATTGTAAATACGGCAGACAACGTCCGGCAAAAACTTTTTCCCCGGGTTATATGAGGCCGGAATATCAATGATAAGGCGGCGGCATCAAAAATTTGGTCTTGCAAAATCAGTCTTCTTCAGTGTAAATATTAAAACCAAGCCCTGATGCAAAAAATTCATTTAACCCGAAAATAGGATATACGAATTGTTTTAAAACACAACAATAAAATCATGTAGAGTATAAAATTTTTACCCGGATGTTTAACGACTTGGTAATGAATATCCGTTATGCTTAAACAAATAAGAGGATTCAGACTGAATATACCATGCTACAAAAACTGAAAAAAAATATCTCTGTTTTTTTCAAAAAGCTTGCTGTACCGGCAATGCTTGCTTTGTCATATTTGTTGATATGCGGGCGGGCAGAAGCAGCAACGGCTACGATTCAGTCCTTGCGTATCGGGCAGAACTCCGGCGGAATCCGTATTGTCTTTGATACAAACGCCAAGTTTGGCTACAATGTCTTTTTGTTAAGCGGGCCGCGTCGTCTGGTTGTTGACTTTGACAATGTCACATTGAGTTCTAAAGTTGAAAAAAGCCTGACAGCCAATAATGTTCTTGAAAATCCGCGCATCGGCCGCAATGTCGATACCGGCGCTGCTCGGCTGGCTTTTGATCTCAAACAGCCTGCCATAATCAAAAAAGCCTTTATGTTGCCGCCGCAGATTAACTTCGGCTGGCGTTTTGTTATTGATTTGGAAATCACTTCGGAAAATGACTTTTCCAAACATGTCGGCGCTGCTTATGCCGTATCGGATGACGGCGGTTCGTCCACACAAAGTGCCAAAAACGCCAAAAGCACCAAATCGGACGTTACGGAAAACAAACGCAGCAATGCCAAAAAGATCATCGTTCTCGACCCCGGTCATGGCGGACAAGATCCGGGCGCCATCGGCGTATCCGGCGTGTATGAAAAAAACATTACGCTGGCCGCGGCAAGAGAGCTGAAAAAAATACTTGATGCCAAAGGCGAGTATAAAGTCTATCTGACACGCAACCGTGATGTTTTTATTCCATTGCGCGAACGCGTCCGTATTGCCCGCAAATACAAGGCAGACTTGTTCCTGTCCATCCATGCGGACAGTGCCTTAAACCGCAATGCCAAAGGCCTGTCGGTTTATACTTTGTCTGAAAAGGCTTCCGACAAAGAGGCCGCAGCTCTGGCCGAACGCGAAAATAAAGCCGATGTGATTGCCGGCCTGAACTTTGCCGAACATTCCAAAGAAGTTTCCGATATTCTGATTAACCTGGCACAGCGCGAAACCCTGAACCGTTCATCGGAATTTGCAACCTTTATGGTATCGGAAATGCGCAAAAGCTGCAAACTTCTCGATAATACGCACCGTTTTGCCGGATTCGCCGTCTTAAAAGCACCGGATATTCCTTCCGTTCTGTTGGAAATGGGATATTTGTCAAACCGCTCGGAAGAAAAACTTCTGCGCCAGCCGTCATATCGTAAAAAACTGGCAAAATCGGCAGCCTCTGCCATAGATAAATATTTTGAGAATATGCACCACGCCTCGTTATTTTAAGATGCTTAGGGGGTAAAGCCGGTGCCAAGCCGTTGTTCATAAAAATTTTTTGTTATTTCCGATCGTTAATCTGAAGCTTTGTCCATTCATCAATATCGTTTGCCATTTGGGAAACCTGTCGTGCCATGCTGTTTGAGAAGACGGAAAGCAAAGGGGGAAAAATAAAAAATGTCTTTGCATTTTTCTTAAATTGTAATAGATTAAGCACAAGATTCTGAACAAATAGATTAAAATACCCTAAAATAACGGATTTGTAGATGTTAAAAACGCTGTCTTCATTATTAAGCACATTTTTCTTTTTCGCGGTCATTGCATTTGTTGTCATCATCAGCACAATCTGGGATTATTCCAGCAAACTTCCCGATTATCGCCAACTGGCCAAATATGAGCCAGCGGTAACCACCCGCCTTTATGCCGGCGACGGACGCCTGTTGATGGAATATGCCACGGAAAAGCGTTTTTTTGTGCCGATTGATAAGATTCCTGAAAAAGTAAAGAACGCCTTTATTGCGGCAGAAGACAAAAAGTTTTATTCCCATTCCGGAATAGATTATGTCGGTATCGTCCGTGCCATTTTGGGAAATATCAAAAAAATCGGAACAGGTGCGCGTCCGGCCGGCGCTTCAACGATAACGCAACAGGTTGCCAAAAACTTTTTGCTTTCTTCCGAGCTTTCGTACAGCCGAAAAATCAAGGAGGCCATTCTGGCAACCCGGATTGAGCAGGCTTTTAGCAAAGATCATATTCTGGAACTTTATTTGAACGAAATTTATCTCGGTAACCGGTCTTACGGTGTCGGAGCTGCAGCGCTGAATTATTTTGGCAAGTCGCTGGATGAATTGAGTCTGGAAGAAGCTGCTTATCTGGCAGCTCTGCCGAAAGGGCCGAACAATTATAACCCGAAGACCAAAAAAGAGGCTGCCATTGCCCGCCGCAACTGGGTGATTGATCGGATGCGTGAGGATGGCTATATCAGTGAAGAAGAGGCCGTTGCCGCCAAGGAAAAGCCGCTGGTAACCACGGAACGCAACAGCGAATTTGTTAAAGACGCGCAATATTTTAGCGAGGAAGTCCGCCGCCGGATTACGGATCAATTCGGTGATGATGCTTTATATGAGGGAGGGTTGCTGGTCAGAACGACGGTTGACCCGAAACTTCAGGAAATTGCGACCGAAGTTTTCAGAAAAGGGATTAAGGCTTATGATGACCGTCATGGCTGGCGCGGTGCGGTGACCAACATTAGTCTTGACGACGATTATAAAGAAGCTCTGGCTAAAGTTGTCATGCCCAAAGGGGCTGATGAGGGCTGGCAAAAAGTCGTTGTTCTTGAGGTTGGCAAAGACAAGGCCGTAATTGAAACCGCTGACGGCGCGCGTGGTGTAATTCCTCTGTCGCTGATGCCCAAAGCAGGAAAGGCCTTAAAAAATCAGGGAATCACCGGTCCGCTTGACAGTGCCGCCAAGTTTTTGAAAAAAGGCGATGTCGTTTATGCCGAAAAGGCCATGGAAAAAGAAATTGCTGCCAAAAAGCTTGCGGCAGACAGCTATCACCTGCGCCAGGTGCCAAATGTTCAGGGCGCTTTGGTTGCCATGGATCCCCACACCGGCAAGGTTTTGGCAGCTGTCGGCGGATACGATTTTTCTCAGTCGCAGTTTAACCGGGCAACCCAGGCCAAACGCCAGACCGGCTCTTCTTTCAAACCTTTTGTTTATATCACGGCTTTGGATAACGGCTATTCCCCGACCGATTTGATTTTGGACGCGCCTTTTGTTTTGGATCAGGGAGAAGGACTGCCGAAGTGGAAGCCGAAAAACTATTCTGTCAATTTTTACGGCCTAACGACGCTGCGCCAGGGTATAGAAAAATCCCGCAACCTGATGACCGTCCGCCTGGCTCAGGATATCGGCATGGATAAAGTTTCGGAATATGTCCGCCGTTTTGGCATTAATGACAATCTCCCGAAGTTTCTTTCCATGTCTTTGGGTGCGTCGGATACCCGGCTGATTAATATGGTGGCCGGATATGGAATGATTGTTAACGGCGGCAAAAAAATCGAACCTTATTTTATTGAGCAGGTTCAGGATCGCCGGGGAAATACGATTTTGAAGCATGATAAGCGGGAATGTCCCGGCTGCAATGTTGATTTTTATGAAAACCAGGAAACGCCGAAACTGCCGGATAACCGTGAACAGATTGTCGATCCGCTCAGCGCTTATCAGATGACCAGCATTTTGGAAGGTGTGGCCATTCGCGGAACGGCTGCCCGTCTGCGCAGCCTGCATCGTCATTTGGCGGGCAAGACCGGTACGACAAACGACAATAAAGATTCTTGGTTTATTGGTTTTTCGCCGGATTTGGTCGTTGGTATTTATATCGGGTTTGACGAACCCCGAACGCTTGGTAAACGCGAAACCGGCGCAACGGCGGCCTTGCCGATATTTTACGACTTTATGCAGCAGGCCTTGAAAGACCAGCCGGATATACCGTTCCGTATTCCGAACGGCATCAAACTTGTCCGCGTAAACCACAATACCGGCAAACCGGCAACGCCGATGGACAAGGCCGTGATTGTCGAAGCGCTGAAACCGGATTTTGATTTTGACAAGCAGGGGCAGCGCGTTATCGGTGACGATTCGTCGTCAACTTCCGAAACGGAAACGCCGGCCTCCGGCTATTCCTCGGATGAGGGCGGAGATTTTCAGCTTGGCGGACAATATTAAGGAGAAAGAAAAATGCGTGCGGAAATCACGGAAATTGTTGACGAGATCAGGCAGTCTTTAGAACTGCTGAGGAGGTCTCTTTGACTATGACAATGCCGTATTGCGGCTGAGCGAACTCAATGCATTGAGCGAAGATGCCAATCTTTGGAGCGATGCCGAAAAAGCCAAAAAGCTGATGAGCGAGAAAACACGACTGGAAGATAATCTCCACCGTTATGAGGCAATGGCCAAAGCTTTGGATGATATTGTTGACCTGGTTGAAATGGCCGAGACCGAAAATGATGAGGTCATAATCGCCGAGGCTTATCACGAATTACAACAGTTAAAGGAAGATGCCAAACGCGGCGAGCTGGAGGCTTTGCTCTCCGGAGAAGTTGATGCTAATGACGCCTTTTTAGAGGTTCATGCCGGCAGCGGCGGTACGGAAGCGCAGGATTGGGCTGAGATGCTTGTCCGGATGTATAGCCGCTGGGCGGAAAGCCGCAAATTCAAAGTTGAATATGTTGAGGAAACCGAAGGCGATGTCGCCGGCATCAAATCGGTTACGTTAAAAATTTGCGGCCATAATGCTTATGGTTGGCTCAAGTCGGAAACCGGGGTTCACCGACTGGTGCGGATTTCGCCGTTTGACAGCGCGGCTCGTCGTCATACAAGCTTTGCGTCCGTCGGCGTTTATCCCGTTTTGGATGATGATATAGAAATTGAGATTAACGAGGCCGATTGCCGGGTTGATACTTATCGTGCCAGCGGTGCCGGCGGCCAGCATATTAACAAAACCGATTCTGCCGTGCGGATTACGCATATTCCGACCGGAATAGTTGTTCAATGCCAAAACCAGCGTTCTCAGTTTCAGAACCGGGAAGCAGCCTGGAAAATGTTAAAAGCCCGTCTCTATGAATTGGAGCTGAAAAAACGCGAAGAAGCCGAACAAACAATGCGGGATAACCAAAGCGACATCGGTTGGGGCCATCAGATACGCTCATATGTTTTGCAGCCTTATAAAATGGTAAAAGACTTGCGGACGGAGGTCGAAACCTCTGATACCAAGGCCGTGTTGGACGGCAATATTGATATGTTTTTAAGTGCGGCGCTGGCCCAAAAATTATAGCGGAGAGAAAATGAAAACACTCGGGAAATGGCTGAAGTTCGGGATAGGGGGAGTAGTTTCCGTTTATCTTGCCCTTTGTGCAATCGCCTGGTCTTTTCCGGAACTGTTTTTTTATCATCCGTCATCTGAAGAACCAAATCTGCAAAATGCCGAGGCAAACGGTTTTGCCGCGGAGCGCGTAGATTTCAAGTCCGCTGACGGCACGCCTCTGTTCGGCTGGTATATACCCCCGCGCGACAATCGTTTTCCGGTAATTGTCTACCTTCACGGCAATGCTTATAATATCGAACGTTTTTATCCCAAATTGCTTCCGCTGGCAGAAGCCGGATACGGCGTCTTTATGCCGGAATATCGCGGCTTTGGCGGAATTCCGGGCAGAATAACGCAGGCTGGTTTGGAGGCCGATGCTCTGGCCGCGGTTAAGGAGCTGCGCCGAATGGGATATAATAATTCGCAGCTGGTCATGTACGGAATGTCGCTCGGCTCACATCTGGCCATTAATAATATACACCGCTTGCAAGATGGCGGAAATTTTGCCGGACTTATTTTGGAAGTGCCGTTTGACAATATAGAAAACGCCGCCCGGAAAGCCGTTTGGGTACCGTTGCCGTTAAAATATATTGTCCGCGACAAATATCATAATGAAGAGATGTTGTCGCAGGTAAAAGCGCCTGTTTTGGTTATGACCGGAACGGAAGATACGGTTGTGCCGCTTGAATTGGCAAAAAATTTATATACATTTGCAAAAGATCCGAAAAAGATGATTATATATCAGGGGGGAACACACAGCGGTTTGTATGAACTGCGCAATTACCGCGATGTTCTTTCCTGGCTGGATGAAATGGTAAGAAAGTAAAAGATGAAAATAATCAGTAATCGGGCATATATTTTTCATAAAACGATGGATTACATCGGTGTTGCAATCCTGGGGTTGATACTGCTGTTTTTATGGCAGCTGTACAGCGGGCCGATAGCCATTCCGTTTTTGAAGCCGTATATTATCAAAGCCTTGAATCATGATGATGCCGAATACCAGGTAACGTTGGATTCGGTGAATCTTGAACTGGTGCGTTCAATTAAGCCGATTAAGATTATTGCCAATAATGTAACTTATCGCAAAAATGACGGAAGTTTTAGTGTCAATGCGCCGAAAACCTCGGTATCTTTTAGTATCAGGGCGTTATTGCATGGTGTTATTGCGCCGAGCAATATTGAGGTTAATGACCCCAGAATTTACGTCTTTACCGATTACGGTGTAAAAAAAGAGCAGGAAAATATCGCCAATCAGAAAAAGCTTGCTTTTTATTTTGATTATTTTGAAGATTTTCTTGAGCGCTTTAACTCCGATGACAAAACTTATACGGAAAGCTATGTAAATGGTATAGAAATTAACAATGCCGAAGTGGAGTTTCATGAGGTTGATCTCGGACGCAAATGGATTTTTTCCGACTTAAATTATCGTTTTTCCCGCAATTTTACCTCTATTGAATCCGATATCAGTGCATTGATGAAGTTTGATGATAAGCTGGCTTCGATCGGACTGGATATGGAATATAAAATGTTGGGTGAAAAACTATTGTTGGAATTTTATTTTTCCGATATTGTGCCGTCGCAATTTGCCGATTCCATGCCGGATAAAAAGTTATCCGCCCAGTTGGCCAAAGTTGATTTGCCTTTGAGCGGAAAAATAGATGCCAAAATTGATTTTAGCAATGTCTTAAAAAACAAAAATAATGTTGCCAAAAGTTTGGACGATGCCTTGGAAGAAATGAGTTTTTCGCTTGAAGGTGGTAACGGCAGCATCCAGTTCTCCGAGGGCGCGGATTATAAATACAATGTTGCATCCGTAATATTAAACGGCAATATTTCTGCCGGATTGGATAAGGTGAGTGTAAAAGATGCCAAATTTGATCTGGATAATCAGAAAACAATATTAAATTTAGAGCTGACCGGGCTGAAAAAATATTTTCTTGAGCAGTCGCCGGAAGATTTGAAAATAGCCTTTCAGGCAGATATACCGGAACTAAAATTTGATGACCTGTATCACCTTTGGCCGCGGGCTTTGGCGGAAGATGCCTGGCTTTGGTGTGAAGACAGTCTGTACGGCGGTCTGGCCCAAAATGCCCGGTTTAATGTTGATTTTGCTTACGATCCGAAACAAAAAGCAATTGTATTCAAAGACTTCAAAGGCCGGGCAGATGCCGTCGGCGTAAATTTGAATTATCTGCGCGGCATGCCGGATATCAAAGATATTTACGGCACTTTCAGTATTGATACCAAGGAATTGAAAGTTGTCGTTGATAAAGGTGTTTCCAATGGGGTTATCATGACCGGCGGATCGGTGCTGTTATATGATTTGGACAAGGAAGATAACTTTGCCGACATTAAGATTGTTGCGGAAAGTTCCATTACCGACGCTTTAAAACTGATTGATAATCCGCCGCTCGGTTTTGCTTCTGAAATGGGCCTGAAACCGGGGGCAATTGAGGGAAATGCAGTAACAGATTTGGAACTCAAATTTGAGTTGCGCAATGATCTGGATACAGACGATGTAAACGTCAAAGTAAAATCTGAGCTTAAAGACGTAATAATCCCGGATATCATCAAAGGCAAAAGCGTAAAAGCTCAAGCACTAAAACTGGATGTGACCAACGCCGGCATGCTGGTTGAAGGAGATGTGACTCTGGATGGATCTCCTTTTAAACTGATTTGGGATGAAAACTTTACCAAGGAGAAAAATTATAACAGCCGTTATCAGCTGGCTTTTGTTTATGATAAAGCATTCAAAGAAAAATGGGGAATTGATTATGAAATTCTAAATCCGCCGTATATTGACGGAACGGCAGATGTTTTGGCAGAGATCACATCTTATCCGCAAGAAAAAATGAAAGTAAATCTAAATGCCGAATTAACGAACGCCAAGTTGGATTTTTCATTTTTGGGGTTAAATAAAAAGCTCGGAGAAAAGGCGCTGTTAAAAGCCGAAATTGATGTGAACAACGGTAAAATAACCTCCGTTCCGTCATTAAGTTTTGATAAATTTGATTTTAATCTTCAGGGAAAACTGGCTCTGAACAAAGACCAGAAGGTAACATCTATTGACATTTCCGGAATCAGAGCCCCAAAAACGGCGGCCAAAGCCAAGGTTGAATTTGCCTACAAACCAAAAGAAAAAATCAAGGTCAATATTTCCGGTACCAGTTATGATCTCTCAGCCTTTTTTGCGCCGAAAGAAGATGAAATCACCAAAACGTCAAAGAAAATACGGAGCGAAAAAAACATCTCCCGTCCCAAAACTGAAGATAAATGGAAAGATATTACCGATACGGATATTAACATTGCGGTCAATAATTTGTGGACAAGCGAAAATTCTATGATTAAAAATTTTGCCGGTTCTGCCAAATTGGTCAAAGGAACCGGTATCAAAGAAATCCGCCTGGTTGGGAACTTTACTTCTTCTCCCCATTCCTATCTGCGTTTGAATTATGTACCGCACGCCAATAAGGAATTTATGCTGGATATTGACAGCAATGATGCCGGAAATACATTAAAATTTTTGCGCCTTTATGATAACATGCAGGGCGGACGCTTGAACGTCAGTGCCCGACGGGATAAAAATCAAGACTTTGTCGGACATGCCAAAATTCGGGATTTCAGCGTACATAATACGCCGGTTTTAGCAAAACTGCTGACGGTTGCCTCTTTTTCAGGAATGGTAAATTTGCTGACCGGTGAAGGAATAAAATTCTCGCATTTTGATGCCCCGTTTACTTATTCAAACCAAATATTGTCGGTTAAAGAAGCCAAGACTTTCGGCAATGTTTTGGGAATTACCGCCAACGGCAGTTATGATTTGTATTATGATAATATTGATGTCAAAGGAGTTGTAGCTCCGGCCTACAGCTTAAACAGCCTGATCGGAAAAATACCGCTGGTCGGCAGTTTGCTTTCCGGCAAAGACGGAACGGTTTTTGCTGCCAATTATCAAATCAAAGGAAATATTGAAGATCCGCAAATCAGTCTAAATCCGCTTTCGGCACTGAGCCCGAGTTCGTTAAAAGATATGTTGTCTTCTGTCTTTGGAGAAAACAATGGCAAATAGGCTGAAAATCGGGATTGATTTTCATGGCGTGATTACGGCCAATCCTCATTTTTTCAGTGCCTTTAGCCAAGGAGCCGTAAAACGCGGCTGGGAAATTCACGTTATTACCGGCGGCCCGGCTGATGTGGTTTGCAAAATGCTGGATGATTGGAAAATTGCCTATACCACAATTTTTGCCATACTTGATTTTTATGAAGCGTTGAATAAAGTGCAGCATATTACGGATAATAAATTTCATGTGGAAGACAAATTATGGGACAGCGCCAAAGCGCGGTACTGCAAAGAACATGGCATAGATATTCATATTGATGACAGTACGATTTATAAAAAATGGTTTTCAACACCTTATTGCCTCTATGATACGTTTGAAAGCAGCTGCCGGTTGGAAGACGGAAAGAAAATGGATTTTTCCGGCAGTGCGGAAATTGCTTTGAATGAAGTGGAAAATGCCGTCCGAAAAAAACAATCGGCTTCATAAAAGTCGGAATTTTTTTATAAATCAAAATTAAATCATTCTTAAGAAATCCCCATTATACTATGCGCGAAAAAAGAAGGGACGATATGCCTTTGTGGGCAGAAAGCTCAAAAACTAACGGTTATAAACGAAAGTAAGCCTGGAAGTTGCACGGATCGCGGCTAAATTAGACGGGCTTTCAAAAAATAAATGCCGTAAGGCCCAAAATAAAAGGTGAATAAAATGATAACTGAAGAGATTGTCCATGTCAAAGGCCGGCCTCGGAAGCTGGTCGTTTTTCTGCACGGTTATATAGACAGCGCTCCTGCTCTTGACCGGAAAATAAACCTCCTCGTTGACGGGTTGGATAATGCAGCGGTTCATATCCCGCAAGCTCCGGTCATTTGTGAAATTCATGAAAATAAACGCCAGTGGTACTCCATGCATCGTTTTGATCCGGACGATGCTCGCAAATTTGTACCGACAATGGAAGAATGTGTTGCCATTTATGATCGTATGGGGCAGGGATTGGCAGAGGCATACTCTTATCTGGACGAATATATTGAAGAGCGGCTTAATATGTATGGTCTGGAGGCAAAAGACCTTTATCTTTGCGGCTTTTCGCAAGGGGCTATGCTGGCTTTGTATTATGCCTTAAGACATGAGGAAACAATCGGCGGCTGCATCAGCTTCAGTGGTATTTTAACGCCGCATACCTACTTGCTGAAACACCATAAAAGCTCGCCGGATGTTTTACTTATTCATGGCAATGCCGACAACCTGGTGCGTTTTGAAGCGCTGAATTTTACACGCAGTCTCTTGGAGCAAATGGGTTGCAATGTTTCGACCTATGTTGTGGAAGAAGGACGCCACATGGTAACGGAAGACGGACTGGCACAAGCCTTACGTTATATCTCGCGTCATCAACTAAAGCAAAAGGCTGTCTGATTATCAAAGAAAAGGATAGGGAATAACCACGCCGCCGTCTGAACTCAGACTGCCGGTAATCCGTTGAATATTCAGCACAGAATCTTCGCCCAATGTCCTGTTGTAAATTTCTTTATAATTGCCGTATTGTTTTAATGCCTGGCGAAAACCTTTGGGGTTCATTTCAAATTTTTGCCAGAGTGCGGGAGCATATCCGAGCATATTGCGGATTGATGGATCTTGGGCATTTTCTAAAATATCGACATTAGCGGAGGTAATGCCGTATTCTTCAGCCAGATACAAGTTGTTGATAATCCAGCTTATGATACTTTGCAACCGGGTGTTTTCTCTGCTGACATAAGCATACACCGGTTTAGCTGTGATAACTTCCGGTAAAACGGCCGGTTTTGATTTCTGCTGTTCAAAAACAACGGATTTTAAGAACGTTTCATTACCGGTCAATAAAGCACAACGATTAAGCATAAAAGCTTCTTTAGCTTTTTGCTGACTCGGAAATCTAATGGCTTTCAGCTTCAGATTATATTGCCGATTATAAAGATCAAGGTTGTATAATTCTTCGGAGTTGTTGACGGAACAAACGGTCTTTCCCTTAAAGTCAAGCATAGATGTTGCGTCGCCCGGCTGGCGGGCCGCAAACATCTGCCTGTCAAAATACAAAAGCCCGGCCGGAACGATTCTGCGGGAAATATCCAAAGAAGCGGAATAGGGCGTATTGCCGAGCATAACGTCGACTTTCCCGCTTTGCAGAGCGGTCGCAGCCTCGGATTGCGGAACGTTCACCAGTTCAAAATATTTTTCATTGCCAAAGATGACGGAAGAAAAAATCTTGCAGATTTCCGCATCAAACCCCTGCCACTGCTTATCGTCGTCACGATAGGCAAAGGCTCTGCTGTGAAGGGAGGTTCCGCAGCGAATGGCGCCGTGCGATTTAATATAGCGCAATCCGGCATCTTCCGCAAAAGAAGGCTGAGCGGAAAATAAAACGGCAAAAATCAAAAATATGTATTTAAGTTTCATTTTTTTAACCAATGTGCTATATTATAATATCAGGCAAAATAACTATAAGGCATTTTTTTATGAAACGTAACCATTTTTTGCAACTTATTATCCTCTGTTTTGCAATACTGATTTCTGCACCGCTCCGGGCCGCGCCGATAGATGATAAAACGGCCGCCGACTGGGTGCGGGAAAAAGGCGGAATTTTGCTCAATACGTTTAATGAAAAAGACCTTTCGGTAAAATACCGGCAGCTGGATACGTTGTTTTTAAAATATGTCGATTTGGATTATGTTGGCAAATTTGTGCTGGGCAAATATTGGAAAAACCTAAATAAAGAGCAACAAAAACGATATATTTCTTTATTCAAAAGATACGCCTTGTCGCTGTATAAAGGCTTTCCGTTAAATTTTGACAACCGTCTTTCTTTTAAGGTAAACAACGTTGAAGGGCGTACAAATTATACTGATGTCTGGACGTCAATAACCTTGGCGCCGAAAGAAAAGGAAAGTACCGAAACCTCTGTTACTGTCGCTTTTCGTCTGCAACAAACGGGAAAAGAGATAAAAATTATTGATATCACGCTGGGTGAAAGCAGTTTGATATTGTCTTATCGCAGCCGTTTTTATCAAATGATGCAAGAGGCGGATTCGGATCCCGAATGGTTTTTGGAAGATTTGGAAACCATTACCAAATCAAATGAAAAAAATAACCAGTTACAGCTGGAAAACGCAGAAACCCCGGCTGCTGGAAATATCCAACCGGTCGCTTCGCCCGAGTAAAGGCAAAAAAGCTGTTGAATTTCCTTAGATATAAGATTATTATCTCTTTCATGTTTTAAAGAGGAGGATAATCATGACCAAAATATATCTGCACAATACTGTTAGCCGCCGCAAGGAGGAGTTCGTTCCCATTGACGCCAATAACGTGCGGATGTATGTCTGTGGACCGACGGTTTATGACAAAGCCCACCTCGGAAACGCCAAAACCTCCGTTGTCTTTGACGTTTGGTACCGCCTGCTGCGCGCTGTTTACGGTGCAGAACATGTTACCTATGTTTCCAATATTACGGATGTCGATGACAAGATTTTAAACAAACATAAAGAAACCGGCAAGCCGATACGAGAAATTACCGAACAGACCTATCAGTGGTATCTGGATGATATGAAAAGGCTGAACGTTCTGGATCCGAACTTTCGTCCCCGGGCAACGGAATATATCGGCGAGATGATAGAACTGGTCAAACGCCTGCTTGCCAATGGACATGCTTATGAAGCCGCCGGCCATGTGCTTTTTAGTGTTGATTCCATGCCAAATTACGGATTTTTATCCGGCCGTTCCATGAAGGAAATGCTCGCCGGAGCCCGGATTGATGTTGCCGATTACAAAAAGAACCCGGCAGATTTTGTTTTGTGGAAACCTTCCGATGCCGATCAGCCTGGTTGGGACAGCCCCTGGGGCTACGGACGGCCGGGCTGGCACTTGGAATGCTCGGCAATGAGCTCCAAACTGCTGGGCAACGATTTTGATATTCACGGCGGCGGATCAGATCTGATCTTCCCACATCATGAAAACGAATGCGCTCAGTCTTGCTGCGCTTTTGAGGGCTCAAAATTTGCCCATTACTGGATTCATGCCGGTATGTTGATGGTGGACGGCGTTAAGATGTCAAAATCGCTGGGCAATTTTTATATTGTTGACGAGATTTTGGCAAAATATCCGGCCGAGGCATTACGCCTGCTGTTTTTGAGCGGACATTATCACCAGCCGTTCAACTTTACTTTTGAGGGCTTAAACCAGGCCAAAGCGACTTTGGATAAATTCTATAATGCGCTGCTGAAAAATGCTGCTGTTGAAGTTGATAAAAATATTGAGCCGGATGCCCGGGTACTGGAAGCGCTGGCCGATGACCTGAACACGCCGCTGGCAATTTCCTATCTGCACGAGATTGTCAACAACCTGAACAAGGCTGAAACAACAGAAGATAAGCAAAAATATAAGTCGCAATTGTTGGCGGGCGCTGATCTGCTGGGTCTGCTGTGGCAGCAGCCGGAAGTTTGGTTCAAAGGAGGGGAGAACGCATCGGCTTTGGATGAAAAAGCCATCGAGGCCAAAATCGCCGAACGCCTTGCCGCCAAAAAGAACAAAGACTATGCTCTGGCCGATAAAATCCGCAATGACTTGAAAGCGCAGGGCATTCTGCTGGAAGACGGCCCCTCCGGCACAACCTGGAAAATTGCCTGAATTTAAGAATGCAAATTTTCTTTAATGCAAAATGCCGCGTTTGCCGGCATTTTGTTTTTTAGAAACAAAGCCAAAACAGCGTCAGACAGATTTTATAAACTTTGCGCAGAGATTTTCTGTATCGGGGCTTGTAAAAAATTCGGGTATCGGACAAAGGCGGAGAAGGCGGCGTATCGGGAAGAAAGGGAGAAAAAGGAAAAACGTCCTGATGTAAAAGACGGGGCGGCTGTTTATAAAAAATCACATCCGGGCGAGGGTATCTTTTTGCCCTCAAACGGTCAAATCTTTTGTTCTTCAATGTTTGTTTCCTGCCTTTGGTATAAATGAAAGCCCCTGAAAAACAGGGGCTTTGTCTCGGAGCTTTAATTTATTTTGTATTCCTCGGTAGTGTTTTGAATATTGTTGCAAACAGCTTTTGCAAAAGACTTTTTGGCAATATATGTCAGAAACAGCGGCTCTTCCAGTTTTAACATTCCCAAAGCCTCTTCAAGCGCTTCAAAACTTTGATGTATTTTGCTGATTAAAACGGCATTGTTGTTAATCAGGTCATAAGTCGCTGCAGTCTCTTCGTTAAGATGTCTCATTATTGCCTCCAAATTAATTTTTTTTGTGGATAACTAATATTCAGTCCTCGACAAGAATGTTAGCAGCAAATTTTTTATCTGGGTAGTAGGTAAAATTCGATACCCGTAAACGAAAAATAGGTGCACTGACAAACTTGAAATTTTTTAATTATTTCATATATATAGCAAACCTTCGCAAAAAATATCCTTCTTAAAAAGTCTTTCAAACCGATTCGAAACTTACGGCTCCATGATAACACACTCAATACCGCTGTTCTTTTCGGCAAGCCGTTTTTGAAAATCCTGCGGATTAACGGGGCCTTGCGTGAACAGGTCATAATGAATGGGTACAACGGTTTTAACGCCCAGCCATTCTGCTGCCAGAGCTGCTTGTTCAATATCCATATTGACGCGGCCGCCGATGGGAATGAGTGCCATATCCGGCTTGTAAATTTCTTTAACCAGCTTAAAATCAAGGTTAATGGCCGTATCGCCCATATGATAGATTTTAATGCTGCCAAAATCAAAGATAATACCGGTTGCAATGTTAAAAGGCGTATTGTCCGGCAGCAGCCCGCAATGCACAGCCGGGCGGAAAATTGCCTTTCCCCAGGAAAAAAGCTGCTCAACGCCGACCGGAACGCCGAAGGCTTTTGCTCCCTGGCTCTGGCAATATCGCGCGACTTCAAAAGTTGTGGTAATCGTAATGTCGTTCTTTTGGGCAATGCTTATGGAATCACCGATATGGTCGGCATGCCCATGCGTTACCAGAATATCATCAACGATGATGTCTTCGGCTTTTCGGGTAGCCATTGGCGCATTGGTCAAAAAAGGATCAACGGCAATTTTGTGTCCGTCTTTTTCAAAGATAAAACCGCTGTGGCCGAGAAAAGTAATGTCAACACCGCCGCGGTTCAGAATTTTTGTCATGAGATGTCAGTCCTTATCCGATATGTTTGAATTTGTTAAAAATAATTTTGCTCTCGGCAGAAGAATGCCCGGGAACCGGATAACGGTTTTTCTCCCAGTTGTCGACCAGCGTGTCAATAATCTGGCGGTGCCGGATATTGGGAGATGTTGTCAGCCCGTTAGACATTTCCCCGATTAAATAATTGGCTATATTTATTCTCTGCATACTTCTCCTCCTTCAAAAGGGTTAAGTAACATCATTAATATATTAACCAAATATTAACAAAAAAGTCCACAT
This sequence comes from uncultured Alphaproteobacteria bacterium, assembly GCA_944390885.1. Taxonomy (GTDB): domain Bacteria; phylum Pseudomonadota; class Alphaproteobacteria; order RF32; family CAG-239; genus MGBC133411. Next base: position 20,803 of record CALXRP010000007.1, read on the forward strand.
AGATAAAATTATTATATCGCGGAAGGCTTGTAAAGCTTCCAGGTGGAGTCGATAATATTTTCCAAATCGCTGTGAACGGCCGACCAGCCGAGGAGCTTTTGCGCCTTTTGGGCCGAGGCGAGCAAAACGGCCGGATCCCCGGCGCGTCGTCCGGCAAATTCGTAGGGAATCTCTTTCCCGGTAATCTCGCGCGCTTTCAAAATCATCTCCAGAACGCTGACGCCGTTTTCCGTCCCCAGGTTAAAAATCTGGCTCTGATTGTTTTTCTGCAAATATTCCAAAGCCTTCAAATGAGCTGCGGCCAGATCGGATACATGAATATAATCGCGGATGCAGGTTCCGTCGCGGGTATCATAATCATTGCCGAAAATCATCACCTTTTTCCGAATGCCGCAAGCCGCCTCCATAATAATCGGCAAAAGGTTCTGCGGATTTTTTTCAAGCCCTTTGACGGCGCCTTCCTCGTCGTAACCGACGGCGTTAAAATAGCGCAGCGAAATAAATTTAATACCTTTCAGTCGGTCATACCAATTCATATAATTTTCCATATCAAGCTTGGTAAAACCATAAAAATTTATCGGCGCGGTCGGGTGCTGTTCGTCAACCGGCAGATATTCCGGCAGGCCGTAAACCGCCGCGGAGGAAGAAAAGATGATCTTTCTGACGTCGGCTTCTGTCATGGCATTAAGGGTATTAATGGCGCCGATAAGATTGTTGTTGGCATATTTGCCCGGATTTTCCATCGATTCTCCGACAGCTTTCTTTGCCGCCAGAAAAACGACGGCATCAATATTTTGTTTCATGGCTCGGAGCAGGGCGGGATAATCCAGAATATCGCCCTGAACAAAGCCGGCATCCGAAAAAAGATTCTGCGCGCAGCCGGTCGAAAGATTATCATAAACGCAAACCTCGTGCCGGGCAGACAGCAGGGATTTAACAACATGGCTGCCGATATATCCGGCGCCGCCGATGACCAGAATTTTCATAAACAACTTCCTCAAGCATAAAGGTTAAATAAAGTCAAAAAAACAATAACAGATAAAATAAATGAAAAAAAGTGTTGACTAACAGAAATAAACATATTATTAATTCATCCAGTTGATGGGGGTATGGCGGAACTGGTAGACGCGCTAGACTCAAAATCTTGTGGCCTCAGGCCGTGTCAGTTCGAGTCTGACTACCCCTACCACTTTTGAAAGACCTTGATGTTAATCAAGGCTTTTTTTGTTTTTAAACATCTTTCCCCGAACACAATAACCGCTTTTCTTTCCTGCGTTAAAATCACCGGCCGCAAAATCTCTGGCTTTGGGCGCTGCAATCTGTTTTCGGCAAAAGATAATAAGTCCTGTTTCCATGTCGATTGTCCTCTCCCGCTTTCCCGGCGTCCTCTCCTTTGCCGTATCGCTTTGACGGCTTTTCTTGCATTTTATTATCAAAAATTATCACTCGGAAAGCACTGAAAAAGCTGTTTATATCTTTTGTAAAATGATTGACTATTATTCTTTTAGAGAATAGATTTATTCTAAAGAAAGTCAGAGGGAAAAATGAAAATTTGGAATATATATCAGTTCAATAAACAGGACAAAGAATTGCTGAGCCGCCTGAAAATTTCTTCTGAGACGACGTCGGAAATTCCTGTTGAAATTGATTTCCTGAAATTCTCCGGCAGCAGGGAAGTATATATCCGCCACGTTTTTTATAACGAAATCGACATCAAACCCTTTTTATCGCTTCAGACCATTCAATATTACACCAGCCGGATAGAAGAGGATTTGCAAAATGAAAGAACTTGATTTGTTGAAATTGCAGCTGCAAAGCTTTGAGCGCATTTTCGGACCGCATCTCCTGCCGCGCCGTTCAGTGCTTCGAGCCGATAACGACAATAACCCGCCCAAACCGGAGAAAAACGATGATAACGCTGACTAAAACCGAACAGGAAGTCTGCCGCCTTTTCCGGCAAAAACGCACTTTTGAGCAAGCCTATCGCCGCAGCCGTTTCCGCGGACAGGGAAATTTTATGTGTTATATTAAGCGATTGCTGTCTTTGGGCGTGTTGGAAGAATATGTGCATTTCTACGAGCGCGACGGCTTGATCAATGAACACCGCACTTATCTCTGCACCAAAAGAAATTTATCAATTAACAAAAAGATATAATGTTAAGTTAATGCATTACATAAATTTCGTAACCGCAATAACTTTTCCACACACCTTTATCTGATCCGGATTATTGACCGACAGCGGCGGATAAAGCGGATTATCGGAAGAAATCAGCGCGGAATTGTTAAAAATATCAAAGCGAATGCGCTTAACCAGCAGCTCTTGCCGGATGCAGAAAAGATAAAGCCCGTCGCTTTCCGGGGAGGTAACCGAGATATCCACCCAGATAACGTCCTGGTCATTGATTGTCGGCTGCATACTGTCTCCGTAAATTGATAAAATCTTTATTTTATCGGGAGATATGTTTTTAAGTTGAGGAAAAAGATTAACATTTGCCAGCTGATGCCCGATAACTTTCGGCGTCAGGATATTGCCGTTTTCGGCAACGGATTCCCGCGCGTCAATAATTTCAATCATCGAAACGCCCGCCGGACTAAACGCATAGGGCGAAACCTGTCCGAATTCGGATTTTACGACATTATCAAGCGTTGTTCCGAACAAATCGGCAATTTTTTGTGCCATTTCGCTTTTGAGGGAAATATTGCCGTTCTCAATTTTGGTCATGGTCGATTGGGTAACGCCAACGGCCTCGGCAAGCTGTGTAACGGTTTTATGATGCATTTTGCGCAGATTTTTAATATTGTTCATTTTTTTCTCCTGCTGACAGTATATTCAATAAAAGAATAAATTTCAAGAGTAAAAAATATTCTGGATAAGATTTTATTATTCTTGACTTTTAATTCTATTAAAGAATATTATTCTATTAAGCAAGGAGGGCACAATGCCAAAGATTTTAGGATGGCGTTCCGCTGATAATGATAATTTTCCGTCAGAAAATCCGGCGCATAATTACGCCATAACCGTTTCAGTGCCGAAAAAAGGCCTTGGAAAAAAACTGCGAGCAGCCAAACTCCAAATATCGGAACCTCAGGCCGGTGATGTCGTCTGTCGACAGCCGGTTTCCGGCCGCGGCGGCGTTTTATATCGTTATGCGGATGCCGGCTGGCTTGATATGGGCGACAAGCGGTATACGGCGGAAGACCGGATTCGGGTGGCGGAACGGCTGCACCGGGATTTTCGTCTTTCTCAGTTTTCGGATTGCAAGGCCGTTGAGCTGGGAAAAATAACGCCGGAAATTTGCGGCGATTTCACTTTGCTGGACAATGTATTGGACGCACGCACCCGTTATCAGCAGGCCATGATGAGTATCCCGCACGAATTTTGGCCCAGCGTCAGACGCGTGTGCATTGAGGATAAAGAGCTTTTTGATAATGATAACGGCGAAAGCAAACGCCAGCAGGCCTATCGGACTTATGCCGCCAAGGTTGACCTGTGCCGCGGCCTCGACCGCCTGATAGAACACTACCTTCGCCGCAAAAAAGAAAAAAACAAAGCAGTTTAATTATATCTATTTTTATAAAACATTTTTTATTTGACTTCCGGGGGCATTTCGCATAGCTTAGTTTTGCATTGGTTGATTACCAATGCGGGGTTTGAAAGCCCCTTTTCAGGTTTTCTGCATGAGCAGATGTAAAAACTACCTTTTTGCCTTATGGCAGGAAGGTAGTAAAATACGTTATATCTAACAAATATACTACACTATTTCCTGAAAATAGCTTTCAACTTCCTGCCACCTCTCATCAAGGTGGTTTTTTGTTAATTTGTCAGGAGAATATTATGAAAAAGTTTTTACTAATATCTTTTATAATGCTAACTGCTTGCAAATCAATAAGTTATAATGATGTTAATCCAGAAATTAAACCAAATAGTAATTTATTGCCAGCGTTAATCACTGTTGTAGATATGAATAATTTAGAATCTGTATATTCATCAGGGGGCTATCAAGGTATTGCTAATAATTATGGTACAGGATACGGAGCAAATCCTTGGGCCGGATGGGCACAAACAACCGTAGTAAATGGAACGTCTTATAAAGATGCACGAGTCAACGATGTTATAAACATTTTTGAAAAAGAAGTAAAAGAGAATATTTCTTCACCTTATGGAGAGAAAAAGGGATATGTTGCACTGAAATTAGGGTATCGGGGAAATGATACCTCAATTTTTTATATATTACCCTCTATGCTCTCCTTATTTACAATTAACATTTTAGGCTTTCCGGTAAATGAAATAACACAATCCCTAGAAGTACAGGTAGAAATATGGAACAATAAAAAGGAGTTAATTGCTAAATATACAGAAAATGTTGTAAATTCCGACTTTATTGCAATGTATTGGGGGTATAATGAAACAAATATATGGAGAAAAGTTGCTGCAGACAATATAAAACAAGCATTAGAAAAAATTAGATATAAAATAAATGAAGATGCACTGACAATTAAAAAGAAACTTAAATAATATCTCAGGGGAGGGAGCCCCTCCCCAAAATATATAATGGTCGTGCATTATATAAAAATAGCGTCTTCTCTTTTGCTAGATATGAAATTAATATCATGTCAAACAATTCATAATAAGGACTGACAAATGACGAAGACTGCTGTTAAAGAAAAACACTCGGGCAGAAAACCCGAAGAAATCCGCCGTGGCCTGCAAGAACTGATTAACGATATGAAAAATGCCGCCCGGCATCTGCCTCAGGCTCAAAAAGCTTATATCACCTTATGCCTGACCGAAAAACTTTTAACCCGCTGCCTGAGCGTCAGCCGGGAGACATTACTGACTCTCGAGCTGTTGCAGGCAAATGACAACAACCGGCTCAAAGAAAATCTGACCCGCCTGCACACCGATTTGCTCTCCCGGGATATCCGGATAAAATAACCAAATATGAAATAAGTTGTTGATAACTTTAGAGGGCTTAATTGACATCGGTGACACCGCGTGATAAAAATTTTGTTATGGTGGTGAAGTGTAGGCAGAGGCAGGCGCTCACCACCGTTTTGTTATCATAATCCATTGTTTCTTTTCTTGTTATAACAAGCCAAAGCTCTCCGTATCCACGGGGAGCTTTGCTTTTGGAGAAAGTTATGCCCAAAAGAAAAACTTATGCCCGGGAAGACAGTTTTGCCGAACTCGACGAGGTAATCTTTCTGGCGCGCGAAGCCGGACAGCTGACTTCCATGCTCAAGGCCATAGAGTTAAAAGGCAAGCTTGCCGGCCTCTATGCCGAAAACAAAAAAACGGAAGAAGAACCGGACATTGCCCGGATATTGGTAAAATTTGTAGATAATTTAGAGGAAAGATATGAGAAAAACAAACGCCAAACCCAAGACCAAATGTGCCGAGATGGCCCGGGTGTTTGCGCCGCTGATGACCGAGAAAAAGCGGATTAAGTTTTATTACGGCGGACGTGCCGGCGGAAAATCTTATGCTTTTGCCGACAGCCTGCTGTTTTTGGGGCGGCAGAAAAAGCTTTTTATCGCCTGCCTGAGGGAGATTCAGGAATCAATCAAAGATTCGGTCCACAAACTTCTGTGCGACCGGATTTCTTTTTATTCTCTGGGCGATTATAAAATTTATGAAACCAAAATAGAAAACACAATCACCGGCACAAAGTTTATCTTCAAAGGCCTGCGCGATCAGGACAGCCAGAAAATAAAATCCCTGGAAGGCGTGGACATTGCCTGGATTGAAGAGGCGCAAACCATCAGCAAAAAAAGCTGGGAGATTTTGGAGCCGACGATTCGCAAAGACGGTTCCGAAATCTGGATTTCTATGAACCGTGAAGAAGAAAACGATCCTTTGTGGATGGCCGTTGCTGCCAATCCCGATGAAAGAACGCTTGTCCGCTGCGTCAATTATTACGATAACCCGTTTTGTCCGGAAGAAATCAAATATCAGGCCGAAAAATGCCGGAAAAACTCACCCGATGACTATGCGCATATCTGGCTCGGCGCCCCGATCGTGCAGAGCAATACCAAGCTGATTTCCGGAACCGACGTCCGCCGGGCTTTTGAAGCCAAAATGAACGGGAGTACCTCGCCGCTGATTATCGGATTGGATATTGCCAGATTCGGCGATGACGCAACTTCTTTTTGCTTTCGCAAAGGCCGGTGGTGCTACCGCTTTGAGAGTTATTATAAACAAGACAACGTCGGTGTGGCCAATCTGGCAACCCGTTTTATCAAAGAATGCCGCCCGTACCGGATTTTTATGGATATCGGTGGGCAGGGCGCCGGCGTATATGACATTTTAAAAGACCGCGGTTTTGGGGAGATTATCCGCGGGATTTATTTTGGCGAAAAAGCAATTAACGAAGAGCGTTATTTCAACCGGCGCGCCGAAATGTGGGACAGCGTCAATCAGTGGCTCAAATCTCAGCCGCCTGTCCAGCTTCCCGAAGATGAGGAACTGTTTAACGATTTAACTGCGGTCAATAAGAAATATGACCGGAAAGGAAGGTTGCAAATGGAAGAAAAAGATGAGGTCAAAAAACGTCTTGGACGCTCTCCGGACAAAGGAGATGCTTTGGCATTAACCTTTGCCGAACCGGTTTATGATTGCGGTGAACCGAAATTATACGGCAACGGTAAGGTCTCAATAGAAGAAATGTTTGCCCTCGCCGCGGGTGAAAAAGATAATTCCGGCTGGTAAAACTCTCCGAAAAATAGCTTCAATACTTTTGCTTATCCCGCTGTGCAATTTCCCGGCGGGATTTTTTTATAACCCCAAACAAGATAAGGAGAAAGGAAATGAATGAAGAAAGCAAAGCAACACAAAAATGTATACAGGATCTAATGGAAGGCAGAGCCTTATTAAGACGAGGTTATCGACGTCCGGGACAGTCAGAATATTATTATCTGACCAAAAATTTTGATGACAGTTATAATCAGATAGATGTTCCTGATGATTTCGGCCGTCAGTGGTTCGGAAAGACACTACCAGATAACTTTCAAAATGATTATAAAATAACAAAAGACATGAATGAACATCCAGAAAAATATTATATTTGGTATACAATGAGCGACAACAAAGTTAGAAGTTTACATGCTGAACGGCATGGAAAAATTTTTAGATGGGATACACCACCGCAAGGAGGACATCCGGGAGAAGATTATAATTGCAGATGTTTGGCAATCCCATATAAACCACAGTATGATCAAAAAAAATTTTTAAATGATCTAATAAAGAATATTGATGAAACGCAGGGAAAAATTGATTTATTTAACGCAGAAATAGCTACAATGGAAAAATGGATTAAAAATATTAGGGAAGAAAAAATTAAAATTTATAAAAAAATTCAAAAAAGTTCTTTAGAAGGATTAAAGAATGGCATAGAAGGAGCAAACGAAAATGGCGGAATTGTAGCGGAAATTGCTGGAAAAATTAAAAATAATCCATATTTAGATTTTTATAATTTATTAGCCGGAAGAACAAGTGGAATGTTTGCAACAACGTTAGCCGAATATAATAGTCAAAAAAGACAATTACTTCAATTATCTCAAGATGAAAAAATTATAGCAGGCCAAATTGAAAAAAGAAAAGACGCCGTATCTGATATGCGAAAGGAAATGCACAAAATGAAACAGTATATGGAATTAATTAATGCTTTTTAAGATAACAAACATAAAAACAACATAAAAGCGGAGTTTGTAATGATGTTATAAAAGCAAGAGAAATTCCCTCAGGAATAAATACCCTGCTCAGAAAAAACGGAAGATAGAGAACCGTGGCCGCTGACATCCATTGAAAATAACTGTTTTTGTTTTTGAATAAAATATCTTGTATCGATATCGTTTTTTGAGCGGCAATCAAGGCCGGAATTAAACTTAAGCGACATAGAAAATATAAGCCTAGCAGATAGACGCATAAAACCTGCCAGATTGTGGAAATTGGTATTAATTGAATAATAAAAACCAAAATAAAATAACCGGCGGTAATGGCAGAATCTGCCAAAAAATAAGAGAAAAACAACCGAAAAGAGAAAAAGCGTAAACAAAGATCGTTATGCAAAAGATAAAGATATATACTTAAAGACGTTATACAATAAGCAAAGGCATTAAGCAGGATTTTTATCGATGAGGGCAAGAGAAAAATATTTATTAAAAATACCGGTGTAATAAATACAATAAAAATGTCTATTTTTCTCAGAAATAAAACAATAGCGTCTTTTAATACACTTAACATGGAAGAACCCGTCTTTTATATCTTGTACTTAATAATAAAAAACTTTAAATTTAGTGTCAAATAATAAAAGCAACCATCCTTTTATAAAGTTACAATATTTTAATAAATATGGAAAATATTATAATGGTAAATAAAGGAAAAGAAAGTTCTAAGGAAAGTCATAATATTTATAACAAAAAGCAAAAATAATGTTTCGTGTTTGGCCAAAATTTTTATATATCTTTGCCAGTATGGTCTGTTTAAGTCTGATCTTTTGCATTGGCGCTGTTGTAATCAACCATAATACGCAAGGAGCACAATGTGACATATACCTATGGCAGCAAGATGATATAGTCGGAAAAATAAACTTTCAAAGCTGGTTCAATTGGTATTGGCTCGGAGTGCCTTGCCGCCTAACGGCCGGTGCCGTTTTCGGAATTTACCTTTTGGCAATACCGTTATATTGGCTGTTGCGGGAGATCGGAACGAAACTCTGGAAAATCTCAAAAACCGGCCGTTTTATGGTCGTTGAATATCTGCTTTGGCTGATTGCTTATTATGCCATTTTGATGATGAAAACAATCAGTAATCAAATTTCTGTTACTTGGAACATATTATATAATGCCGGAATGGGAAGTCTGGTACTAAGCCTGCCTTTGCTGGCCTTTATAATAATGATTATTTTGGCAGAAAATGAGCATTAAACAGCTTATTGTCCGTCGTTTATGTAAAGCTCCCGAAAAATAGCTTCAATACTTTTGCTTATCCCGCTGTGCAATTTCCCGGCGGGATTTTTTTATAACCCCAAACAAGATAAGGAGAAACTTCATGATTGCACATGCCGTCATGGACCGGGTTTTTATCCGCCTGAAACCGGTCGAAAAACAAACAACCGGCGGAATAATCCTGACCGACGATTTTGAGCACCGGCGGACGATTGGAACGGTCGAAAGCGTCGGGCCGCAGGTTTCCGGCGTCAAACCGGGAGACAAAGTTTTGTTTCATGTTTTTGATGAATTGCCGACATATGATTCTGATGTCGTTGTCGTTCGGGAAAACAGCATTTTAGGAGTAATAACAGATGAATAATATAATCCCCGTATATAAAAACGAAGTCGAAACCTGGATAGAGCGGCTGTCCGCGGCGGAACGGCATTATGAAAAATACCACCGCCTGGTGGCCGAAACCAGAAATTATTATAAAGACCAAACTTCTGACATAGCCCGTGCCGGCCGTTACAATATCTTTTGGTCGACGGTCGAAACGTTAAAACCCTTTTTATATTTCAAGCAGCCCAAGCCCTACATTGAACGCCGCAACAAAAACGCCGATCCGGCAGAAACACTGGCTTGCCGGATTTTGGAAAAGGCACTGGCCTGGAATATGGAACAATTTGATTTTGACAGCGTATTAAAATATGCCCGCAACGATTTTCTGATATCAGGCATGGGGCTTGTCTGGGAGCAGTATATTCCGGAGTTCCGGAGCTTGCCGGACAGCGAAAATCCCGAAAAAGAAATTGAGGTCAAAGTCGGAGAAAGAGTAGAAACCGTTTATGTCGATCCGGCCGATTTTATTGCCGATTGTGATAGAGTCGGCATTTGGGAAGACGCGGCCTGGATTGCTAAAAGGATTCATATGGGCAAGACGGAAGCGGTTGAATTGTTCGGCGAACATCTGGCACCGTTTATAATCCGCCCCGATGAAAAAGACTATGCCAAAAAAGACGTTTGTATTTATGAAGTCTGGGATAAGACGGCGCGAAAAGTCTATTGGCTCTGTAAAGAATATAAAAACGGATTTTTAAAAGTCGCAAACGATCCTTTTGGGCTGAAAGGCTTTTTCCCGTGTCCGAAACCGGTTTTTGCCACCATGACCAATAACAGCATTATCCCGACGCCGGACTATTCGATGATTAAAGAAATGCTTTCTGAGCTGGACGGCATCAACAATCGGATGCGCCTGACGATGAAAGCGCTGAAAGTTTCCGGCTGTTATGACAATTCTTTTCCCGAGTTAAAAAGCATCCTGAATAAGGACATAACGCTTGTATCGCTCAATGATTTTCAAAAACTCAAAGACAACGGCGGCATTCGCGGGATTATAGACTTTGTTCCGGTTGAGCAGTATGTAACGGCTCTGGAACAACTGGCGGCCAGAAGACAGGATATTATTGCCAAGATTTTTGACGTAACCGGCGTATCGGATATTATGCGCGGCAGCTCCAATCCCGGCGATACGGCAACGGCCGTCCGTGAAAAGACCAATTTCGGCACTTTGCGCAATCAGGATCGCCAAAATGATATGCAGCGCTTTATCGGGGATTTGTTCCGGATTAAGGCGGAAATTATCTGCCGTTGTTTTTCGGAAGAAACGCTGCTGGGATTTTTGCCGCCGGAAGAACGGCAAAATACGGCGCTGGCCAAAGATGCCGTCCGGCTGTTAAAAACCGATAACTTGCGCGGTATGGTGCTGGGTGTGGAAACCGACGTTGCTTTTCAGCAGGCGCAGGAAGCCGCCAAAACGCTGGAAGGCATAAACACCATAAATGAGCTGATTGCAAAAGCTTTTCAAACCGTATCAAGCCAGCCGCTGCTGTTGCCGTTATACCGCCAGATGATAATGTCTGTTGTGGTAACAATGCCGAAATCCCGCCAGTTTACGGCAACGGTTGAAAAAGTTTTTAACGATATTGAACGGGAGCTGAATAAGCCGGACGAAACTCTGCCGCAAAAGCCGAACGAGGCTCTGACTCTGGAGCGGGAAAAAGCCGCGGCGCAATATCAGCTGGAACGGGAGAAAAACAACTTAAAAGCCCGCGAATTGCAGTTAAAAGAGTGGGTCGAGCAAAACAAACTCTATATGACCAATAAAGAAATGGAAATGCAGGCACGGTTGAAAACCGCCCAGCTTGAAAAAATGCCGGAGAAAAATGCCGCTTTGGCGCCTTTCTCTGACAACCCCGGAAATATCTCTTCCGGATTTGTAAAAGAATTCTGAACGGAATTTTTTTTGTTTTAACCGCAGGCAGAGATATCTCCGCCTGCTTTTTTGTATTCTGAAAACAGAGCCGGGATATCGTCATATCCCGGCTTTTCTAAATTGCTCTGGATGGACACGCGCTTCTCCATCATATATCTACACTAACAAACCAGTGGACACCACTGCGTGATTTTCTGGCCCTCAGAACAATCTGAGAACAATGTAGCATTTGTCTTAAGAAAGTCAAGCACGAAAGATTAAATTATTGCTTGTAAAATTATTGTGTTTAATTATTATAATTACTATTATTATCAAAGGAGAGAGCATGAAAAAATATGTTGTCTTAATAGGACTTGTTGGAATATTATGCTGCAATTCTGCCAAAGCAGATTTTTGGAATGATTTTTTGCGCATTCAGTGCCTGCCGGAACTAAAAAGCCTGTATATGACGGTAGAACATCCACGTACCAGTGAAGAACTGCAGGAAAAATTACTGACACAATCTGCGGATTATATTCAAAAATACGGATTATATAATTTACAGGCGCTTTATAAGCTTGATAATAATGACAAAATATTGTGGCAAAAGAGCTATAATGCTTCCTGCAAAATTGATAATAGGATATTTGAGATACAGATAAACGCGCTTAATCCGAAAAAAAATTATAAAATAGGAGATAAATATCAATTTCTTTCCGGTGAAGGGAGCGCTGGTATTTATCAGCAATTTTACCTGACTGTTAAAATGAATAACAAAGTCATTATTGATGCGCTGGAAGCGGTAAGCCCCAATAATGGCAGAATGATAACTTCCGTACAATTTGATTTAACTCATCCGTCAAATCCGTTGCTTGATATCCATTATAATTGGGACGGTGATGATATGAGAGCTGATTGGAAAGTGTATAATAGAACTTTCTTTTTGGATAAAAAAGAGTTTACGCCGGTCACTTCTGAAAATTTGTGGATAGAGACGGAATAAAAAACAGAGCCGGGATATCGTCATATCCCGGCTCTGGAAAAGCAAGAATATCGTCATATTCAGGCTTTTCTAAATTGCTCTGGACGGTCGCGGGCCTCCATCATCCTCTAATATAAAATTACTCTTATATGTGACCAACCACTTTCTGGTCTCTCAGAACAATCTAAGAACAATATAATGATAAAAGGAGAAGAGACAAGGAAATATTGTTGTAAGAATTTATGATTACAATTTGGGGGATAGGTGATTAAAAAACAAAGCGGGAATAATTAAGTTCCTGCTTTTATTTTGTTCCGCCACCTTGCCTTTGCCCGGATTTTGATTATCTCTATCGCATATTCAAAAACAAGGGAGCGGCAATATGCATATTTTTTCAAAAAATACGCTGATTTTTTTCGGTATATACTGGTTGTTGGGGTTGATTTTCGGCCTGTTGGGCACTCAGGCCTGGCTGATATATTCCGAAATTATGCTTTATTTGCTTTTGCTGCTGTGGTTTGTCCGAATTTTCCGCTTAAAAACTGAAACTTTCGACAAACTGCGCCAACGCCGGCCGCGCCTGGCCTGTTATCTGGCGTTTCAAGGCTGCCTGCCGCTGATTTTTGCCATGGTTCTGGCCGTTTCGTTCACGCCGTGGTTTCCCCGGCTGTCTGAAGAAATAAGGCATATCTTGCAAAACAATTTATACGGGGTTTGCTGGGGTTCAACGCTGATAGTCCTGCTGTTTGCCCGCATAACGCTTCTGTTTCGGCGGTCGGATGACCCTCTGGAAATCATCGAGGGCGATAAAGATAACCCGGCAGACGATGCCAAAGGTTTTGTATTCAATTTGTTGCTGTCCGGCGGGCTTTATTGGATTGTCTTTTTGCCGCTCACGGCGGGCGCATTGCGTTTTAACAGCCGGGAGCTGGAAACGGCGGGAGATATCTGGCGAACGATTTTTGCTTTGGAGCTGTTTTGGTTGATATTTATTAAAACACCGGATTTCCTGGTTAAATTCCGGCAGCAGTTGCCGTTGCTCAGCCGTTATCTGGCCTCGTTCGGATGGCTGGCATATTTCTGGCTCCTGGTGCCTTTTATTCTGATTTACGAATTGTCTGTCTATCCTCACGGCATTCCGTCCGGACATTGGCTGCTGATAATAGCCCCTTATGCCCCGTTGTTTAACCTGCTGGCTATGCTGCTGCCGCTTCCGCTGATATATTGGCGGGAGAAACGCCGGCCGATACGGGCTGAACCATAAGTTTTTTTAATCCCGGGCTCTCTTGGCGGAGCCCTTTTTATCATCTGCCGCGCAATTGCTGCGGCTTTTTTTATGCCTGAAAACAAGGAGAATTTTTCATGAGCCGGTTAAAAGACGAAGTCACGCTGCCGGATGGCACGGTCGTGGCTTCTTTTGAAGAAATTAACCGCTGGCTGAAAGCCAATAATCTGGCCTGGGCCGGCGATTATTCGGACGACTTTCGCAAGAAGGTGCGTCTGCAACAACAACGGGCGGAACATCAGGAAACGATGGACGCCTTTTTACATAACTATAAAAGGAAAATATGGAATGAGTAGTGAAACCCAAAAAATTGTGGAAGAAGTCGTCAGACGGTACCGCGAGGGGCAAAAGGCCGCCGCGGCACAGGAGACGGCTTCAAACGGCTATTCCGGAAATGAGGCGCAGGAGCTTTCTGCCGCAGAAGATCCCTACGCCGAAGCTCCGGGATTTTATCCGCCGGAATTTGCCGGCATATTTCGCAATCTTCCTTTTGAATTCCGAAAATTTCTGCATGAACGCGAGGCCGACGTTACGCACGCGTTTAAGGAACTCGGACAAGAAATCGAAGATTGCCGCTGGATGAAAGAAGTTTACGGCGAACGGCAGGAGCGTCTGCGCCGCAATTTCGGCTTTCTTTCGCCGCAGCAGTATTTTGCATATATGGCGGCGTTGGATGATGCGCTGGAAGCCAGCCCGGAAGAAACACTCCGCCAGCTGGCCGGACATTATGGCGTTGCCGGACGGCTGTTTGCGGCGGCTCCGGTCGAAAACAAGGCGCAGCTGGGCGAATACGTCCGGCAGGTTTCCGGTATTGCCGGCAAACTGACCGAATTGGAACGCCGCTTTCAAAAAGTCAATGAAGATTTCGCCGCTGCCCGTCAGCGCGATGCAGAACGCCTGTTCAAAGAATTTATGGAAGCCCGGGATGAAAAAGGCCGGGCCAAACATGAGTTCTTTGCCAGCGTCAAACCGGTCGTCTACCGCCTGTTGCTGACCGGTGCGGCCGCGGATTTGGAAGAAGCTTATGAAATGGCGGTTTGGGCGAATGCCGACATCCGGGCTCGCCTGATTGCCGACAATACGGATGCTTCAATCAAATCAAAAGCCGAAGAGGCCGTCAAGGCCAAAAAAGCGTCATTCTCCCCGAAAGGACACCAGAAGTCAAAACCGGATTATTCCAAAATGACGACGCGTGAGATCGTGGAATCAATTGTCGCACAATATCGAAACAACCAACTTTAAACTTAAATTTTTTAGAAAAGGAAAATAAAAATGACAGCTTTACCTGTTGATGATGTAATGGCTTTCACCTTGGAATGCCGCACCGGCACTTTGTCGGATAACATATCCAAAAACAACGCGTTGCTGAAAAGGTTGAAGGAAAAAGACAATATCAAGGAAATTACCGGCGGCAGCCGCATTCTGGAAGAACTGGAATACGGCGAAGGCGATATGGTTTGGTATTCCGGCTATGATACCATCAATTTCACGCCCAAGCAGTTGTTTACCGCGGCCGAATACGCCCTCAAACTCTGTGCCGTTCCGGTTGCAATCTCCGGGGAAGACCAGCTGCGCAACTCCGGTGATGCCCAAATCATGGAACTGATGGTCAAACGCGTTGACAATGCCGTTAAAACCATGTGCAACAAAATGTCCGCAGCAATTTACGGCGACGGTACGGAATCTTCCGGCAAGGCCATCGGCGGGCTCAAACTGCTGGTTGCGGATAATCCGTCTACCGGTACGGTCGGCGGCATCAACCGCGCAACGGCCGGCAACGAGTTCTGGCGCAACCAGTCTTTAACGGCTTCCGAGGCGCTGACGGTAGATACTATCCGTCCGACCATGGACAAATTGTATATGTCTTTGTGCCGCGGCACCGACAAACCGGACTTGATTGTTACCGGAACGTCTTTGTACAGCCTGCTTGAAGAATCTATGGCTTCACTGCAGCGTTATACCGACCCGAAAATGGCCGATGCCGGTTTTGCCACCCTGCGTTTCAAGGGTGCCGACGTAATTTGCGACGGCGGACAGGGCGGCCATTGTCCGGAAGACCGGATGTACTTCCTCAATACCGATTATCTGTATCTGCGTCCGCATAAAGACCGCAATATGAAGGTCATCGGCGGAGAGCGTGCGGCCATCAATCAGGATGCCGTTTATAAAATTATCGGCTGGGCCGGTAATATGACCATGTCCAATGCGTCTTTGCAGGGTGTTTTGCTCAACAAAACCTCTGCCTCAACGGATAGCGACGGGGAATAATATAAAAACAAAAACACAATGGGAGGGGCTGTTATGGCTCCTCCTTCATTTTTGCACCAATGGAAAGGAATACAAATGGATTTTGGATTATTTGATAAAATCGCTCAAAACACCAATCCGGAAGACGGTATTGTCGCCCGTTTTTATGACCGTTCGGTTAAAACGGAAGAAGTGACCAAAGATGGTTTTCCGGTCTTTAAAAATGTCTGTTTTGTCGAAATCCGGATTAAGGATAATCCGTCGGAGGTTTATGACCAGCCGGCAACCAAAGAGAAAATCGAGCGTTTCCCGGCGGCCTACGCCCGCTATCAGCTGATGAAAAAGCAGATAAAAGAGGGAACGCCGCTTGAGCAGTTTGCCTTTTTGACGGCCGGAGAAATAGAGAGTTTGAAAATCCGCGGAATCTTCACCGTCGAAGCGCTGGCTGAGCTGGATGAAGAAAAGGCCGTTCAGCTGGAAATCGGAAGGGAGCGGGAATTGGCACAGAAGTTTCTGGCCGCTTCTGCTCATAATTCCGAAATTTCTTCCTGGCAAAAACAGGAAGAAAAATACCGGCAGACAATAGCACAGCTGCAAAACAAAGTCGAACAACTGCAGGCACAGTTGAAAAAATCAACCGAAACCGCTAAAACAAAGGAGAAATAAAATGCCAACCAATAAACTTCTTGAAGACAAGTTGAATAACTGGGCCAAAAACTGGCGCAGACAACAAGAAGAAATGTCATATTCGCCCCAATATCAGGCCCAAAACCAAACCCCGTACAACACATCTGCTCCAAACTGGCAACAGACGCCATATCAGCCGCAGGCACAGTCGTTTGCGGCTCAGCCTGCTGTACCGCAACAGCCTCAACAAGTGTCGGCACAGACTTCGGTCTTAAGTCCTGAAATTGCCAACGCCGCTTTTCAAAAAGGCTTTACGTCTAAACAAAAATCCGGCTTTCCCCGAATAAATACGGTTACTCAGGCCATGCCTAATATGAGAAATACTGCGTTTTATCCAGTATATGGCGGTGCTCAGACGGTATATAACATAGGAGAAACTTTGTATAAAACAGGAGAAGAAATAGGAGAAAAAATAGGAGAAGGAGTGGTAGATTATCGCACCTATGATCCTTATACAGATGTTCCTAATGTTATTTCACCTAATCAGACCTATATACAAAATGTTACGAATTTGGCTAAAGAGGCTAAAAGAGTAGGGGTAATGAACCTTGGTGATGATAAAAAACATCAATATGTTTCATGTTTTGGTGCGTCTAATGGTATGCCAATTACAATAGGAACGGCTGGAGTTTTAAAAGAAGGTATTGATACATATAAAAAAATTTCAAATCCAAGGCTAAAAAATCAATATGGAGGAACATTTGGTGTGTTAGCAGACAGCTTGAAAGATCTAACTAATGATGCTTATGGTCTTTATTTAGGATATACGGGAAATGATTGTGGTCGTATTCTTAAAAAAAGATAAAATTTAAGTTGAAAAAATAGAAAATATAAGCTATCCTTTCAAAATATGAAAGGATAGCTTATAAATGAAAGAACGGATACAAAATTTCATCAGAGTATTTGCAGCCTTTATGGTTGTAGATATTTTTCTATTTTTTATGCTTCGGTGGGTAATAGAATATGAGTGGGCTGTAATAGTTTGGGGAGCACCTTTTTTATCCATTCCCATAGCTTTAGTGTTAGCAATTTTCGCATTCTTCAAAATAACATTCAAAATTCCTTATGCTCAAATTGTGCGTTGGGGGATAGTTGTTGATACTATAATATTTGGGATCGAAATGTTGAACAATATGATGTTTAAATGATATTCAGGCAAAATAGAAAGAGAAAAGATAATGAAAGAACGTTTTTGGAATTTAATGTTTTTGTGTGGTATGTTTCCCTCGTTATTTTTTTTGTTATTCATTGGTCTTTTTGGGGGAATAGGAACGATAATGTTTTTGGCCGTCATTTTAGGCTGGATATGGGCAATAAGCATTTTCTTAGTGCTGGTGGGGGTTCCTCTTCCGTATGTCAAACAAGAGTATACAGAGTTAGCACTTTTCCTCTTGTTTCCTGAAATATTTATTTTAGGTGCCCTTGTACCTTTTTAGTAGACAAATATAAAAAAATCTAATATTGTCAAAGTATCTGAAAAATAAAGGATATTTGATAATATGAGGAAAACAAAAAAAGAACAAAAGAAAGAGGGAGAAGTTGCCGTGCAAACAACAGCTTTCTCCCGCTTTTATAATTTCATTAATAATATCGATTATAAAAAACATTGGAAAATATTAGGTTTTTTAGTTATTTTCACCATAATTTTAAGTCTTAGCTTTTTTATAATGTTATGGTGTGCATTATAGGGGTAAAAAATGAAAAAATTTAATGTATGGTTCAAATTTTGTTTGTTATGTTTAGGATATTTAATTATCATACCACCATTCTTGCTGGCATTATATTTAAATATTATAATGATTTGGTCTGAAATTAGTTAATACTAATATTTAACAAAATAAAATATATAAAAGATAAAAATGAAAGAACGGATACAAAATTTTATCAGGGTTTACGCTGCATGGGTTGCAATTGCGCCCTTGTCTATAGTTGGTGAAATATTAGGTTTTTCAGGGAATTATGCTCCATATGTTTTTATAGCATTACAGATTATTTTATTCATCTTAGCATTTCTGGCCTTCTTTAATATCACATTAGGTATTCCTTACCGCAAGATAATACAATATGCTCTGTATATAGATTGGATTTTGTTTTTTATTGCCTTGGTTATTGGATTGCCAATAATCGCATCGCTTATGAGAGGGATATAAAATGATAAAACAATTTTTTCATCAGTTGGCAATGTTGTTAACAATGACCGTTCCTGTCTTTTTTATGGGAATAATTGGTGTTCAAAAAGAAAATTTATTTTTGGATTGGCTTTGTATAGCTTTATTATTTTTTCTGTCAGGGTGTTTTTTATGCATTTTGTTCGGGAAAAAATTGTCGCTCTTAAAACAAGAAAATGTAGAAATTGCATTATTTCTGACATACATTGAACTTTTAATATTAGTATTTCTTTTTGCTGATACAGTTAAGGATATTTGATAATATGAGGAAAACAAAAAAAGAACAAAAACAACTTGAAGAATCTAGTATTAAAGATACAGATTCTTCAAGTTTAGTTATTAAATTTTTTGATAAAATAAAAGCAATAAATTATTTTCGTCATTGGAAATACATTATTAGAATATTGCTATTAAGCATTCTTCTATTTGGTTATATTTATTGTATAACTTTTTGCACCGTTATAAAGTCAGAATTATAATAAAAGGGAATGATCTTTGAATAAGTTTTTAGTTTATTTAAATTTTACATTAATAATCATTGGATATATATTTTCATTAAGTCTATTTTTTTATATGTTATATTGGACAATTATTTTTACTGTAAGTCTTTTTTGAAAGTAGCAGTTAAATTTTTATAAAAAACAAATTATCAGTAAAATTTAACTAAAGAAAATAGCTTACGCCGTAATATCGGCGTTTTTTTGTATACCGAACATCTGCTCAAGCCTGAACAGGTGTTCTTTTTTTATTAAATAACAATCAATAAGGAGAAAACATGAAGAATATGCTTGAAATCTGCCGTGAGGCGGCAAGCCTTGTTGCGGCCCAAAAGCCGGAAGACTTGTTTAATGAAGATTCCCAACAGGAGGCTGTTTTCCTGAGCGTTGCCAAAGACACTTTAGACAGCCTGCTGCGCTATGGTGATTGGCAGGAACTGACCAAAGAGGGCGTTTTGCGCACTTCCGGCGGCCGCACTTCTTATCTTATCAAACAGTTCTGCCCCGATTTTTATTCTATATTGAATAATACGGTCTATATCAAAGACAGCGCGGAAAAAGTTATCGGCGCCATCACTCCGCAGGATTGGATGCGTGAAAAATATTTCAACTGCCCCGGTGCCGGTCTGAAGTTCAAAATCCAAAACGGCATGATCAAGTTTCTGACCCCGCCGCCGGACGGGATTAAGATTGTTTTTCAGTACCGCTCGTCAAACATTGTGTTTGATGCAGCAAACGGCTATGAGGAAAAATCCGAACTGACCAAAAATACCGATGTGCCGATTTTTGATGAATTTTTGGTCAAAAAAGGCATCGTCTGGCGCTGGAACCGGCGCAACGGTATGCCGTATGAAGAAGAATTTAACGAATACGAGCGCGAAGTCAAAGCCAAATTCGGCAGCGGCCTGGCCTCCCGCGATATTAACCTTGCCGGTATGGTTTTTGATCCGGCGGCAGAAGGAGTATATGTCAATGCAGCAAAGAACAATTAACCGCAGCGCCAAATCGGTCAACTACACGCTGCCCAGCCCGATTGGCGGATTAAACGCCCGCGACAGCCTGGATTTGATGTCAGAAACCGATGCCGTCGTCATGGACAATTATCTCCCGCTGGATACCAAAGTTGCTTTGCGCCGCGGTTATGTCCGTTATGCGGCGCTGGATGGAAAAGTCCGGACGCTGGCGGAATACAAATTGCCCGATGAAAACCGCTTTTTGGCTTTTGCCGGTTCCACAGTTTATAATATTTCTTCCAAGGCTGCCATAAAGGATTATAAAAAAGATTTCGGCGAAGGGCGCTGGCAGTATTGCCAGTTCAAAAACCGCCTGCTGCTGGTCAACGGATATGACAAGCCGCAGACGTTTTATGTTGATGACAACGGCGACGAACATTTTGAAGAAGCCTCTTTTTCCGGCACCAATTTGCTGCCGCAACGGCTGATTAACGTTTGTACGTCGCACCAGCGGCTTTTCTTTGTCGAGAAAGGCACGCTCAATGCCTGGTATTCCGAGGGTGTGGGAGAAGTGCAGGGAACCTTGGTCAAATTTGACCTTTCAACAATTTTTCGCGACGGCGGAGAACTTGTGGCAATCGCCTCCTGGACACAAGACGGCGGGCAGGGAATTGACGACCTGACGGTTTTTATCACGTCGGAAGGCGAAGCGGCCGTTTACCGCGGTTCTGACCCCGGAGATGCCGACGACTGGGAGTTAAAAGGCGTTTTCCGGATGAGCCGGCCGATAGGCTATCGCTGCCTTTTGCCTTATCAGGGAGATGTGGTCATTATATCGGAAGACGGGTATATTCCGCTGTCAAAGGCGCTGCCGATGGAGCAGGCCAATGCGTCTCAGATTGCCTTTTCCGATAAAATCCGGGGCTTGGTGCTGGACAGAACCAGAAACAACAAGGGAAAAGAGGGCTGGCAGGGGATTATCTACGGCCGCGGCGGATATGCTTTGTTTAACGTTCCGGTCAACCAGCAGTTTGAACAGCACGTTATCAATACCAATACCGGCGCCTGGTGCCGTTTTACCAATATCCGCGCCTTGTGCTGGGGGCTGTTTCAGGGGCGCCTGTATTTCGGCGGGGAAGACGGCGTCTATCTGTTTGACGAAGGCTATTCGGACAATAAAGTCCATATCTTTGGCAAAATAGCTCAGGCCTATACAAATCTCGGTAATGGAAATTTGAAGAAAATTCAAATGATTAATCCGCGTACAAAGTCAAGCACCAAATATGCGTTGGTTGTTTATGCCAATGTGGATTTTGATGACAAAGATAAGGCCTATGCCGAAAATATCGGTTATTCCGGTGTGACCAAATGGAACACTGCGGCCTGGAGCAGCCTGGACAATCCGATCGGCACCAAATGGGCAACGCTGAAAGGAAAAATCCGCAGCCAGTGGATTGGCTGTTCGGCAACCGGCTTCAAAATCAGCCTTGTTTTTCAGACCAAAACCAGGGGAAACCTGATTGAATGGTATGATACCGGTTTTCGTTACGAGTCCGGCAGCGGTATCTTATAAAAGGAGAAAATCCATGGAAACGGAAATCATCCACGATGAATGCGGCGTCATTAAAGACTGGGTTTGCTTTGGTTTGGGAGAAGATACCCAATGGTGCGGAGAAAATTATACCTGCGGTTTTTCCCGGAACGGCAAAATGATCGGCGGACTGATTTTTCATGACTACCGCAAAAATACAGATGTCTGGTGGACAATCTTCAGCACGGATAAACGCTGGTGTACCAAAAGGGTGCTGAAATACATTTTCGGCGTCGCTTTTAAAGATTTGCATTGCCAAAGAATAAGCCTGATGGTCGCGGACGATAACCTGCCTTGCCTGAATTTTGTCAGAAAGCTTGGCTTTCGCGAAGAAGGAAGATTGCGGGCTTATCGAGAAAACGGCGGGGATTGCATTCTTTTCGGTATGTTAAAAAGGGAATGCCGTTATTTGTAACAGCACCATAAACGGGGGGAGGGTGAAAGCCTTCCTCTTTTTTTATGCCGACAATCCGGCGCCATAATTTTATTACAAATCATAAAAGGAGAAAATAAATGAGTAAAAGCATCGGAAAACTGCTTGGTGGTAAATATGAGCCAATGCCGATTGAGAACAATTTTAACAAAAATCGGCAGGTAAATTATTTTGAACTATTCGGGAAAAATGAACAATCTTACATTGAACCGACACCGGCCTGGGGACAGTCATTATATCAAGAACAAAATATATCATACATACCACAAGAGAGAAGAAACACTGAATATTTTCCTTCTCGTTTTGAAAAATTTGTTAGAAATTTAAAGAGCCCAGAAGTTGAAGGGATAGGATATGAAGATAACTTAGCGAAAATAGATCAAAGGACGCATACTGGAATTATACAGCCGACGTTAAATCGTTTTTTAAGGGCTCATCCGCACTATAGAGAGACATTTCCTAACGATATAAAAGATTTAACTCAACATCATATTGATATCATTTATAAAAACGATTACTACGATGCATATCGAATAAATGAAATTCAAAATGAAAAGTTGGCGGAAACAATGTTTGATAGCTATGTCAATCATAGTCCGAAGGATATTACAAAATGGCTTCAAGAAGGGATTAATCTTTATAGTCATAATACTGTAAGTGAAGACGGTATTTTGGGGAGTCAAACAATAAATAGTTTAAATTATATTGATGAAAATACAGTTGCTTTGATTAATAATTATGTTCTAGAAAAAAGAATTGAAGAGGCCAAACAAAAAAGACCAAACTATAGAGGCCTAATTCCAAGAATCAACAGATTAAGAATGGAATAAAGCTTATCAAAAAGTTAATACAAGATGCGTTTGAAGTAATTTTTTATCTAGAACGCATCTTGGTTTTTTTGTAAATCAAGCAAGGCACCTAATATTTTTTCTTGAAATTTGAACCAATCACCGCGATTAAATATTTGTTGCATTGTGCCACAAGACGGAATGCAATATTTGTTGTCATTTCTTAAATCCCAATAAAAATCAAGAATCTGCTGACGAATTGCATTATATCTTGCCGTCATGGCTGCTTGCGTTTCCTGAGTAAATTCGGAATCAAGAAGCTGGTATATCTGTTGATCCATACACTCATTTGCCTTTATTCCAGCCGAAATATTGCCAGTCGTAGATGTCGGATTGTTTTCAAAAGCTTTTTCCCAACATTGAAAACTAATCTGAGCGGCTTGCTTTTCACCGTAACTTAAAATTTTGTCCTCTTCTTGCATGTTACAACAATTAAGAAGAAGTAACACCGCTAAAATACGCAAGATATTTTTGTTCATTTTTATCCTCAAATTAACTTGCTAAAATCTACTATTCTAATATAATAACAGCAAAAGTTTAATTAAATGCAAATGTCATAATAGTTTGGATATTAAATTTTTATAAGGAAATAATATGAGTGCAATAGGGGATAATCATGCCATCAATTATTCACTGGATAATCTGGGTATTACTGTTAGTACATATATTTCAGAACATTTTAAAACGGTATAAATTAAAAAATCCGGAAGTCTGGGCAAACATTTTTTCATTACTGACCTGCGGTATAATCTTCGGCTGCCTAAGCCCGACTTTTTCTTTTGGTTTTTTGTACGGGGTGGTTGGTGCGGTTGTTCCGAGTATGTTCCGTTTTACGGCCAACAAAAAGAGTGATAAAAATGCAGATAATTAAAGAAATAGCAAGTTTTTGGAGCTTTGGGCTGCTGATTAGTTTTTTATTTGAAGCAACGTTGCTGATATTTATGCTGCAGCGGATTTTTCAATATTTTATTTCAGATTCGGCCAGGCTGTACAAAACGCTGACCATTTTAACGACGCCGTTTTTAATCGTCTATATATACGATCCCCGTTTTTTGCTTATTCCGTATAGTATAGAAACGGCATTTCTGTTTGTCATCCCGCTGACAATAATCTTAAAACCGCTTGCCGTTTTCTGTGATAAAGAAGTAAAATAACAGAACATAGGTTCGATTTCATAGAGGAAAGATGTTTATCTTTCCTCTTTTTTTATGCCGGCAATCCGGCGCCATAATTTTATTACAAATCATAAAAGGAGAAAATAAATGAGTAAAAGCATCGGAAAACTGCTCGGGGGCGGCGGCGCCAGCACGTCGATGTACGCTTCCGAACGGGAATACTTGAATTATCTCAATAATAAAGACACGTCTTTGGTTGACAATACACTCAACAATTTGAACCAAAGCGCCTACAATTTATCGCAGACGCTGAGCAGCCGGCCGGATTATGTTTATTCGGTAGATGCTTCGGATGCGGCCCGGCAGCGGGCAGAAAATGCAACATATAATTCATATGTCAGCAGGTTGACGCCGCAATTTGAGCAACAGCAACGCCAACTGGAAACCCGTCTGCAAAACCAGGGCTTAAGTGTAGGCAGCGAAGCTTATCAAAATGCCATGAACTCAATGTATCAGCAACAAAATGATGCTCTGAACCAGGCTGCTTATAACAGCGTTTTACAAGGACAACAGGCTTTTAGCAACAGCCTGTCGGATTCCATTCGGGCCGGAAATTTCTCAAATGCCGCCCGGCAGTATCCGGTAAACGAAATCTTGCAGTTAATATCCAATTCAATGAGCGGCGATGATGTGGCCCTGGCAAAATATCAAGCTCAGTTGGGAGCAGATTCCCGCATTGCTCAGAACAAAGCCGCAAATTCGGCCGGTCAATATGCCCTGGGTAATCAGTTTCTGAGCGGAGCGGCCATGGCAATGTTCTCTGATGCCAGAGTGAAGGAAAACATCGTTCCGGTCGGCAGATTGGATAACGGCCTGACCGTATATTTGTTCAACTATATCGGCGAAGAGATTCCGCAAATCGGGCTGATTGCGCAAGAAGTCGCGGAATACCGCCCGGAGGCCGTCATGCAGGACGAATACGGCTTGCTGCATGTCAATTATGCTCTGGCCGCAGCTTAAAATTTTTGATGTAACTTCAGCCGCTCTTGCATAATGCCGGAGCGGCTTTTTTTATATAAGGAGGAAAAATGCCTTTTGACAGTGAAGGAAATTTTACCCGGATTCACAGTTGGGAAGATGACCGGATAAATGACATTGATATTGTAACCGACCACCATGATGAAGAAGACAATAACCTTGCCGAAGGCTTGTCGCAAACTTTTTTGCGTGACGGTCGCGTTGCAATGCGCGGCAATATAGACGCCGGCAATTTTCAAATAAAAAACCTGGCCAACGGCGCACTGGATTATGATGCCGTCAACCGCAAACAGGTGCTGGACAAGCTCGATGAGCTGAAAACGGAAATCAAAGATATCCTGAACGATAATATGAACTTAGGTGATATCAAAGCCTCTTTGCAAACGGCCAATCACGGAAACTGGCTTTTATGCGACGGACAGGCCGTCAGCCGGACGGATTATGCCGACTTGTTTGAGCTTGTCGGAACAAATTTCGGTGCCGGCGACGGCGTGACGACTTTTAATATTCCGGATTATCGCGGCAAGTTTCTGCGCGGACTGGGCGGTAATTCTGCCGAAGACGTTTATACCACGCAGGAAGAAGGTCTGCCCGACCATACGCATATGATAGCCAATACCAATAACGGAGGCTCAATCTATACGACGCTCGGTGATAATTATTTGGCCAGAGAAGGCGGCGGCAGTGCCACATCTGCCGTATCATACCGGCTTAACGGAACCGACACGGTCGCAAACGTCGGCAAGACCAATGCCGCCAGCGTAGCAAACGAAATTTACGGAAAGTCAGTCCATGTAACGCCGGTTAACCAGGCCGTAAACTATTTTATTAAAGCAAAGGAGGACTAAAATGGCAGGAATGATTTTACCAAATATGATAATTGTTCGCAAAGGCGACAGCTTTGATATCGTGCTGCAGTTCCGGACAGATAATAAACCTTGGGATTTAACGGATTGTACCGTTAAAATGACGGTCAGAAATAATGAAGAAAAAATTTTGTTTACCAAGTCTGGTGAGATTTTTGACGTTTCCGGCGGCAAGGTGCGGCTAAAGCTTTTGCCTGCCGATACCAATATCACACCCGGTGATTACAAAACCGATATCCAGATAAAGTTAAAAACCGGCGATATCCATACGGTATATCCCGGAGACGTAAACAAAGTTGCGGTTTTTCGCATAACTCAGGATGTAACGGAGTGATAGTATGAGTATAATAAATGAAGAGGCCGGAGTTACCGTTTTTAACGGGACCGGACAAAAGATTGAAGTCTTGTTTCAGGAAGAGGTACAGTTGGATATTGACGTACCTCTTTTTTATATCAAATCGGGAGAGGAAGAAATTCAGGCTTATGTCAATAATCATGCCAAACCGGAATTGAATGAATACACCGGACAGAAAAAGCAGGACATTTCCGAACAGACGGCTGAAAGTTTGGCGCAGATTTCCGAAAAAACTGCCGAAGATATAGAAATGGTAAAAGAAAAAATAAATACATATGTTGAAAACACGGCCGAACCGGCGCTGCAGCATTACGCCGATGAGACAGTAAAGCCGCAGCTTGAAGCAGTTGTTTCCGAAGCCGAAAACGCTGCCGGAAATGCGGCCGCCAGTGCGGAGGAAGCTCAGAATTTATCAGCTTCGGCTTTGTCATCTGCCACCCAAGCAGAAAGCAGCGCGTCAGACGCCTCCGCTTCAGCGGAGACAGCGGCCGGTTTTGTAGAAACAGCCAGAAAATGGGCAATCGGGACAATTGAAGAACAACCGGAAGGCAGCTCGGAATATTGGGCGGGAGAAGCCAAACTCTCTGCTGAAAACGCAAATGTCGGCTATGAGCTTTTTCAACCGGCCTGGTTTGATCATAAGCCTGAATCGGCAAGCTGGCTGCGGGCGGATACTTTCAGTTGGCAAGACGGCGGCGTATATTTTGCCGCTTATAATGAATTGGCCGCTCAATATGCTGATACATCATCGGCAGAAACCGCGGATACCGTCGGCGATATTACAATTACTTATAAAAGAACACCGAAAGGCTATAAAATCTGCACACCGGAACAAGCGGAGAATGTTGAGGCTTTATATGAGAGCACCGGTGTAGCATGGTATTATATTCTGGACACGGAAACCGAACGTTTCAAGCTGCCCCGAACAAAATGGGGATTCGTCGGCTGCCGGAGCAACGTTGGAACTTATATACCGGAAACCTTGCCAAACATTACGGGAAGTGTCGCCAGAGATATTTCGGAAGCTGCTATGACAGGTGCCTTAAAGGTTAATTCCTCATACGGAGGGGCGATGTGGAGTGGCTCGACAACTGTAAACCGTATGCGCGATTGGTCTTTTAATGCATCTCTCAGTTCTTCTGTGTATCAGGACGAAGCACCGGTCCAGCAGAGGGCTGTAGAGATGTATCTGTACTTCTTTGTCGGCAATATGATAAAGGACGATACTCTCATAGATGCCGGACAAATCACGGAAGCGTTGAGCGAAAAGCTGGATATTGATCTGAACAATCTTTCCGTATCGGGAAAAAGCACAATTTGCGGTCTTGGTAAACCAAGCGGAAGATACATAAATCTGACATTGGGAGCAACCGGAAGCACTTATACGGCACCTGCAAACGGCTGGGCAGCCTGGGGCGGACAATTTTCGACCGCGGCAGGAAACTTATCAATCGGCAATGATTCTTTTTACTCGCAAGGAACGGCAACGAGCGGCGCCCAATATATCGGCGTATATATTCCCGTAAAAAAAGGCGAAAATTTTTATGTCGATTACGCCCAGGTTTCAGCAACCGTGTTGTTTAGATTTATTTATGATGAAGGAGAAAACTAATGTCGGAACAAGTAGATTATGATCCGGGGCAAGTGTTGGAAGCCCTGAATGACAAAACAGATTCGGATGCCGCCAATTTGTCGTCGGCCGGGCAAAGTCTGATCTCTGGGCTGGGAATGCCGGGAGCAAGATACATTTGGTCAATATTCAATAATACGGTGACAAATACAAAACAAAATTTTACGGCACCGGCAAACGGCTACATAAAAATAGCTTCAGCGGCAAACGTTGATGTAGATTTGCTGATTGGCGGTGATTATAAAGCCACTTGCGGTAATAATAACGGAGCCAATCGGGGACTGATGTTTCCGATAAAAAAAGGTGAAATTGCTCAAATATATACAATCGCCGCCGGAGCAACGGCAACAATGGCAAATTCGGGATTTATTTATGCAGAAGGAGAAAAACAATGATTTATATCGGATTAATTAATAATGAAATCAAACTTTCCGGCAGTGATGCCGAAGCCGTACGGGACGGAGCTTTTGCCTGCGGTCTGGTTTTGGATTCGATACAGTCAACGGAAAGAGAAGTCATAACCGCCTGGAACGGAAAAATGTATTTCAAGGGTGAGGAACCGGAAAAGCCTTATGATTACGCGGAAGAACGCCGTCAGGCTTATCCCGGCGTAACGGAACAGCTTGATAAACTTTATCACGATATTGATGCCGGTTTGTTTGGAGAAGAGGCAAAAACGTCCGGATTCTATCTGGCACGCAAAGAAGTAAAAGATACCTATCCCAAGCCGGAAGAAACTTCCGAAAACAATGAAGGAGAAGCGGGCGTATAGCCCGCTTTTTTAGGAGAAAAAGCATGGATTGGGGGTTAGTAGCCGGATTGGCAGCGCTATGCGGTGTTGTGGTCAATTTCATCCGCATCGGACGCTGGCAGGGAAGCATTGAAACCAGAGTCGATAAAGTGGAAAAAAATTTTGATAAACAGGATATCCGTTTGGAAAATTTAACCACGTCAATTAACGAGCAGAATAAAATTCTGACCAAAATTGAAGTCAAACTGGATCTGATTTTTCGTGAAAATAAAATAAAGGGCAAAAAATGAAAAAAACAAAAAATATTCGGCGGCTGATGCTTTTGGCCGCCGTCTTAACCCTTGCAGCGGTGTCGTTATTATATCCGCAGCATGCGGAAAGCGTAGCCCGGGCATTTTCTTTGTTATTAGGAGCGGGAATATGAAAGGGCGGTTGTTCGGAATATCCGGCATAGCGGCATTATGCCTTTTGAGTTATTTTCTCGGCCGCAGTCATTGCCGTGTTCAAATCGTAACAAAAGAAATAGAGGTGGTGAAATATGTATCGGCACAATATCGTAAAATCTCATCGGAACCTAATCTGGAGCGTAGTGCTCTGCTTGAGCTCATGCGCCGCGGACAACTCTGATATCTGTCCGACATTTCCTCTGGCCGGCAGTCGTGTGGCAGAAGAGTTGGAACAGGCGGAATATAAAGATTTTAAAAATACCTGGGAATGGATCGGACGATTGGAAAAGCTCAAAAGGCAGCTTGATCTGTGTCATGATTAATTAAGTATTAACCGGAATTGAGATATAATAAAAAATCCGAAAGAAGAAATAAACATGGAAAATACGGATCAAAAAGATTATCATGCCCTGGCTCTGGAAGCTTATCGCGGCGGAGATTATCCTCGTACGATTCATTATGCCCTGAGCGGCCTGAAAAATGCGCCGAACAACGCCGATTTATTGTGCGATTGCGGCAGTGCTTATTTTATGCTCGGAGATTATGAAAAAGCCGAAAGCTACTATCGCAATGCCTGGACGCTTGTTCCGAACTCCGAAATGGTCAATATGAACCTGCTGAATGTTGATTTTGCCTGCAAGCGATATGCTGCCGCTTTGTCCAGGGCAAGCCGGATATTGCGTGCAAATCCCGATAATGTCGATACGCTGCTTACCGTCGGCTCCATATATTTTGAACAAAAAAGATATGCGGATTCCAAACGCTATCTGGAGCGTGTATTGGCGCTGCGGCCTGAGAGTTTTTGGGCCTTGAATTATATGGGGCAGTGCGCTGAAAAAACGGGCGATTATGATAACGCACTCACTTATGGGCTACAGGCAGTCAAAGCCAGTGGCGGAGAAGATTCCCAACATATAAACTACGCATATTCGCTGTATGAAATCAGCATGGAAACCGGCATGGAAAAAGTAATGCCCTATGCCGAACGATGGTTGGATTCTTTTCCTGAAAATCCGATTGTGAGATATGCCGTGTCTGCATTAAAGAACGATGTTTCCGCAAAAGTTTCCGATACGTTTTATGTGCAAAAAGTTTTTGACTTTTTTGCAGATTCTTTTGAAGAAGCTCTGCAAAATTTAGATTACCGTGTTCCGGAATATATCAATGGATTTTTAAAGCGCTTTTACGGTTGGAATTTTTTTCGGAACCTGGAGATTCTTGACCTTGGCTGCGGAACAGGTTTGGTCGGAAAATATTTGGCCGATTATGTCGGAAAGGGGCATATTTACGGCGTGGATTTATCTGCCGAAATGTTAAAAAAAGCCCAACAGAAAAACATTTATTCCAAATTATTTTGCGGTGATCTCCTGCATTTTTTGAATGATAAAATATCTTGCCTGGATCTGATAACCGCGGCAGATGTTTTTATTTATTTCGGAAGTTTGGATTCCCTCTTTGCCAAAATAAATCAGGCATTAAAAAAAGGCGGTCGGACAATTTTTTCGTTATCGCAAAATCGGATAAACGAACGTGATTATTTTCTGCATGCCAGCGGACGCTTTGTCCATAGTTGGGGATATATAACGCATGTTCTGCAGAAAAACGGATTCCGTCTTGAAAAAGTCAAAGAAGAAATTTTACGTTATGAGGGGGATAACCCTGTTTTCGGCTGGATTATCTCTGCCCGGAAAATCTGATTCTCAAAAGTTTTTTAAGTAAAATCCGCTTACAAATTTTTCAGATTCGTTTATGATTATTTCCGCATAAGAATGGAAGAATATGTATATTTGTTTTCATTCCTGGATAAAGTCTTGGAAATAAAACTCATCGACGCCAAAAACTATCCTTGGCAGTAATATTTTTTGCAATCATTTTCCTTATGTCATTGCCGGGGCGTGTTTTTTTATTGTCATTCCTTCAAAGCACAAAGCCCTTCACAGAAAATGTCGGAGCAACGCGGGGTACGGGGCACAATGACATCAACCCGCCGCGCGCCTGCCGTGCAGGTCATCCCCGGGCTTCGACCCGGGGATCCAGATCAACAATAAAGCCAATTTATTAACGTGGATTGCCGGGTTAAACCCGGCAATGACAAAAGAAAAGAAAGTCCGGCAATAACATTAGAAAAGAAAGCCCGGCAATGACAGTGCTTAAAAACAATTCCCCCCTCACTTGAAAGGGAGGGCCGGGGTGGGTTAACCAGCCCGATTACCGAATGATTTCTTAGCTTTTGGCCCAAAGAGGTGATAATGAAGTGCAGAGCATTGGAGCGTAGCGACTTTAACTTTGGGCTAAAAGCTTAGAAAATGAGGTTGGGCTTGACTTTTGCTTACTTTTGGTCAAGCAAAAGTAAGAAAGTATTTTTGGCACTCAAAAAGTAACAATAAAAAATAATTTCATACAAAAAAAGAAAGAAAAATAAAGGATGAATTCAGAGCGGAGGAAATAAAAATGCCCGGGATATAACCGGACATTTTTACCAAACAATTTTGCCTCTAAGAAAAACTATTTTGAAGTCTTTTTAGAAGAAGAGCTGCTGCTTTTTTTCGAGCTTGCGGAAGAAGTTTTTTTGCAAGACGAAGAAGAGCATTTTTTGCTGGAAGAGCAAGAGCTTTTGCTGTTTGTATGATACAACTGCTCAATAGCCATAGCCCAGTGCTGGCTTTCCATACCGGACGGGCATCCGGAATTTTGCCAGATGTAGTAAGCAGCTTCTCTGATTGCATTTTCATTATAATTATTTGCCATAATATAACTCCTGAAAAATTAAATTTTTTACCAATCACCAATTAATATATACGTAAAATTTTATACGTCAATATCTAAAAGTTTGAATTTGTTAAATTTGCAAAATAAACTTAATTTCTGCATTAAAATTGTTGCAAAAATAATCAATAAATTTTATAGATAAATCTGAAGGTTTTTTAATCTGATTTTTTAGTATTTTATACGAGGTATATTTATGGAAAATTTATTATCTAAAGAAGAAATGGAAGCGGTTATAACCGGCAATCACGGCAATGTTTTTGCCGTTTTGGGCATCCACAAAGACAAGGGCAGCAAAGAGGTTTTTATCCGCACATATCAGCCGCATGCCAAGTCGGTTGAACTGCTCAAATATGATGATTCCTCGCTCGGATTTTTAACCAAACTTGATGATCGCGGATTTTTCCAAATCAATGTCGGAGCTGTTGATAATTTTCCATATCGCTTTCGTATTGAAAACGACCTCGGACAGTTTTACCTCAAAGAAGATGAATACAGATTCCCTTCTGTTTTAGGCGATATTGACGTCTATCTTCTGGCAGAAGGCAACCACCTCGAAATGTATAAAAAACTCGGCGCCCATGTCATGGAAATGGACGGCGTCAAAGGTGTCGGATTCGCTGTCTGGGCACCGAACGCCAAGCGTGTCAGCGTTGTCGGCGGTTTTAACAATTGGGACGGCCGTGCCCATGTTATGCGTAAACATCCGACCTGCGGCGTCTGGGATATTTTTATCCCCGGCCTCAAAGAAGGCGAGCTTTATAAATACGAGGTCAAAACGCAGGAAGACTATATTCTGGTCAAATCTGATCCGGTAGCTTTCTGGTCTGAAAAACGCCCGAATACCGCTTCGGTTGTTTATGAGTCAAAGTATCATTGGAATGATGACGGCTGGATGAACTATCGCGAAGAGCACAACAGTTTTGACAAGCCGATGTCAATTTACGAGGTTCACCTCGGTTCATGGCGCCGCAAAGACGGCAACGAATTTTTGACCTACCGCGAATTGGCGGATACTTTGGTGCCCTATGTCAGCAATATGGGCTTTACCCATGTCGAGTTTATGCCGTTGACGGAGCATCCGTTGGATTCTTCCTGGGGCTATCAGGTTGTCGGAATGTTTTCGCCGACCAGCCGTTTCGGCACACCGGACGACCTGCGTTATTTGATTGATAAATTCCACGAGGCAAACATTGCCGTAATTATGGACTGGGTTCCGGCGCATTTTCCGAAAGACGGCCACGGATTAAACGAGTTTGACGGCACGCATTTGTATGAACACGCCGACCCGCGCAAAGGCGAACATTCCGACTGGGGAACAAAAATTTATAACTACGGCCGGACAGAAGTTTGCAACTTCTTGTGCGCAAGCGCGTTGTACTGGCTCAAGGAATTTCATATCGACGGACTGCGCGTTGATGCCGTTGCCTCAATGCTGTATCTGGATTATTCCCGTAAAAACGGCGAATGGATTCCCAACATTTACGGCGGCAACGAGAACCTAGAAGCCATCTCTTTCCTGCGCCGGATGAACGAGTTGGTTTATGGTCAGAACAAAGGGGCGTTTACCTGCGCCGAAGAGTCCACTGCCTGGCCGATGGTTTCCCGCCCGACAACAATGGGCGGTCTCGGTTTCGGATACAAATGGAATATGGGCTGGATGAACGATACCTTGAAATATATGAGCAAAGACCCGATATATAGAAGGTTCCACCACGGAATGCTGACATTTGGTCTGCTTTATGCCTTTAATGAAAATTTCATCCTGCCGATTTCGCATGACGAGGTTGTTCACGGCAAAGGTTCTATGTTGTCCAAAATGCCGGGTGATGAATGGCAGAAGTTTGCCAACCTGAGAGCATATTACGGCTTTATGTATACCCACCCGGGTAAAAAGCTTTTGTTTATGGGTTGCGAGTTTGGCCAGGATTGGGAATGGAACTCGGAAGAGAGCCTGCGGTGGCATCTGCTGCAATATCCGATGTATAAGGGAATGCAAAATTGCGTCCGCGATTTGAACTATATGTACAAAGGCAATCCGGCCTTTTATGAGGTTGATTTTGACTATCGCGGTTTTGAGTGGATTGATCACAGCAATGCCGACGACAGTGTAATTTCTTATATGCGCAAAGGCTCAACGCCCGGCGACTATATGATCGTTATCTGCAACTTCACGCCGGTTGTCCGGCATGATTTCCGCGTCGGTGTCCATGAGCGGATAAAATATCAGGAAATCTTTAACAGCGACGATGTCAATTACTGGGGCAGCGGCGTCAAGAACGAGGGCTTTATGCAGGCGAGCGACATTCCGGCCAACGGCAAAGAATATTCGATTGAAGTCGTGCTGCCGGCCTTGTCGACAATCGTTATCAAACCGATAAGAGAATAATCTTATCCGAAAGGAGAAAACATAATGGTAAAAATTCATCCCCGCGACGGCAGCCCCTATCCTTTAGGCGCGCATTATGACGGCGAAGGGGTGAGTTTTTCCCTGTTTTCAGCCAATGCCGAAAAGGTGGAACTCTGCCTTTTTAATGATGCCGGAACGGAGGAAACCGCCCGCTTTGCCATTTTGGAAAATGACAATAATATCTGGCATATTTATCTTCCGGGCATCAAACCGGGACAGGTTTATGGCTATCGTGTTTACGGGCCGTACAAACCATTGGAAGGACACCGTTTTAATCCGAACAAATTGTTGATCGACCCTTACGGCCGCCGCCTGACCGGAAAATTAATCTGGAATAAGGCCATCTTCGGTTATGACGTTGACAGCCCGCAAAAAGACTTGTCTTTCAGCCCGCTCGACAGCGCGCCTTATGTGCCGAAATCCGTAGTAACGCAAGACGACTTCGACTGGGAGGATGATACTCCGCCGAACCATAAATTTGAAACCTCGGTAATTTATGAAACGCATTTAAAAGGCTATACCAAACTGCACCCGCAAATCCCGGATAAAAAGCGTGGCACTTTTGCCGGGATGACCGAGAATGTTGTCATCAGCTATTTGAAATGGCTGGGAATTACGGCGGTAGAATTTTTGCCGTTGCACGCTTTCTTTGGCAATCGGCATAAAAAAGGCTATATCAAAGACAATTACTGGGGCTACGAGAGCTATAGCTTTTTTGCGCCGGAACAAACATATCTTTACTCTCATAATCTGAACGAGATTAAGCAGCTGGTCAAAACGCTGCACCAAAACGGCATTGAAGTTCTGATGGATGTGGTGTTTAATCATACCGGCGAGGGCAACCAGCTTGGGCCGACTTTGTGCTATCGCGGTATTGATAATGCCAGTTATTATACGCTGCAGCAGGAAAACAAACGTTACTATTATGACAGCACTGGCTGCGGGGCTTCGTTTAATATTCAGAACCCGCAAGTGTTGAAACTGGTTATGGATTCCCTCCGCTATTGGGTAGAGGAGTTTCACGTTGACGGTTTCCGCTTTGATCTTGCGCCGACACTCTGCCGCTATAAAACGACGGTAAGTTCGCATTGCGGATTTTTATATGCCGTCGCGCAGGATCCCGTTTTGAAAAAAGTCAAATTGATTGCCGAACCGTGGGATGTCGGTATCGGCGGTTATCAGGTCGGAGCATTTCCTCCGGGCTGGGCGGAATGGAATGACAAATACCGCGATGTCATCCGCCGTTTCTGGAAAGGCGACAAATATCAGATTGGCGAGCTGGCCAGCCGGCTTGCAGGTTCAAGTGATGTCTTTAGTCATAATAACCGCGATATCTGGAGCAGCGTCAATTTTATAACCGCACATGATGGTTTCTGCCTGCGTGACTTGGTCAGCTATAATCATAAGCACAACGAAGCCAATGGAGAAGATAACCGCGACGGAACGGATTCCAACTGGAGCTGGAATTCCGGGCAGGAGGGCGAAACCGCCAACCAGACTATTCGGGCAAACCGCTATGCCAGAGCCAAAGCCATGTTGGCAACACTGCTTTTGTCCTTTGGCACGCCGATGATGGTTGCCGGTGATGAATTTGCCCATACCCAGATGGGAAACAATAACCCCTATTGCCAGGACAATGCCATCACCTGGATAACCTGGGAGGGGATAAGCAAACGCGGCAAAGAGCTTGCCAAATTCACCCGCCGGCTGATAAAGCTGCGCCGCCGCCTGAGTATTTTCCTGCGCCGCAAATTCTTTAAAGGCGAACCGGTAGACGGCAGCAAAATCAAAGACCTGACCTGGTATACCGAAAAGGGAGAAGAATTTTCGGTTGCCGACTGGCAGATGCCTGACCGCCGTTTTCTGGCTTACAGCATTTATGACGGAACAAGTTACATTTTCTGTATCTTAAACGCCGGCTCATCGGAGATAGAATGGAAACTGCCTAATTTGGACAACAAGCTGAAATGGCAGCTTCTGCTCGACAGCTCAGACAAATTTAATGCCCGGACAGACATTAAATCCAAAAAAGTTATCACCGTTCCGGCCTGGAGCGTATTGCTTTTTGAAATCAAAAAATAGGAGGGATCATGCAGGACAATCTTCAACAGCTGGCTGACAAATTGGGGATTCTGACCAAATTTAGCGACGCGGGCATTTGCAAAAAAGACTATTACCCTCCCGAGAGCGTCATCCGCTTTTTTGCCGAGAGTTTCGGATATAAGGCCGGCAGCGATGCCGAAATCAATGCCTCTTTGGAAAAAATCGGACGCAAACGCTGGCAAAAAGCTCTAGAAAATATATATGTCTGCGAGCAGGGCAGCATCAGGCTGGATATTGTCGTTCCGGTTCCGACAAGCATAGATAATGCCCGGATTAACTTAAAATACCAAAATACTGAAAGCGAGTTTTCCATTCCGCTGGATGTTGTCATCACCGGAGAAGAAAGAGAAATCGGCAAAACGGTATACAGCCGTCTGGAATTGCTGTTAAAAGCCGATTTGGAGGTTGGGTATTACGATGCCGAAGTCAGCCTCGGCGGCAAAAAATACAAAACAACCCTGGCCGTTGCCCCGCAGCATTGTTATCATAACGAGGCTTTGGAAAAAAACAAACTCTGGGGGTTTGCCGTTCAGCTGTATTCGATCAGAAGCGAGCGCAACTGGGGTGTCGGCGACTTTACCGATTTAAAAAATCTGGTCTGGATTGCTTCCCGCGCCGGTGCAGACATCATCGGTCTGAACCCGCTGAACGTTTTATCGCATGATTACCCGGAGAATTGCAGCCCGTATTGTGCAATCAGCCGTTTGTTCTTAAACCCGATATACATTGACATTGAGCAGGTTCCCGAGTTTAACCCGGAAGATATTGCCGTCCTGCAGGGTGAAATCGCCGGCCTGCGCAATGCCGAGCTGATAGATTACCCTGGTGTTTATAATTTGAAAATCCGCTTGCTGGAAAAAATGTATGACCGTTTGTTAAAAGACAAAAAATCGGCAAGAATGGCGGAGTTCAAAACCTTTTGCAAAGAGCAGGGAACGGAATTGGAGCGCCTGGCCGTATATCAGGCTTTGTACGAAGAAAAGACCAAAACGGTCTGGGGCGGATGGAAAGCCTGGGATGAAAAATTACGCAACCCGAATTCTCTGGCCGTTAAAGAATTTGCCAAAGAGCACGAGAAACGCGTCGGCTTTTTCAAATATCTGCAGTTTGAGGCTGCCCGCCAGTATGATGAAGTTGCCAAAGCGGTCAAAGATGCCGGTTTGAAAGTCGGCTTGTATCGCGATCTCGCTGTCGGTGTCGGACAAGACAGCGCCGAACTCTGGAGCAATTATGAGGCTTATGTCAAAGATGCCGGAGCCGGTGCGCCGCCTGATGCTTTGTTTGTTCAGGGGCAGAAATGGGGCTTGGGCGCGTTCAATCCTTATACCTTAAAAGAGCAGGGTTATGAGCCTTTTATCAAAATCCTGCGGGCCAATATGCACGGTGCCGGAGCCATCCGGGTAGACCACGTTATGTGCCTGATGAGGCTGTACATTGTGCCGAATAATGAAGATATGGGCACCTATATTATGTATAACTTTGCCGATATGATGAACATTCTGGCAATAGAAAGTTACTTAAACCGCTGCGTTGTGGTCGGAGAGAGCATCGGCAATGTTCCGGAAGGCTTTATTGAGGCGATAGAAAGCAAAAACATCAAATCCTTAACGGTATTGTGGGAAGAACGCGAATGCGGCGTCGGTGACTTCAAAGCGCCGTCGTCTTATCCGGAAAATGCCTTTGCCTCGGTCGGAACGCATGATATGCCGCCGCTCAGGATGTGGTGGTTCGGCTATGATATTGAAGAACGCTTCCGTGTCGGAATTGTACCGGATGAAGAAACCAAAGCCAGAGATTATCATGCCCGCGAGCTGGATCGTTGGAAATTGCTGTTTGCATTAGACAGCAACGGTGTCTGGCCGGAAGACAACCTGCGCAAAAACAATTACATTTACGGCGAGGCCTACCCGGAAGGAATTGAAGAAGCCGTGCACCGTTTTGTTTCGCGCAGTGCGTCAAAAGTCTTTCTGGCGGAATTGGAAAACATTCTGCATGTTGAAAAAATGCAGAACCTGCCGGGTACTTTCCGCGAATGTCCGAACTGGCGGCGCAAACTTCCGGTACCCCTTGAACGTCTTGAAAGCGACATCGCTTATATCCGCAATATTAATGCAATAAAACGGGAGAGATAAAAAAAGGCTCTGATAGATGCAAAATCATCAGAGCCTTTTTTTTAATAAAGTTTTCCTCCGGCAATAATAGTCTGTTGTGCAATGTGAGCCGGCAGTTTTCCTGCATAAAAGATTGTTTGAAAACGATTAAGTTTTAGAATCTCGTCATAAGATTCGGCAATCTTATCATAAGGAATAAAAATCTCAAATCCCACAACCTTATCGGCCAATTCTATCGGCATTTGCCTCAAAACTTCTTCTGCTGTCGGATTAGGAAAAGGCCTGCAACTGGAACGATGATATGTCGTAATTTCCAATACCTTGCATAAACCGTAAATATCCAAAGCAACCGGAACGGGAGCATAATTAAAAGATGCTTCAATAATGTCCACCGGCTCAGCCCAATATAATTCCGAACCCGGATTTTCATCAGGTCCGCCGAAATAACATACTTTTCCGTTTTTATCAACTCTGACCAATGGTCTGATCCGTCTGGCCAAAGAAATAAGATCAAGAGAAGTATTGGTCATCAGAGCATCATAACTACTCATAATATCGACCTTGTGCCTGGCAGTTTCCTCATCAATATCAAACCGCTTTTGCAAATAAATAATTTTATCCTGTGTGTTCATATTATAAAAATTTAAATGATACAATAATAACTTATAGGCTAAACAGTCTAATAAGCTGGTTTCAAAAGTCAAGAAAATATTTCAGCGGAAAACAACATGATAATCAAGGCTAAAGCTTTTTCTCTTGCGGAGAAATAAGCTCTTTTGCTTTATCCATCAACGAATCGTCTTCAGAAATTTTATGAAAAATACGGGTGGTATCCAAGGGAATGGGATAAGTCGGCGACGGGCTGACATAGTTGATTTCCCGCAACATAATGTGTTTTAGGCAGAAGACAACAAAAATTCCGGCAGTCACGGCATAAGCGCCGACAAAGCTTATAGGTCCCCATTCCTGCATAAAGAAAGAAATGATAATCGGACCGAAAATCATGCCGACACTCTGCAGCAAAATCAGCATGCCGCTGGCTTCCACCCGCTCATCATCGGCAATCATATCATTAACGTGCGAAACTGAGATCGGATAAAGCACAAAAGTTCCAAAGCCCGTGAGCAAAGCGCCGACAATTAAAGGAACTGTTCCGGAGTTGATAAAAAAATGTACCCAGGGCACAACCAAAAACAAAAAACCGCCAACAAACAGCATAACCAGCCGCCGGTCAAAATAATCCGAAAGTTTGCCGATAGGGAGTTGGATAGCCATACCGCCGAACACACCGAAAAACATAAATAAAGATGTGTCTTCCAAAGAAAGTTTCATTTGGTGAGCATAAATCGCGCCGAGAATATAAAAAGCCCCGACAAAAACGCCGCTGGTCAAACAACCGATAACCCCGACCGGCGTTTTTTTATAAAGGGCAATCAGCGACATGTTTTTATGTACGGTGATTGCAGGGGTTGGCAGGGCGGTCAGTGAAATCGGTACCAGGGCAACCGAAAGCAGGACGGAAACGGTAATATAAATTGCCACGCCGCTCGGATCGGGGATATTCAAAAGCAGCTGTCCGGAACTGGCGCCAAGGTAAGAGCTGATCATATATAAAGACATAATCATCCCGCGGTTGGCATTTGTTGCCCGGGCGTTAAGCCAGCTTTCCAGACACATAAAAGCCGAACCGATGCAATAACCTTCCAAAAAGCGCAATGCGCCCCAGAAATATAAATTCTGTGAAAAAAAGTGCAAAAGGACAATCCCGGAAAAAAGAGAAATATAGGTTGAAAAAGCCCGAATATGTCCGACCTTATTAATGATGTGATAAGAGGTGACCGAAGCCGCAATATATCCGGTATAATACATTGCCAGAATAATACCGGCGGCAAAAGTGTTATTGCTGTTTTCGGCCAGGCGAAGAGCCAACGTCGAACTCAAAAGCCCGTAAGCGCAACAGGTTAGCACTGTTCCGAAAAAGAAAGCCGTCAG
Organism: uncultured Alphaproteobacteria bacterium; assembly: GCA_944390885.1. GTDB lineage: Bacteria > Pseudomonadota > Alphaproteobacteria > RF32 > CAG-239 > MGBC133411. Next base: position 61,260 of record CALXRP010000007.1, read on the forward strand.
CGGAGAAACGATTTTTTCCAACGATTTAAAATGTTCAAGCATACTATTCATGGCACAATCCTTGTTTCTGATCTCTTAATCTACAAGATAAAAAAATTTTTTCAATAACTTATCTTGCTAATCCTCAGTTCTTAAGTTAAAATCCGCCTCAAAGGAGAATAAAGATGAAAGATGTATCAGCCGGGATTATCATTTGCAATAAAAAATTGTTGATAGCTCAACGGCGGCACGGCAAAAACCAGGAATATTTATGGGAGTTTCCGGGCGGCAAATTGGAAGAGGGCGAGACGCTGCCCGAATGCTTAAAAAGAGAAATCAAAGAGGAACTGGACAAAGAAATTGAAGTCGGCGATTTTTTTATGACCTCGGTATATGAATACGAAAACGGCGCCATTCGCTTAAATGCTTATTTTGCCACAATGAAAGACCGGAAAATTCCGTCGCATGTCGATCATGAACAAGTCAAATGGATAGATTTGAGCGAAATTGACGATTATACTTTCGCGCCGGCCGATATTCCGATAAAAGAGGCTTTAAAAAATTTCTTCACCTCATAATTTTATAATGTTTGATACTCGCTGGACAAAATGAAATAAAATTTCGAAAAAAAAGGTTGAAGCAAGCTGTATTTTGTGATAATATCAAAAATGTAATTAAATTACATTGTATATTATTAACAAAACTGAAGAAAGGCATTTTTAGCGCTGTTTGTATCAGAATTTATCAGTAAAGCCGGAAAAGTAGTCAACGCAGACGAGCCCGTTAAAATGTGAAGTACAGTAACATTGGGATTTTAAAAGAAGGTTTGAACATAAACAATTTTACAAATATCTGAAAAAACACTTCTGCAGTTTTATAAATATATAAAAGATATGACAAAAAATATATCTTGCGTAGAGTTCGTAAACTGCACACCGCACGCTATCTTGCTTAACGACGGACGGGTTTTTGAGCCCTCCGGCGTTATTGCCAGAGTAAGTGCAAAGACATCTGAGTTCGATGCCAATGGCATTGCAACCCAGAGCTTTGGTGCGGTAGAGAATCTTCCTGCCCCAAAAGATGGAACGATTTATATCGTTTCCGCGCTTGTTCTGGGCAGAGCTCAGATTGAGGGCAGAATGGACGTTGTTGCTCCGGCCACGGGGCATAAGGACTGCATCAGAGAGAACGGATTTATCAAATCCGTTCCCGGATTTGTGCGTTAAGAATGAACTTCCGAGAAATCGGCATATCGGAAAAAGGAGCTTCTTCAAGCTCCTTTTTTTTTATGACAATATATCTCAAAATTTTACTGCCCGTTGAGCTGCAGACGCTTGGCCAGCAAAGCATCTTTCAGAATTTGCGGACTATAAAGCAACGCGATTTCTTCTTCTCTGGTAAAATCAGCTTCTAGGCCGTGATTGATAAAATTCTCAAGCTTAATCTGGGCTCTTTCCAAATCCGAAGCCTTAATTTCCGGTGCCGGACCGTTGGTTTCCAGCATCATCAAATGCAAATTGTTCATAACGGCATCGGTAGCCAGCAATTCCGCCCCCTGATAAGGACGCTGAGTTTTTTCTGCCAGAATTTCTTTAGCTTTAATTGCTTTCTGCAAAATTTCCGGCAGCTTTGCCTCTTCGGGAATAATAAAGAATTTATGCTTTGCAGCCCATCTTCCGGCTTTTTCATAAGATGAAATCATGGAAATCGGAATAGACAGCATTAAACCGACCGTGATCGGCAGCATCCACCAAAACAGATCATGCGCATGATACCAGACGACAATCGTCGTAACAATCCCAAGCACCGTATGCCAGATATGACGGCGGAAAGCCTCCGCAAAAGACGTTCCCGTTTCATCACGGTTTTGCGTATTCCAGCTCACGGCGTTTCCGGTCAGAATGTCAAAAACAAACTTGCTCTGAAACATCATCATAATCGGGGCAAACAGCGCGCTGATAACAATTTCCGAAAAAACACTCTTTATTGCGCCCAGCCGTCCTCCGATAAGCTTTTTGTCTTTGTTTTGCAAAAGATAAACAATCAACCCGAGGAACTTGGGAAAAATCAGCATAAACATCGACAAGATAAACAAAGCGATTGTTCCGATCTTGTCAAAAATCGGCCAGGTCGGGAAAAGGGTGTACGATTGCGGAAAATAAATCGGCGGAAAAATCTCGCGGCCGAGAGCCGTCATCAGGCCGACCAGCAAAAAACAGAGCCAGATCGGCGAAGACAAATAAGACATAATGCCGATAATAAAATGAATCCGGCTGACAGGGTGCAGACCTTTGGAAATCAGCACCTTGATATGCTGCAGATTCCCCTGGCACCAGCGGCGGTCGCGTACGGCAAAATCAATCATCGACGGCGGACATTCTTCATAGCTTCCTTTCAGCTCAGGCAAAAGCCAGGCCGACCAACCGCCCCGTCGGATAAGCGCGGCCTCCACAAAGTCATGGCTGAGAATATGCCCTCCGAAAGGTGCCTTTCCTTTCAGCACGGGCAGCCCGCAGCAGGCCATAAAAGCCTTAACCCGGATAATGGCATTATGCCCCCAATAATTACTGTCGCCAACCTGCCAATAAGCCAGTCCGGCAGAAACAATCGGGCCATAAACTTTTCCGGCAAATTGCTGAATCCGGGCAAATAAAGAATGTTTGTTGATGCACATCGGCGGGGCTTGAATAATGCCGGCATGCAGATTAGCCTCCATCAGCTGCGACATGGTCAGCATTGTCTTTCCGGTCAGCAGACTGTCAGCATCCAAAACAATCATAAAGTCGTATCTGTTGCCCCATTTGATGCAAAAATCCTCAATATTACCGCTTTTCCTGGCCGTATTTTTTGCTCGGCGGCGATAATAAAGATTTATCTCCTCCGGCATAAGTTTTCGAGCTTCAAGCCAATGTTTTTCTTCTTCAATCCAGACTTTCGGATTCGTCGTATCGCTCAAAACAAAAATATCATAAGCCTTGCCTTGCCCGGTTTGCTGCAGTTCCTCCGCCATGGCCAGCAGGTTGGCAAAAACGCCGGTGGAAGATTCGTTATAAACCGGCATCAACAGTGCGGTTCTGGTTTGAAGCCTGGTATCTTCCGGCACCCAGACAACGCCGGGAACTTTCCTTTTGCGCAAAAGCTCAATAAAACCGAAAATGCTTGACCAAAAAAACAGGGCAATCCAGGCAAAGGTCAAAATAAACAAACCAATCATCAGTGTTTTGGTCAGCCATGTTGAATCGCTCGGAATAACCGTAATCCATTTCATCGTTGCCAAAAGGGTGCTGACAAACATCAGCCCGAAAACTTTAATCCTCCGGTTGCGGATTCTTTTGGGATTAATCGGAAAATATTCTTCCATCGTCAGTCCTTTTTGCGTTTATGAAAAATTTTGCTGATAAAACCGTGCGGAGCCTCGATTTTTTGGGGCTTCATCTCGGCAAAGCTGTATTCCGGAGCTGTTGCAAACAATTTTTCCTGTGCCACGGGATAAAATGTTTTTTCTTCTTCGCCAAAGTTAAAATCACGGTATTTGTCTTTGGACGAAGAAACCAAAAAGCCAAACTTATACTGCGCTGTCAGCAGCTCATCATCCAGCCGGCTGCCGGGAAAGGCTTTTTGGGCCTTTTCCAAAATAATCTTGTCCAAAAAGGCCGAAATCTCTTGCTTTTGCGCAGAGGCCTCCCATTTTTTTAATATCTCATTTTCAGCAGCTTCAAGCGGCCTTCCGGAAAAGCCGAGATTTTGCAGATAAGCGCGAATAATATCCCGGCTGCTTTGAATTTTTACGGCAACCATTGATAACTCCATACTTCAGAAACATCTTCGGTACCTTTTTTCAAGACGATCCTGATCTCCGACGTTTTGCCGTTCGGCCTAAAGTCCACATAAGCGGTCAGGCCTTTTGTCAACGGATTCAACATCAGATGCGAGCCGACAATTTTTCCCTCGCTGGCAGAAGCGTCAATTCTGATCTCGTTGTTGTCAAAAGCCTTGGTAACGGCAGAAGACGGCGCAAAATCAACAACAAACTTGCGTTTTTCTGTTTCCAACATGCCGGAAACGCCGCCAATCCCCGTACGCGTAGCGGTAACGGCAACCGGTTTGTCTTTTTCGAACGGAATATCAGATCCCCAGATCAAACGATATTGAAAATAATATTCTTTACCGGGAACGGCTTTTTTCTTAGGAACCCAATAGGCAACAATATTGTCATGAATTTCTTGAATGGAGGGGATTTCCACCAATTCAACCCAGCCTTTTCCCCAGTTGCTGATCGGCTCAACCCAGGCGCTCGGACGGAGTTCGTACATTGCCTCAAAATCCTGATAATGTTCCGGATCCGTATCACGCTGCATCAGGCCGAAACCCTTCGGTCCGTTGTCTTCAAAAGCAGAGATACGCAGATATTTTGAGTTATCCAGCGGCCGCCACAACCACTCGCCGTTGTTGTTATGTACAAGCAGCCCGTCGCTGTCATGAACCTCCGGCCGGTGATCGTCAAAACGGTTTTTGGTATTTTCGCCAAACAAAAACATAGATGTCAGCGGGGCGATCCCGAGCTTATTGATTTCTTTACGCGGAAAAAGTTTTGCCTGAACTTCCATAACTGTGTCTTTGCCCGGAGCAATGGCAAAACTGTAGGCTCCGGCAACGCTCGGGCTGTCCAACAGGGCATAAACGATAACGGATTGAGATTTTCGCGTCGGTTTTTCCAACCAGAACTCTTTAAAAATCGGAAATTCCTCACCGGTCTGAACGGCTGTGTCAATAGCCAGCCCGCGGGCAGAAAGGCCGTATTTATTACCTTTGCCCAGAGCCCGGAAATAACTGGCCCCCAAAAAAGAAACCAGCTCGTCAAAATAGCGGGCGGTGTTCAGCGGGCTGTGCAATCTGAAACCGGCATAACCGAGATTCTCAAGCTTTGTGGTATCAAGCTTGTTGCGGCCATAATCAAAAAACTGCGGAGAATATTTAATCGGATGGGAACGCCCGTTAATAACTTCATTAATCGGAACCGAAACGTTAAACAAGGATCCGAGATGAAAAAACTGCAGCTCAAACGGCAGCCTCTGACCAAACCACGGGCCGTTATTACGGACAAAGCGAATATCTCGGTGTTCGTCATAATTGAGTTTTTTCACATCTTCCGGAAGATTCGTTCCCGGAGCAACATAAGGCTGCGCAGCAAGTTTCTTGGCCATTTCGCTGAGAACATCATAGTCAAAAATTTCTCCCTCGGCAATAACCGGAACGCTTTCTGCCGAACGGTCTTTGATATAAAATTTCCAGCCTCCCCAGGCCAGGCCGGCAATAATCAAAATAGCCGGCAGCTTCTTAAGGAATTTCTTCATTTCTTCTCCTTGGTTAATCAGCATGCTGTTTTCACAAATACAGAGCAGATTTGCCCAAAAGTCAAGGACAAAAGCACCAATGTTTAATAACCTGTCCCGGGTGCCCTTGACAAGATTTGTCCGAGGATATAAAACAGTAAAAACAATAAAATAAACAATGTGAGTAAAATAGAATGTTTAAGAAACTGGCAAATGAGTTTAAGACTTTCGCCATGCGCGGAAATGTCATTGATATGGCCGTCGGTATCATTATTGGCGCAGCTTTCGGCAAAATAGTCGATTCTTTGGTAAAAGACATTATTATGCCGCCGATCGGGCTGTTGCTCGGCAGCGTCGATTTTACAAACCTGTTTATTGTCTTAAAAAACGGAGCAACCCCCGCACCTTATGTTTCTTTGGATGCCGCTCGGGAGGCCGGTGCCGTGACCTTAAACATCGGCGTATTTATAAACGTTGTCATTAGCTTTATTATTGTTGCCTTTGCCGTTTTTATTTTGATCAAAGCCATTAATAGGCTGCAGGCAAAAATTGATAAAAAAGCCAAGGCAGATGCCGCCAAAGCAGAACCGGTTACCAAAGAATGTCCGTTTTGCTGCACGCAAATTCCGGTCAAGGCAACCCGCTGTCCGAATTGTACGTCCGAATTAAATAAGTAGCTAAAAGCCAAACTCCCGGTTTCTCATTCAGAAATCCGGGAGTTTTTTTGTGCTCTGTTAATTATCTGATGGTACAGCTGTTCTCTTTAACGTTAACTTTAGGAACGCACCATTTCTTATTGCCGGCCTCAGACGAAGCCTGACCGCAGTAGGTTGCACGTCCGTCCATCGTATATCCGGAACAGTCTGAATCAGAAGAACAGGATTTGACGGCGCAGGAATACCCACTGCTGTGGCTGCCATGGCATCTGATCAGGCGTCCGCTCGGCATAACGCCAAGATAATAAAAGCAGTTGCATCCTCCACTGGTTCCGACATAAGCCGTACTGCTGTCTTTAAATTTATATTTGCTTCCACCGCCAACTTTTGAATCTATCGTTGTTTTACAATCATTGACGCTCAATCCTTCAACACATTTTCCTAAACGTGTATTGCACCGGAAAAAATAACGCCATGGTAAACCTCTTGTCGCATAAGTTTTTGAGGTTCCTGGATAAGTATTGTTTACACAGTCGTTATCTGTCCGACATTCGCTGCATTTTCCGTTAACGACATAAGGTGTGATTCCTGAGCAGCTCGGTGTCGCCGGAGCGGAGTTACATTTATAACATTTAGTACTGCTTTGTACACCGCAGGAACATCTTTTATAAGATGTACTGCTGTATCCGTTAGAACAAGATGTCGAATATCCGCTCGGGCAAGAATAACTGTGGCTGTGCGGCGGATTTGAATTACAGCGGGTACATCTGCTGCAGGAGTTGTAAGATGCACAACCATACGAGCAGGATTTAGATGTTACGGAACAATCCGTATTATATTGGCACTGGTAACATCCCGTTCCGCATTCGGTTGTTGAAACTTTTACCCTTTTATAAGTCGAAGAACAAGAAACTGATTTTTGTCCTGAGCGGCAGGTATCGTTACATCTGTAACAGCTCTGTCCGCCGTTACATTCAGTTGTTCCGGCATAAGAACCGGTATAAGATGTACTTGAACCGGACGGACAGGATTTACATCTGTTACATCTTGACCCGCATTCGGTTGTTGTGGCATAAGAACCGGTATAGTTTTTAGAAGTCCCTGACGGGCAGGTATCATCACAGCAACGATAACAGGTATAGCCGCAGGTATCCCTTCCTGATGATCCGCGTGACGGGTCACAGGTGACTTTATAATCGGTCGGACAACCGGCAGAAGGAGAAGCGGTACAGCATTTGCCGTAAGAATTATCCCATGGACAACGGTTTGAGGTGGCATAAAGCCGTCCCGGAGAACAGGAGTTGACATATCCTTGTTCGCGGCAGGCTCTCGGCCGGTCTTCTTTACAACCTTTGTAATAAGGTTTGCCGTTCGGACATTGCCCGTTAACAAAAGACGGCAAAGAACAGGTCTGCGTATTATAGCCGTTATTCTTACACCATTTAACGGCATCACATTTCAAGTAATGTTCATCACGGGAACAAGTGCCGACTTTAGCCTGATATTGCGGACATTCACCGGAAGAATAGTAGGTATATCCTTCTTTCTCACAATACTCAGTATCGGAGTTGATGTTCATGTTAATATCACCCTGAACAACCTCATCATCCATACAATCGGGCAGAAAGCAAACACCTGCAGAGGCATTGGAAGGCGGGAGGAAGACTGCGAAAGCAGCGGCAACGGCAAAGGTTGACACCGCAGAGTTAAGTTTCATGTGTAGCATAGTGTTATTCATTTTCGGTCTCCTCCCTTATAAAAATTCTTTTCTTCTCGTCATCCCCGAGCTTCGACCCGGGGATCCATATTTCAAAGCACCTTGTTATTCACAAACCCCGTCATAGTAACGCGGTCTCTGGAGCACAGTGCATTCAACTCGCCGCGCACCTGCCGTGCAGGTCATCCCCGGGCTTCGACCCGGGGATCCATACTTCAAAGCACCTTGTCATTCACAAATCCCGCCGGAGTAACGCGGTCTCTGGAGCACAGTGCATTCAATTCGCCGCGCGCCTGCCGTGCAGGTCATCCCCGGGCGCTTTATTTTTTTAGTCATTGCCGGGCTTGACCCGGCAATCCATATTTCAAAGCACCTTGTTATTCACAAACTCCGTCATAGCATCGCGATCTCTTAGGCACAGTGCCAACAACCGATCGCTCAGGCCGGTGCCTGTGGATTCTCGGGTCAAGCCCGAGAATGACAAATACTTCAAAGCACCTTGTCATTCACAAATCCCGCCGGAGCAACGCGGTCTCTTGAGCACAGTGTATTCAATTCGCCGCGCGCCTGCCGTGCAGGTCATCCGCCGGGTGTGCCTAAAAACGACAATAAAGATACTATAGCACAAGAAAAGGCGTGTGTCAACCACATCTGAAAAATAGGATAGAATTTTTGGATAAAATAACAAAAAAGCTCTTCAAATTTTTGAAGAGCTTTGAGCATTACAATAGAAAAATAACATCTTCATCATACTTTCCGTATTGAGTATGATCATTTTCTATAATTTTGAAAATCCTCTTGTCAGAACATTCTTCTTCAATAACCTCACAGTCTGAGAGGATAAATTTTGAACATCCTGGCTGAATTTTAACTTCAATTGCCTCGCCGTTTTTAATAAAAACTTTCTCTCCGTCAGGAAAAAGGATAACGGCATCTTTTTCATCACGCGTCATTTGCCATCCTTTCTGATGAAGGGAATAATCAATATTCATACCGGCCTTCATTGTAACAAAAGTCTGATATTGTGGCACAACTGCCGGCGGCAGAATACAACGAACGCGGGGAGTTTGGATTTTCCAGTCTGTAGATGTTGCAAAACCGGTGCCGTTCCAGCCGATAGAAAGAATCAACTCAGCAAAGCAGTTTCTTTCTGAACAACCAAGCATGGTTGCGACACATCTGGCAACTTGTTCCGGATTATTATAAACCGGCGCTATTTTTTTCTCTAATCTTTCCATATAATAATTCAGTTAAATAATTTATAATACAAAAACAGTTTACTTGTTTTGTAAATTTTGTCAAGAGCCAGTTGCGTATAAAAAAACGGCCGTCAAAATACGACCGTTTTTATTCCTTCCATAAATCGGCTAAGCTCTGGCCTTTTGTGCTTTTCTTTCTTCAACCAAACGGTTAAAAGCTTCTTTTCTTTTTTCATAAGCAGCATTTTCTTTTTCATATTCTTTACGAATTGCAGCAACTTCACCTTTTTCATTATCCCCGGCAATCATTTTTGCAGTACCTTCGGAAAATTCTCTTTTTTTAGCTTGTTCGGCAGCTTCTTTTCTCCGGCGGGCACGTTCGATTTTTGCTTTTGCATAAGCTTGATTGGCTTCTTCCAGATCTTTATTGATATGCTCTTCAATACCGCCGTCGCGGTCACGCAGTCCTTTCTTATGTTCGTCCATTGTCATAACGTTCATGTTCTTGTCGACGATTTTTGCGTTTTTATCAGCCATTTTTCCCTCCGGGGTTTTTAACTGTTGTTCCATATAGACAAAATACCACATTTTCTCGCCGGAAACAACAATTTTTATGTTACAATTATGTTACATAAATTACTTGCTAATCCATTAAAATAATGTTAATACTGTGAACAAATTACGCAAAAAGAAGCAGATAATGATAAAGAAACTTCTAAAAATCCTTTCTTTTGCCTTTGTTTTCAGCCCGGCAGCCGTGCAGGCAGCGGTAAATGTTGCCGTCATTGCCCCGAAAGCAGGAGAATTCCGTCGTTTGGGAACAGAGATAATAGAAGGCGTCAGGATTGCCGTTAACGAGATTAATGAAAACGGCGGTCTTAACGGTGAAAAAATAAACCTGATTACGGTAGACGACCAATGCAATGACCGTCTGGCGGTTTCGACTGCCCAGATGATGTCATTAAACACGTCTAAAGCAGATCGGATGAATCTGGTAATCGGGCCATATTGCACCAATGCCTTTCAACAAGTGGCATCGATTTATGCCAAAGCGGGGATTTTCCAAATTATTCCGATCTCAATCAGCGCCCAGAATGCCGGAAGCAATTATAAAGGGTTGATAAAAATGGTCGGCTTTTCCGAGCGTCAGGGACAAGATTTTCTGGCCTTTTATCAGCGGCATTTTGCCGATAAAAATTTGGCCATGATTTATGACAGTCGCCAAAGCGATACGATAGACGTGGCACGCATTGTCCGCAGCGAGTTTCAAAAAGTGGCACCTGCCGGAATCTTGCGAATGTATAACCTGGCGGATTACGGCAATGATCTTGATTTTCTTGCCCGCGATATTTATGACAACGGCGCCGAGGCTGCGTATATTCTCGGCCGTCCGAAATCTGTTGCCAAACTTGCCAAATACTTAAAGCAGGAAGATGATGAATTTATTATTTTCACCAATCGCTACCAGTCTCAGGAATCTTATGACAAAATCCTGGGCGATTTGGCGGAAGGCGCTTATGTCGTGGCTTTGCCGTCTTTAAAAGATGATCCCGCTTTTACCGAAACATTAGTGCGCCTGCGGCTGCTCGGGGTTGAGCCGGAGGGACTGGCGGTCTATGGTTATTCGGCGGTAAAATTATGGGAGTCTCTTGTTGAAAAAGCCGATTCGTTTTCCTACGAAAAATTGGCAGATGCCGTTAATAAAAACAAAATAGATACAGCCTGGGGAGAAATGATGTTTAACAACGGAAACCCGGATAATTCAGTCCGTTACAGCGTTTATCAGATTCAAAACGGCGAATATACACAGGTTTATTGATTTTTTTGTTCCTTTCTCAAATAATTCATATATAATTCCAAACACTAAAAACTTTTTCTAACAAACAAGGTAAAAATAAAATGGCAGGAAGTATTAATAAAGTAATTTTGGTCGGAAACCTCGGCGCAGATCCTAAAGTCAGCAATACCGCCGGCGGTTCAAAAATCGTAAATCTGAGCATTGCAACATCGGATAACTGGACAGACAAAAACTCCGGCGAGCGCAAAGAACGCACGGAATGGCACCGCGTGGTTATTTTTAACACGGCTCTGGCTAATGTTGCCGAAAGATACCTGCACAAAGGCTCCAAGGTTTATCTCGAAGGCCAGCTCCAAACCCGCAAATGGGAAGACAACAACGGGCAGGAACGCTATACTACCGAAGTTATTGTCCCGAATTTTAGCGGCAGCCTGGTTCTTTTGGATGCCAAAGGTGACGGCACCATGGGCGGTGACAATTCCGTCTTTACGCCGGCCGGCGGGGCTTCGGGCTGGGACAGCACACCGAGTGCGGCTCCTTCGGCCGATCTGGATGACGATATTCCGTTTTAAGCCGCTGACAATCTTTTTTGGGGCGCTCCGCAATGGAGCGCTTTTTTTTTGCCCGTAGAAAGAAACGGCGTTAACTTTTGGTCTCAAAATTCCGGTGCCAAAATCACCAAAATCGATTTTAAGGCCGTTTTTTTGCCCGTAGAAACGTTTTTGCGGGTATAACTCGGAGATTTTTCTGGTTTTAACGGTACGTTATGCTAAAATCCTTACAGTTTAAATGAATGTAAAGGATAATAAATTGAGTGAAGATAATGAGAGTATAGATAACGTCGTAGAAGTCAGGGAAGGCATTGCCCCGGTCGAAATCTCCGAGGAAATGCGCCGTTCTTACCTTGATTATGCGATGAGCGTTATTGTTTCGCGTGCCTTGCCGGACGTTCGCGATGGTTTAAAACCGGTTCACCGCCGTATTATTTATTCAATGTACGAAAGCGGCTATGATTATAACCGCCCGTATCGTAAATCGGCCCGTATCGTCGGTGATGTTATGGGTAAATATCACCCGCACGGCGATGCCGCCATTTATGATACGATGGTTCGTATGGCGCAGGACTTTTCAATGCGTTTGCCGCTGGTAGACGGGCAGGGCAACTTCGGCTCGATGGATGGTGACAGCGCCGCAGCCATGCGTTATACCGAAGCCCGCTTGGAAAAAGTCGCCCATGCCTTGATTGAAGACATTGACAAAGATACCGTCGACTTTATGCCGAACTACGATGAAACGGTCATGGAACCGTCGGTTTTGCCGGCGCGTTATCCAAACCTGCTGGTCAACGGTGCCAACGGTATTGCCGTCGGTATGGCCACCAACATCCCGCCGCATAATCTGGGCGAAGTTTTGGATGCCTGCTGTGCTTATATTGACAATCCGAACATTACGATTGATGACCTGATTAACATCGTGCCGGGGCCTGATTTCCCGACCGGCGGGCTGATTCTGGGTTATGGCGGCGCCAAATCGGCTTATTACACCGGACGCGGCTCGGTGATGATGCGCGCCAAATGCACAATAGAAGAGCTGCACAAAGACAAGGAAGCCATTATTGTCCACGAGATTCCGTATCAGGTAAACAAGGCTCAACTCGTTGCCCGCATTGCCGAATTGGTCAAAGAAAAGAAAATTGACGGTATTTCCGAGATTCGTGATGAATCCGACCGTCAGGGCGTCCGCGTTGTGATTGAGGTCAAACGCGACTTTCAGGCTGATGTCATTTTAAACCAGCTGTACAAGTTCACGCCGCTGCAAACCAGTTTCGGTATGAATATGCTGGCTATTAACGCCGGCCGTCCGATGATGATGAACTTAAAAGACATTATCTCGGCCTTTATCGCTTTTCGTGAAGAAGTCATCCGCCGCCGGACGATTTATGAGCTGAACCAGGCGCGCAACCGGGCGCATACCTTGGTTGGTCTGGCCATCGCCGTTGAGAATCTTGATCCGGTGATCGAACTCATTCGCAATGCTCCTAACCCGCAGGAAGCCAAAGACGCCTTGCTGGCAAAAGCTTGGCCGGCCGGAGATGTCGAGCCGTTGGTCAAATTGATTGACGAGCCTGACCGCAAGGTTGAGAACGGCTTTTATCATTTATCCGAAAACCAGGCCAAAGCCATTTTGGACCTGAAACTGCAGCGCTTGACCGGATTGGAAAGAGATAAAATTCATGAAGAATTAATCTCTTTGGGTGAAGAAATTAAAGAATGCCTTTCAATTTTGGCCAGCCGGGAGAAACTTTACGGCATTATGCGCGACGAGTTTGTTGCCATTCGCGATGAATATGCCACCCCGCGTCGCTCCAAGATTGAGGATATCGAGTATGACCAGGATGTTGAATCCCTGATTCAGCGGGAAGAAATGGTCGTTACCGTTACCGAGGCCGGCTATATCAAACGTGTGCCGCTGAATGCCTATAAAGCACAGAAACGCGGCGGCAAGGGCAAATCCGGCATGTCTACCAAAGACGAGGATTTTGTAACCCGTTTGTTTGTTGCCAGCACGCATACGCCGGTTCTGTTCTTCTCGTCAAAGGGTCAGGTTTATAAAATGAAGGTTTACAAACTGCCGCTCGGTTCTCCGACATCTAAAGGCAAGCCGTTTGTAAATCTGCTGCCGCTGGTCGAAGGCGAGAACATCACAACGATTATGAAACTGCCGGAAAACGAGGACGATTGCAAAGATATGTCCATTATGTTTGCTACGGCCAAAGGAAATGTCCGCCGCAATTCATTGATGGATTTTGTAAACGTTCAGTCCAACGGTAAAATTGCCATGAAACTGGACGAAGGCGACAAGCTGATTAACGTTCGCATCTGTCAGGAAGACAATGATATTATGTTGGCAGCCAAGAGCGGCAAATGCATCCGCTTCCCGGTAACGGAAGTCCGTATGTTTGTCGGCCGCAACTCAACGGGCGTCCGTGGTATAAAATTGGCGGATAATGATGAAGTCATCTCAATGTCTGTCTTGAATCACAGCGATGCCACTTCGGAAGAGCGCGACGAATATCAGCGCATTTCTTCTGCAGCCAAACGGCTTCAGGCCGAACGCGGCGACGATTGCGAGATTGCTCCGGAAGAAACCGGCGTTCCCATGACGGTTCTGACACCGGAAAAATATCGCGAGATGAAAGAAAAAGAACAGTTTATTCTGACTGTTACGACCACAGGTTACGGCAAACGTTCATCTTCTTACGAGTATCGTGTAACCGGCCGCGGCGGACAGGGTATTGCCAATATGGAGATGTCTGCCCGCAATAAAGAGGTTGCCAGCTCGTTCCCGATTGAAGACGACAACCAGATTATGATGGTAACCGATGGCGGTAAGCTGATTCGTATGCCGGTGGCTGACATTCGTATTGCCGGCCGCAAGACGCAGGGTGTTATCCTGTTCAGAACGGCCGAGAATGAAAAAGTCGTCAGCGTAACCTGGCTGGATGCCGATGCCGGTGACGATGAAGAACTGGAAGAAGAAACCGGAAGCGAAGTCTTGGGCGATAGCGTTGCCGATATTGACGAAGCAGATGTTGAAGAAATCAGCGAACCGGAAAACGAAACAGAAGAATAACTGTTTTCTGAGAATTAGACAAAGCCCCGTATTTTTAAGTGAATGCGGGGCTTTTTTGTGAATCATAAGTAATTTTATTAGAAAAAGACAATGTTTTTCAAAATATTAGTAAATAATGAAATAACAGTATATTAGAAAAAACGAATATAATTTTTAGTTCCCTATCCCATTGATTTTGCAGGCAGTATACAAAATATATTCTATACCCCTCAGCTAGTATTGACAATAGGCTCATTTTATGTTATTGTTAGACGTATAAACATTCTTTGGAGTGTTTTTCTCCGGTCTCGTTTTTTCATCGGCTTAGAGACCGGAGATTCCCTACACGGCAGGAGGCCGGATCAGTTATCAATACTGAAACGCAGAGACCGCAATGCTGTGATGGGATTTGTGAATGACAAGGTGCTTTGAAGTATTTGTCATTCTCGGGCTACTTGTTTTTCAAGTCATCCCGGGCTGTGTTTTTCAAGTCATCCCCGGGCTGTGTTTTTTAAGTCATCCCCGGGCTTGACCCGGGGATCCACCTGCACGGCAGGCGCGCGGCGAATTGAATACACTGTGCTCAAAAGACCGCGTTGCTATGACGGGATTTGTGAATGACAAGGTGCTTTGAAGTATTTGTCATTCTCGGGCTACTTGTTTTTCAAGTCATCCCCGGGCTTTCTTTTTTCTGTCATTCTCGGGCTTGACCCGAGAATCCAGATAAACAAATGGCCGTATGATTGACTTGGATTGCCGGATCAAGTCCGGCAATGACTAAAAAAATAAAGCGCCCGGCAATGACAAAGGAAAAAGGACGACAAAAAGAAAAGAATTTTTATTAACCATTCTGGGCACAATGCTGCTCAAGAAAAAGAAAAGAGCAACGCGTAAGCTTTGGCACAATGTCAACAATTGTTCGCCGAGGCGCGCTCGCCTCTGGGAGGAGACCGAAAATGAATAACACTATGCTACACATGAAACTTAACTCTGCAGTGTCGGTATTTTCCATCGCCGCTGCTTTCGCAGTCTTCCTCCCACCTTCCAATGCTTCAGCCGGTATTTGCTTTCTGCCGGACTGTATAGATGAGGATGTTGTTCAGGGTGATATTAATATGAACATCAACTCCGATACTGAGTATTGCGAGGAGAAAGGCTATACCTATTATTCTTCCGGCGAATGTCCGCAATATCAGGCTAAAGTCGGTACTTGTTCCCGTGATGATCATTACTTGAAATGTGATGCCGTTACCTGGTGTAAGAATAACGGCTATAATACACAAACCTGTTCTTTGCCGTCTTTTGTTAACGGGCAATGTCCGAACGGCAAACCTTATTATAAAGGTTGTAAAGAAGACCGGCCGAGAGCCTGTCGTGAACAAGGTTATGTCAACTCCTGTTCTCCGGGACGGCTTTATGCCACCTCAAACCGTTGTCCGTGGGATAGTTCTTACGGCAAATGCTGTACCGCTTCTCCTTCTGCCGGTTGTCCGACCGATTATAAAGTCACCTGTGACCCGTCAC
>CALXRP010000008.1 GCA_944390885.1 uncultured Alphaproteobacteria bacterium
AAAAAATCCCTCGCGAAAACGGAGGGATATTGTAAATGGTGCTCAGTAGGAATTGCTAAGCAAAAGGCTGACAGACGTCAGGCTTTTGTCTGCAAAATCTTTGTAACATCTTGGCAAGCCAGGGGAGCGGGAGCCCCCGCCGCGCGCCTAGATGCCAAAGGAGGCCCGTCCCCGGAAGGACAAGCCATAGCGCAGTCCGCGCGGCTGAGCACAAAAAAATCCCTCACGAAAACGGAGGGATATTGTAAATGGTGCTCAGGGACGGGATCGAACCGCCGACACGAGGATTTTCAGTCCTCTGCTCTACCGACTGAGCTACCTGAGCGATAGCTGATGTCTATCAAACGAAAAGACTTATAATGTATATTTTTCTTCTTGTCCAGTATTAATTTTTAATTTTTATGGAAAAATTAAAAATTCTGTTGTTTTACATAAGATTAGCTGTAATACATTTTATTTTTGATGATCAATCGTTTTGATAAGTCCTCCGAAGGAAGTGTTTTTCTGCGTACAGATTTAAAATTCTGAAAACGGTTGTATATATCAATCTGTTTTTGCAGTTCTTCAGAAGACTGTTGCAAACTTTGTTCAAAAGAGCTCATCATGTTGTCTGTATTGATCTGTTCAATAATTTCCCGGATCATATCAGGAGAAATGTCTTTGCTTTCCAACAAAGTATGGTGTCTTTCTATCACACTATTGATAAACTCGCCGGAAATTTTAGAAAGTCCTTTTGCTGCTTCCGGAGAAAGTTCATGATCTCCTTCATACAATGTAATATAAGTCTTTTGCGGATTTTTGTTTTGATAGAACGGAAGCAGAATATCATGAACGGTTGAAGTGTTAATTCTGCGGGCAACCGATTCAATGCCGGCGTCCAGAATTTCCGGATAAAATTCGGCCATTGCACGAAGTTTTTTCTGCAGTCCTGTATATTCTTGCGGATGAATACCGATAAAAAATTCGGCTGTTTTTTCTTTTCTCTCTTCCGCAACGGTATAAAATTTTCCGTAAAGCAAATGGCCATAGATATTGATCAGTTCCTGCATTTCCATTTTTTCGGCGCAGTCCGGGAGAGCGGAAACTCTTTCTTTGATGTTTCCGAGATCGCCGATATCGGTATCGTTGTTTTCCGGCTTTTCAAAGAAAAGATCACACGTCTGAGCAAATTTCATAACATAATCGGAAATAATATCCATTTCATCCGGATAAATTTCTTTTTGAGTGTGGATCATTTCCAGCGTATCATGATCCAACAGTTTATTATCAAACGTCGTGCCAAGATATTTATTGGCGGCCTCCGCGATGGAAACAAGCATATCGGAAACGGTCAGAATATGGGAAAGAACTTCATTATCAAGATCCGCTTGTTCTTCAAGAACGTTTTCGATTTCATTGCCGAATTTTAAGAGGGTCGGGAGTTCTGCAATTTTTCCGTCAGAATCATATCTGGCGGAAACAAGCTGTTTGAGAATCAGCTTTGTTAAGTTCTTACGAGCATTTTTGAGCAATGGATCATCTGAAATTTCGTGACGTTTTTCATATTCTTTCCATTTTATGCTCTCGCGGTTGATTCTTGCAAACTTTTGCAGAAGTTTACTTTGAATGCTTATGTCTTTTTTATGCTGATCCATAAGTTTCTGAAAACATTGATCAGTGTTATCATTATAGGCAAAAATATTGTCAACGGCTTTAATGTTCGGTCGTTTCATGTCACTCAGATGTTTCTGAAAGATAATTTCGCGAATTTTACTGGGGGACAAAAATTTATTTTTCTGGAATCGGTCGTCAAACGCCAGAATATTTTTCAAATTGTTTCCCGCACGGGTGTAGTCAGTCTGATACTCTTCAATCAGCTCTTTTATGGGCGGCATGCAATTTTCCAAAAGATGTCTCAGGCTTTTTAAGCTGGGATGGTTTTCCGGATCATAATCTTCCAGAGACAGAAAAAGCTGGTCAGCTGCTTTTTGTAAATTAGGAAGCCTGTGTTGATCCAATGCTTCGCGACATGATTTAAACAAAATCTCATTAATAAAAGAAAGCTTGTCATCATCATCAAAAGAGATGCCTGTTTTTTCTGCAATTTCATAAGCAAGCTCGCTATCCTCAATATCATCATAAACCGAAGAAGAAATATTTTTATTGCTGTTGATGATGATTTCCTTTGAAAGACTGCTTAAATTACTGAGCCAAAATTCAGTTATATTTTTATCAGTCCGCTCTGTTAAAGTATCGGCAAATTTTTGAAAGTTTTTAAGTTGAGATGCCGTATTCATAACGGAAAAATCAATTCCAGAATATCCTTTGGCAAAAGACTTGCTAAGGTCAATTTGGTTCAAAATTTCTCCGGTCAAATCATATAAGGCCAAAGCTTTGTCAGAATGCTCCGGAAGAGAAATGTCCATATCGTAAGAAAAATCAAGCTCCTGTGCCAAACAACGCAGTGAGGGATAAAAATTATGCAATTTTTCTTTTTCTGTTGAAAAAAGAACATCCCTGTCCGACTGAATGCCGATTTCCTCAAAATAAACCTGCATGGCCAAAGGAATGGCCTTAAGAAGATTCTGATAAGTTTTTTGCTGCTGGAGAGAAGGCATTTTTTTACTCCGATTATTCCTATATGCCAAAATATAAACAAAATATGATATTTTGTCAATAAATAACCGCGCAGCTTAAGGGTAAATAAAGATTACGTTTTCAAATCAACTAACAACTGCAACATTTCATCCGTTGTGGTAAAAGCGGAAGCATTAACGGAATAAGCTCTTTGGACAACAATCATTTTAGAAAAATCTTCTTCAACATTGGCGGTAGAACTTTCCAAAGCTTCCGGTTCAATCATCCCGTTTCCGTCCAGATAGTACGATTCCCCACAATCGGCATTAGCCTGAAACATTGTGTTTGAAACACTGTACAAATTATCAGGCGCCTCGAAACCGACAAGAGTAAGTTTTGCCAGATTAACGGTTCTTTCATTAGTATATGTCGCCTGCAAAACGCCGTCTTCATCAAAAAAGCAAGAAACAAAATTGCCGCTGGGATAACCGTCTTGAGAAACATTTGTCAACTGGTTACTACCATCATATTGTGTCATTTTTGAAATATCGATATTGATATTATTAGAGCCTCCGCCGGCCTCTTCGCTCCATTGAACGGCAATATCAAGAGACTTCGGAGAAACAACGGCACCTTGGCTGTCAAAAATCACTTCTATCGGACCTCCTGTAACCGTACCGCCGTCTTCCATGGTAAAATCGACAGACCAAGTATTGGTTTTGCCTTCAGCTTTTGTAAAAGTCATGTTCATGTTTCTGCCGTCATTATTGGGTCCATATACGGTCAGTCCGTAAATATTGCTCTGCTCGTTTGCTGCAACGTTAGCAATAACGTCCATTTTAGAAGTCGGGTTAGATGGCATAATCTCCAGAGGATCAATGGTAATGTCTTCTGGATTGGCAGAAAAAGTCCCATCCTCATTGGCTTTGAAGCCTTGCACGTTATAACCGTTTGAGGTAACCAGATAGGTTGTTCCGTCCACAGTCCGGGTTTCAAAGTTTCCGGCTCTGGTATAATAAGAATAATCGCCGGAATCTTCAACCAGAAAAAAAGCATTTCCGGTATTCTGGATTGCCACGTCAAAGGTCTGTCCCGTAGATTGGATGGTTCCCATCGAGGTTACATAAGTCCGGTCATAAGCAGTCACGCCGGAAACATCGGCACGGGAAGAAGACAGGCCCGTATTTCCACCGCCTTTGACCACCGGCTGCGAACCGAGCATTGTTTGAAATAACGTCTCCTGTTTTTTATAGCCGACAGTATTTATATTGGCAATATTCGTACTCACGGTCGACATGGCGTGGGAATGTGCTTCCATACCTGTAACAGAAGGGTAAAATATGCTTAAAGCCATTTTTTATCTCCAAAAAATTCACTTTGAATCTTCTCATGCAATCTTTGTGCCAAGGGCAGCACGAGATTGTGAACAATGGAGGTGTCTAAGTTTGGCACGAAGATTGCATTAGGTAAGTCAAGGTTAATTTTTGTAAAGGTTTGAACGATGGAAGTGAAAGATATTAACAACGCAACAACTCTTGCAATGCTGACTCGGGGCAATGGCGCGGCGGCTAATGCCGGTTTTGTTGGTGATGCTTTTTCCAGCCTGTTGGATACGCAAGTGCAGATACCCGATTTTTCTAAAGAGATCAAATTTGCGGCTCAGGGAGGGATGAGTGCAGAAAAACTTTCTTCATCGGAAAATGTCAATAACAATGTACCGGAAAAAAATATAGATAATAAGAAAGATAAAAATCCGGTTCAGGATAAAGAAAAAAGTGAACCGGAGAAAACAGAGGCTAAAGATACGTCTCGACCGGAAGAAGATCGACAGGCAGAAAATAAAGAAAATCGTCCGACAGAAAAAAATGAGGCAGAAAATACAGATGAAAATTCTGATGAAGATGACGGCAAAAAAGTTAATGCGGCCGTTCTGCCGGATCTGTCTCTTTTGTTTATGTCTGAAAGTCAGTCTGTCGTTAGCACGGCGGAGGTGCCTTTGACTTCTGAAAATACGACGGTGCAGTCGGTTCAGTCTGCTCCGGCCATGAATATTCGTCCGGAAGCTCTCGAAACAGAAATGTCTGCCACGGCTTTCTCTCCGGCAGAAACGGTTTCCGGCGCTGCAGAACAAAAGAGTTCCGGAACTATTGATATTTCCTCTTTACAAATGGTGACGGAAGAAACGGTTGTTGAAATGGCGGCGACTGCGCCGGAGATGGCTGGCACAGATAAGACAGCGGGAAAAGGAAAAATAGCGTCGACATTAACATCAGCAGCTTTACCGGCGGATTCCGAACTTCCTGTTATGTCGGATGATCTATCTGAGCCTGTTGCTAAATTGGCAGATTTGAATCTAAACGGTGAAGAAATAAAGTTAGATGTTAAAATAAAAGATGCCGGGGAAAATTTTTCCTATCGGAAAACTTCTGACCTGACGGCAATGGCAACAGCTGATATGGAAATAAAAGCGGATGATGTAAAGCCGGAGGAAGGGCGTTTTCGTCTTTTCGGTCAGTCGTCTGCGGAAGGAAAAGGTTCTGCGCAGAACTTTGTGCAAAACCCGAATATGCCCGCTCAGCAGTCAGCTGGCGCCCAACCGGTTCAAAATCCGGCGTTCAATGCTGTTACTGCGGCTTCTTCCGGCAATAATACGGATATAGCGGCAGAAGTAACCAAAAATGCAACAACGGAAGTCAAAAGCGTTCAGATGGCTCAGGCCGCCGGCGGCAGCGAATTTGTCAATGCGGCCAAGGCCAGAACGGCGGAACAATTGAAATCCCCGGTTAATGACACATATAAAGGAATGAGTCGCGAAACCGTAGAGCAGGTTAAGGTCAATATCACCAAATCGGCAGTTAAAGGCGTTGATAAGATTGATATTTCATTAAAACCGGAAGAACTCGGGCATATTGAAATAAAAATGCACTTGGCCAAAAACGGCAAATTACAGGCCGAAATCATCGCCAGCCGTCCGGAAACAATGGAGATGCTCCAAAAAGAGGCACAGAGTTTGCAAAGATCTTTTGAAGATGCCGGTTTCCAGACGGACGAAAACAGCCTGAGCTTCAGCTGTCGGGAAGATAATGCCCAGTCCGGACAGCAGGAACGCAACTATGAAATGCGCCGCTTTATCGGAGAGGCTCTGGACGGCGATTTTAGTAACGACAATTTGTCCGGCTATGCAGAAAGCAGCTGGGACGGTCAATCCGGATTGAATATTCGGGTTTAGGTTAAAAGGAGAAAGAAAATGACAACAGATATCAGCTCGATTACAGGCTATGCAACAAGTAATGCGACGACAAATTCTGCAAGCCAGCAGCTCTCTGCTGATATGAACACTTTTTTGCAGCTTTTGACCACGCAGTTACAATATCAGGATCCTCTTGATCCGATGGATACGGCAGAATTTACCAACCAGCTGGTTCAATATTCCAGTGTTGAACAAGCCATCCAGACCAATAGCAAATTAGACACGCTGCTGCAGTTAAATGTTTCCAACCTTGGAGCTCAGGCTGTATCGTATATCGGCAAAACCGTTCAGGTTTTGGGCGATGTTATGCCTTTGGAAAACGGCAAAGCTAAAGCAGCCTATACCTTGGACAAAGATGTTCAAAGTGTAACAATTACCGTTAAAGATATGAGCGGCAATGTCGTCTACTCCGAAACCGGAGAAACCAGCAGCGGAACACACGAATTTACTTGGGACGGCAAAGATTCTAACGGCAATCAGCTGCCGGACGGAGCTTATCAGATTGTTGTTGGCACGAAAGTTGCAAGTGGAGAAACAAGCGCTAATGTAACGACAACGGTCTTCGGACGTGTAACCGGTATTGCCAGCGATTCTTCAAATGTTTATGTCGGGCTTGGTGATGCTGTAACGGCCACTTTGGGCGACATTCTCACAATCCGGGAAGACGATTATTTTGACAAAGATACGTCAACGCCTGAAACGCCGGACGATGGAACGGGTGAGGGTACGGACGATGAGGAAGAACCGGTACAGTTGCCGAGCGAATAATTATTAAAAAAGATGCTTTAGGAGAAAAGAAATGAGTTTATTTGGTGCATTACAGTCTGGTATTTCGGGATTAGCCGCCCAGTCTAACGCGATGGGTGCAATCTCTGACAATATCGTCAATGTAAACACGGTAGGGTACAAAAATAACAATACCTCCTTTCAGACCCTCGTAACCAAGCAGACTTCAAGTTCATATTATTCCCCGGGCGGCGTACAGCCGGTTTCCAAACAAGGGATTAATGTTCAGGGGTTGTTGTCGTCTGTATCTTCTTCCACGGCTGTGGCCATCAGCGGCAATGGTTATTTTGTCGTCAATCAGGCTGCCAATCCGGGAGAAGGCGATTTGTGGGCTTATACCCGTGCCGGTGACTTTGATATCGATGAGTACGGCTATCTGGTAAATACCGGTGGTTTTTATGCTCAGGGATGGTCTTTGTTGCCGTGGGACGGCAACGCTCAGGCCAGCACGGTCGAAATCAACGGTATCACCTATATGAAAGCCTACTATGACAGCAACGGGGATACGGTATATATCAATGACAACATTATCGATTCCCGCAACCTGCGCCCGATTAACCTGGCCACAATCGGCGGTACGGCGACGGCTACCACACAAATCAGTTTTGGTGCCAATCTTCCGTCCGGCGATGAAATTTATGATTCAGTAACCGGAACCGGCGGCCATCATAAAATTTCCGCTCTGATTTATGACAGCTTGGGCAATGCCAGCAATATGAGCCTGAACTATTACAAGACCAGTGCCAACGGCTGGAGTATGAGTACATCCGTTCCGAGTGGGGCTTCCAATGTTAGCTTGCACACGCAAATCCGCGGTCAGGATCAGGTATATGCTGCTGCCGGCCAGCTTGAGTTTACCTCCATTCCGGAGACTGGTTCGGTTATCAGTATTACCACCAACGGAACAACTTATAACTTCCAGTTCGGTAATGGCACAATTACAGATCCGACAATGCAGGGAACAAATGTTGGCGTTGATATTACTTCTGCCGTATCTGTTGCCGAATTTTCAGAGATTTTTGTTAATGCATTGAAAAATACACTGCCGGAAGGAGACAGGTTTGCTGTTCAGACTAACGGTATCAGCATTACCCAGTCTTCTACCGGTGACGCTCTGCGTATTGATGCCAGCCGGGCCTTGTCCTGCGTCCAAAGTTCTTCTAACCCGAACGAACTGACGGGCATTCCGACCGGTATCTTTACAATTGATAAAGTTTCAGAAATGCTGACCAATGGTGCGGTTATTAACTTTACCTCCACAACACCGGGCAATTATGTCGGCAAAACCATAGAGATTAATGACGTTACCTTTGAATTTGTCAATGGCGGCGCGGCGACGGGTGGCAATGTTGCTGTCGATATCAGAGGCCTGATAGATGGCGGAAATGTTTCTCCGAATGATGTTGTTAATAAACTTGTTTCAGAGATTCAAGACGCAGACAACGGCATTATTGAGCCGGGACGTTTTGTCGCCAGTGGTTCTTCTTTGCAAATCCTGCCGACGTCGACCGGCCCTGATATTGAACTGACGGCCAACCTTACCGGTATTGCCAACGGCAGAGTTCGTAATGATGGCGGCGTATGGGAAAATTTAGGCACGGGAGCGGTAACCATTGCCAATGAGTTTGTCGTTGACGAACAAGTCGAGCAAGGATCGATAGTTCCGGCCGTTCGTTTTGACTCGCAAGGTACCCCGAAACAATATTATGTTTCCGAAATGTCAATCGAATGGGCGAACGGCGCTTTGGATATGACCGGCGCTCAGAATGAAGGTGTAAGAATCACCTTGGATATGGGCAACCTGGGAACCAACGATGGTTTAACCAACTTATCCGGAGACTTCACAACCAACTATATCAACCAGGACGGTGCCAAATTCGGAAGCTATTCCGGCGTCAGTATTGATGAATCCGGCGTTGTAACGGCTTTGTTTGATAACGGTGAAACCCGTCCGATTGCAATCCTGCCGCTGGCAACTTTTGCCAATCCGAACGGCATGGAGTCTCTGACCGGTAATGCCTGGATTGAAACGGATTATTCCGGACAGGCCTTGCTGAAGAGAGCCGGTAGCGACGGTGCCGGAGAGATTTCTTCCAATGCCTTGGAAAGCTCAACCGTCGACCTGGCAACCGAGTTTTCCAATATGATTGTAACCCAGCGGGCATATTCGGCCGCTACCAAAATCATTACGACAGCCGATGAAATGCTCGATGAATTAACCAGATTGACTTAGTCTGATTAATCAAAATTTTCCCCTGAAGTCAGCCCCGTTTCCCCGCGGGGCTTTTTTATTTGTCAGTTTTTCTTAAAGACGGAAAAAGAAACACAAGGCGTTAAAAAACTTGCAATAAAAAAAATATCCTGTATTGTAAGACCCGGGCAATCGGATAGCTGCGCCGCGGAATGTAAGATCCGCCGGTGAGGAAAGTCCGGGCTTCACGGAGGCAGGGCACCAGATAACGTCTGGCTGGAGAAATCCAAGGGAAAGTGCCACAGAAAATTACCGCCCTCTATACGGGGGTAAGGTTGAAAAGGCGAGGTAAGAGCTCACCGCGGTTTTGGTAACAAAACCGGCCAGGAAAACCCTGCTCGATGTAAGACCAAGTTAGGACGGTTTTCTTTATGAAAACCAGCATGAAGCGCCTCCGCTTCTTCCAGAGGTAGGTCGCGATGAGCCGGACAGTGATGTTCGGCCGAGATGAATAGCTATCGTCATGATATTTCGGTAGCAGGAATATTAATGATACAGAACCCGGCTTACAGATTGCCCTATTTTCTTGTTTGACTTCTTGATATTTGATTTGCAAATTCCGACTCTTTAGTGTAAAACTAAAAACATTAAAAATAAGTGGGAAAATAAAACAAATGCAGCAAACGCTCAAAAATTCTTTGCAAATTAACGGTATCGGCCTGCATTCCGGCCTGCCTGTTCAGCTGGCAATACACCCTGCGCCGGCAGACAGCGGTATTGTCTTTTGCCGGACGGACCTGCCGGAAAAGCCGTTGATTCCTGCCCGCTATGATTACGTTGTCGATACCCGCAACTGCACTTGCCTGGGAGATAAAAAGGGCAATGTCGTTTCAACAATCGAGCATATTATGGCAGCTTTGTCCGTTGCCGGGATAGACAATGCCGTTATCGACGTTGACGGACCCGAAGTTCCGATTATGGACGGCAGCGGCAAAATTTTTTATGACGCTTTGTTTGCGGCTGAAAAAGAAAAACAGGCTTCTCCCCGCAAATATGTCAAGGTGCTGAAAACGGTCAGCTTTACCGATGAAAAAGGCAATACGGCAGAACTGTCTCCGGCAGAAGAGGGACTGAGAGTTTGCTTTGAAATAGACTTCCCGTCCAAAATTGTTGGGCATCAGTGCTTTAACGATGCCATAACGCCGCAGATTTTTGCAGAAAAAATCGCACCCTGCCGGACGTTTACCGAAAAATCCGCCGTCGATTATCTGCAGTCTTTGGGGCTGATCAAAGGCGGAAGTTTGGATAATGCCGTTGTTTTAGACGGTGAGCAAATCTTAAATCCGGGAGGCTTCCGGGTAGAAAACGAATGCGTCAATCACAAGGTTTTGGATGCTGTCGGCGATATGTTCAGCGCCGGGCATCAGATAATCGGTCAGCTGCATGCCAGCCGTACCGGACATTTTCATAACAATCAGCTTTTAAGAAAGCTGTTTTCCGACAGTTCCAACTATAAAATCATTTAAGGAATGAACCCATGAAAAAACTTTTCGGACTTTTTGCAGTTTTATTTGGTTTGAGTTTGATAAGCGCTTGTGCAAGCACGCCCGAGGTCAACGAGAACGCTTCGGCAGAAGACCTTTATACACAGGCTCATCAGCTTTTGGAAAAAACATCTTATGCCAAAGCTGCGGAAACTTTTGAAAAAGTCGAACTGGAACACCCTTATTCCAAATGGGCGACCAAGGCCAAACTGATGGGCGCTTATGCTTATTACAAAGACCAGAAATACGATGACGCCATCCTGAGCTTGGACCGCTTTATTAAATATCACCCGGGCAACCAAGATACGCCCTATGCTTATTATCTGAAAGCCCTGTGCTATTATGAGCAGATTGTAACGGTAGACAAAGACCAGAGTAACACTGCAAAAGCCAAAGAGGCGTTTGAACAGGTCATCAACCGTTTTCCTGACAGCGAATACGCCCAGGATGCCAAGCTGAAAATTGACCTGACCAATGACCACCTGGCCGGAAAAGAAATGGAAGTCGGACGTTACTACCTCAAGCAGAAAAACTATCTTTCGGCGCTGAACCGTTTTTCGGTTGTTGTAAATGAATATCAGACCACCAGCCATATTGAAGAAGCTCTTTACCGCCAGGTAGAAATTTATACCATTCTCGGTTTGAATTCTGAGGCTCGCACGGCGGCCAAGGTTTTGGCCTACAACTATCCTGACGGCAAATGGACAAAGAAAGCCAAGGGGATTATCGGGAGCAAATAAACAAAATGCTGCAATCGCTGTCTATCCGCAATGTTGTGCTTATTGACAAGCTGGATTTGGATTTCAAACCCGGTCTGAGCGTGCTGACCGGTGAAACCGGCGCCGGAAAGTCGATTCTGCTGGATTCCGTCGGACTGGTGCTCGGCAATCGGGCCGAAACCTCGCTCATCCGCCACGGCGAAGACAAACTGGCCGTTGCTGCATCTTTTTCTCTGCCCAAAGCAGAAAGCCCGCTGTGGTCGCTTTTTAAAGAAAACGAGCTGGAAGTTGAAGATGAGCTGATTATCAAACGCGTTTTGTCACGTGACGGCAAAGGCAAAATTTTTGTAAACGATCAGCCCGTCAGCGCCAAATTATTAAAAGAGATTGGCAAATATCTGGTAGAAATCCACGGACAATTTGATAATCAGGGACTGTTAAATCCGGCCAATCACCGCGATGTTCTGGACGCCTTCGGAGCATATCCGTTTTTGCTTGAGAATGCCAAAAACAAATTCATGGCTTACCGTTCGGCCAAAAAGGCGCGTCAGGAGGCGGAAGAAAATATTTTGCACGCCAAAGACGAGGAGGAAAATCTGCGCCATTGGATTGCGGAGCTTGAAAAAATAAATCCGGTTGCCGGTGAGGAAGACGAGCTTGGCAAACGCCGTCTGGAACTGATGAATGCCGAAAAAATTATTGAAAATCTGAATTATGCTTACGGAGCTTTAACCCAGGGCGCCGATGTTTTATCGGCTCTGCGTCAGGCACAATCGGCCATTTATAAGGCCAATGATATGGTAGACGGCAAATATTCCGATATTATAGACGCCTTGGAACAGGCAATGATTGAGGCGGATGAAGCCGTTAATCAGATTGAGAATGCTTCTTCCAATGTGGCGGTAGATACCAATGAACTGGAAGAAATTGAAAGTCGTTTGTTTGCTTTGCGCGGTCTGGCACGCAAACATCAGGTCGAAATAGATGCTTTGCCGCAGGTCTTGGTGGATTTTAAGCAAAAACTCAATAACATCGAATTTGGCGAAGAAGGACTGATTAAACTGCGTAAGGAAGAAGACGCCGCCAAGCTTGAATATGTCAAAGCGGCCAACGAACTGTCACAGGCCAGACAACAAGCTGCCGCCAAACTGGACGCTGCCGTTATGCAGGAACTGCCGCCGCTGAAAATGGAAAAAGCCAAATTTGTTACTCAGTTCGGAAAGCTGGAAGAAGGAAGCTGGGGCGAAAACGGATTTGACACGGTTACATTTACGGTTGCAACAAACCCGAACTCGCCGCAAGGGCCGATCAATAAAATTGCTTCCGGCGGAGAGCTGGCGCGTTTTATGCTGGCCTTAAAAGTTAACCTGGCTCAAAGCTCCAGCGTAGAAACAATGATTTTTGACGAGGTTGATGCCGGAGTAGGCGGTGCAACGGCACAAGCCGTGGGAGAAAGACTGGCGCGCCTGGCACAGGGAGTTCAGGTTTTGGTGGTTACCCACTCGCCGCAAGTTGCTGCCAGAGGAAATAATCATTTCAAAGTCGAAAAAAATACTGTCGACAATATTACGACAACCCGCGTCCGCGAATTGAGTAATGACGAAAAATGCGAAGAAATCGCCCGGATGCTGGCCGGCGAAACAGTCTCTGATGAAGCGCGAGCAGCAGCAAAAGTCCTGCTCAGTGCATAAAATAAAAAATTAAATAGTTTTTCTCAATAAGGACTCATATTTCTTATCAAGAATAAAGTCTTCATATAAAAAATAATATAATTTTTTCTGGCCTTAAAATCCATATGGAAAAGGCAAATATAATTTTCTTTCTATTTAACCGGTTTAATCAAATATATACAAAATATATTATATATTTTTCAATAAATATTGACATTGTTTTTGTGGTGTGCTATTATTTTATATGAAAACACTCTCATGAGTATTTTCTCCGGCCTCGTTTTTCATCGGCTTAGAGGCCGGAGATTCCCTACACGGCAGGAGGCCGGATCAGTTATCAATACTGAAACGCAGAGACCGCAATGCTGTGACGGGATTTGTGAATGGTAAGGTGCTTTGAAGTATTTGTCATTCTCGGCACATTATTTTTCTGTCATTCTCGGGCTTGACCCGAGAATCCAGATAAATAAATGGCCTTATTATTGACTTGGATTGCCGGGTGTAAATTCCCGCAAGCGGGCCCCTTTCGTCCCGTAGGGTTCGAACTTCGTACAAATCTAAGCTAAAGCTAAGGATTTGCACTTGTTCTCACCAACTATCGACTTCAAGTCCGGCAATGACTAGAAAAAATAAAGTGCCCGGCAATGACAAAGAAAAAAGGACGACAATACAGAAAAGAATTTTTATTAACCATTCTGAGCAGCATGCTGCTCAAGAAAAAGAAAAGAGCAACGCGTAAGCTTTGGCACGATGATGACAATCGATCGGGGTTTTGTTGCCTCACCCGCTGAAACGTTTGCTTAGGAAGGAGACCGAAAATGAATAACACTATGCTACACATGAAACTTAACTCTGCGGTGTCAACCTTTGCCGTTGCCGCTGCTTTCGCCGTCTTCCTCCCGCCTTCCAATGCTTCGGCAGGTGTTTGCTTTCTGCCCGACTGTCAGGATGATGAGGTTGTTCAGGGCGATATTAATATGGACATTAACGAAGATTCCAGATTTTGTGAGGAGAAAGGCTATACCTATTATTCTTCCGGCGAATGTCCGCAATATCAGGCTAAAGTCGGTACTTGTTCCCGTGATGATCATTACCTGAAATGTGATGCCGTTACCTGGTGTAAGAACAACGGCTATAATACGCAAACCTGTTCTCTGCCGTCCTTCGTAGACGGACAATGTCCGAACGGCAAACCTTATTACAAACAATGTAAAGAAGACCGGCCGAGAGCCTGCCGCGAACAAGGCTATGTCAATTCTTGTTCTTCCGGACGGCTTTATGCTACCTCAAACCGCTGTCCCTGGGATAATTCTTACGGTAAATGCTGCACCGCTTCTCCGTCGACAGGTTGTCCGACCGATTATAAGGTTACCTGTGATTCTTCCCGTGGATCATCCGGAACGGATACCTGCGGATATACCTGTTATCGCTGCTGTGATGATACCTGCCCGTCCGGAACTTCTAAAAATTACACCGGATCATACTCAACAACAACCGAATGCGGTACCAGATGTAACAGATGTAAATCTTGTCCGTCCGGTTCCAGTACTTCTTATACCGGATCTTATGCCGGAACGACCGAATGTAACGGCGGACAAAGCTGTTATAAATGTAATGATACCTGTCGAACGGGAGAAAAATCGGTTTCTTGTTCCTCGACTTATAAAAAGGTAAAGGTATCAACAACCGAATGCGGAACAGGATGTTATGAGTGTCAATATAATACAGATTGTAATGTTACATCAAAATCATGCACCTATGGTTGTGCCTATACTAACTCCTGCGGTAAATGTATATCCTGTAAGTCTCATAGCCATAGCTATTCCTGCCCCTCCGGCTATCAGTCATCTTCCTGCGGATCAGGTTATACAACATCGGGTACAGCATATAAAACATGTTCTTGTGGGGCAACTTCTGGGACTTGTTATAAGTGTACCAAAAATTCAAGTGGTGGTTCCGGCGGAGGATCTTGCTGGATTGAGCACTCTTACCCATTTTCATCTTGTGCATCATCCAAGCGGGCTTATAACTCCGTTGATAGCAGATTGGCATGTCATTCGCACTCCGGCGGATGGGGATTTGACTTCCAATATTATTGTGAAGATCCCAATAATTATCTTTGGGAAACCCGTTGGGATTCCACTTGGACATGCTATTTTGCAACAAAATCGGAATGTGAAGCTAATTATAATCATTTGGCTAGTGGATATATTACAAACTCATAACAAATATAAAAAAGGCTCCCGAAAAGGAGCCTTTTTTATATGCTTTTTTTATTCGTCAAATAAAATCCCGCCGGGCAAAAGGAATTTGTTTCATGTTTTGATAATATCTTTTGTTCTATTTTTATAATTAATTTTATTAATTAATATTGCGTATTAAAATCTGATTTCTCGGCCGGTTAAACTTATCCCCATTTTTTTGCACATAAAAAATTAAAAATTTTCATTCCTTTTCTATATATAGCCATCTTATCTAGAACACATACTATATATAGTATACGCCATAAATTTTTCATAAAATACCATAATTTCCCATTGCATACCATATTTTCCCATGTTATATAATTACTTGTTAACGGTAACAAGGGGTATGGCATTGAGAAAAACTTTTCTCTTTATGGATACGATTATCAACAAGGTCGACGCAAAAGGCCGCGTTTCCTTGCCCTCAGATTACCGCGCAATCGTTAAAGAATTATCAACCGAAATTGTCTGTTACCGCAGCCTCACATCCCCTTGTATAGAAGGCTGTCTGGAAGATTTGCTCGATAAGCTGGCAACAGACATGGAAAATTCGCTCGACTTTTTCTCTCAAACCCAGGATGATTTGACGAATCTGATTTTTGGTGATGCCAAGCGCTTTCCCTTTGATAGCACCGGACGCATTGTCTTGACCGAAAAATTGTTGAAACACGCACAGATTACCGATACTGCCGTCTTTGTCGGAAAAGGGCGCAAATTCCAAGTCTGGAACCCTGAAAATTGGGAAAAAGAAGAAGCGCGTATTCGTGCTGAAGTGCTGAAGAATCGGCCGTCTCTGGCGCCAAAGGAGAATGTGTAATGATCCCCGGTGGTTATAAAAAACATTTTCCTGTAATGTTGAACGAGGTTTTGCAAAGCCTTGCGCCGCAAGACGGTAAAGTTTATGTCGATGCGACTTTTGGCAACGGCGGATATACCGAGGCTATTTTGAAAGCGGCGGATTGCAAAGTTATTGCTCTTGACCGTGACCCGAATGTTATCCCGCGCGCCGAAGAACTAAAATCTCTTTATGGTTCCCGTTTTGAGTTTCGTCCCGGACAATTCGGCAATTTTGCTGAGCTCGTGTCCGAACAGATTGACGGGGCTGTTTTTGATATTGGTGTTTCCTCTATGCAGTTGGATGAAGCCGGCCGCGGATTTTCTTTTTCCAAAGATGCTCCGTTGGATATGCGGATGTCTTGTTCCGGGACGAGCGCTGCTGATATTGTCAATAATACGGCAGAAAAAGACCTCGCGGATCTGATTTTTAAGTATGGCGAAGAAAAAAAATCACGCCGGATTGCTGCCCGGATTGTTGAGGTACGTCAAAATAAACCCATTCAAACAACCAAAGAATTGGCCGAAATCATTTATTCGGTCATTCATAAAACTCCCAATGCCATTGACCCTGCAACCCGGACGTTTCAGGCGCTTCGGATTGCCGTCAACAATGAGTTGGAAGAACTTGAAAACGGCCTTGAAGGCGCGGCCCGCCGGCTCAATCCGGGCGGAAAGCTTGTGGTTGTGAGCTTTCATTCTTTGGAAGACCGCATTGTAAAGACCTTTTTCAAAAATAATGCCGGCCCCAGGCGCCATGTTTCGCGCTATCGGCCGCAGACAGAAACAATGGATAGCGATTCGTTGTTTGCCGAATGCTCAAAAGCGATTGTTCCGTCCCGGCAGGAAACCGAGATAAACAAACGTTCGCGTTCGGCCAAACTTCGTTTTGCCGTAAAAAGATAATAAGAACGCATAACCCAGAAAGGAAAAAGCGACATGAATAGCACAAGATCTGCAACCTTTGCACTTTGGGTAACTCTTACCTTCCTGCTTGGTTCAGGCATATTGGTGATGAAGAATCAGGTTCAGGATCTCGAAGACCAGCTGATCGGCATCAACAAAAATATTCAGGAGGATATCAAGACTATTCATATTCTCAAAGCAGAATGGAGCCATCTCAACTCTCCGAAACGCCTGCGTCAGCTTGCTGAAAAACATATTTCGTTAAATCCGGTTCGTGCTGAACAAATTATTAACTATTCTCAGGTACCATTCGATTATGAGGGAGGAGAAGCCGACAAGCGGATGCTTGCCCAACGCAATATTTCGACTTACGCCGCCCGCAACAAAGAATTGAAAAAACTGGCAAAATTTGAACAGTAAGCAGCGCAGAAGCAAAGGATATGTGGGGAAAATATTTATCCAGAGGCCGGCGGGGAAATTTCTACCTTCCGGGACAGGAAATCAAAATCAACAAGAGTATGGCCTTTAACATACTTTCTTGTGAGCAGGATTCTCTCTCGACCTGCAAAGCCCGTATGCTCTCGGCAATTGCTGTTTTTGCCTTTGTATATATTGTTATCGCAGTCCGCTTGTTTACCGTTTGCATCAGCGGAGAAGCCGAAAAAGCTTTTGCTGTAGAAGACAATCCTTATCTTCATGCCTACATGCCCAATCCGATAAAACGTGCCGATATTTTGGATCGCAACGGAATTATTATTGCCACATCACTGCCGACGGTCAATTTGTTCGCCAATCCCAAAAAGATTTTAAATGCCAAAAGCGCAGCCGTCAAACTTAACCGGATTCTGCCGGAACTGCGCTACGAAGACATTCTGCAAAAACTGACCCGCAGAGGCAGTTTTGTTTACATCAAACGCAACCTGACACCGTCGCAGCAATATCAGATCAATGCTCTGGGGATTCCCGGTCTGGAATTTGAGAGCGGAGAAAAGCGTGTCTATCCGCACAAAGGACTGTTTGCCCATGTTCTGGGCAATACCAATATTGACAATCTCGGCATCTCCGGTGTGGAAAAAAAGTTAAACGCCCGGTTGACCGAATCGGATATTCCGCTGCAAATGACAATTGATGCCGGCATCCAGGATACGATTCGTGAGCATCTGAAAGCTGCCGTTGAAAAATATAACGCCCTGGGCGCAACCGCAATTTTAATGGATGTCAACACCTCAGAAATCCTTTCCATGATTTCCCTTCCTGATTTTGATCCCAATGATACAAGCCGACTGAAACCGCAGCAAATGTTCAATATGGCAACCAAAGGCGTTTATGAACCGGGATCCGTGCTGAAAGTTTTTAATACGGCAATGTCTTTGGACAGCGGCAAGGTTAAAGTGTCAGATAAATTTGATGCCACTCAGCCGCTCAAGTTGCGTTATAACGTTATCAAAGACTATCGTGGAGAAAACCGCTGGCTTTCCGTTCCGGAAGTTTTGATCTATTCTTCCAATATCGGTTCGGCCAGAATGGCTTTTGCAGCCGGTGGTAAAGAAGAACAAATGGAGTTTATGAAGAAAATCGGCTTTCTGAAAGAGTTACCGATAGAAGTCCCCGAGCGAGGAAAACCACTGGTTCCGCGGCGCTGGGATGAAGGAACAATCGCCACGGTTGCGTTCGGCTATGGCCTGGCTGTAACGCCATTGCATGTAATTACCGGATTTTCCGCTATGGTAAACGGCGGGATTTATCATGCGCCGACTTTGTTAAAACAAGACCATAAAGATCCCGGCAAACGCGTTATTTCTTATCAAACTTCCAAGTCAATGCGGGAGCTTTTGCGCCTGGTTGTTGTTGAAGGATCTGGCAAAAGGGCAAATGTCAAAGGCTATGAAGTTGCCGGAAAGACCGGAACGGCCAATAAACTCTCGGAAAAAGGAAAATACGTCGACAAAAAAGTTCGGACGACGTTTGTTGCCGCTTTCCCGATCTCCAATCCCAAATATGCATTATTGGTGATGATGGATGAGCCAAAAGCCACGCCGGAAAGTTGGGGATTTGTAACATCCGGCTGGAATACCGTGCCGACTGCCGGAAAAATCATTGAGGCCATTGCCCCGCAGCTTAATATTAAGGCCAATTATGACCTTGATGAACTGCGCAACACCCGAATTATTGAAGCCTCATATTCCAGATAGATTCTTAGTTACTTTCTGTAAAAATTTTTTTTGATTATAAATAAAGTGAAATAAAAAATTCCAAAATGTAACATTGACCATTTCCCGGCTCTGCAGTACAAGTGTTAGAGATTTATAAAGATTTTGGATATAAAGTATAATAAAAAAAGAAAGGGTAAAAAATGACAAAGATTGCTGTTGCCGGAGCCCAGGACAGCCTGGGGCGCGAAGTTTTAAGTTTTTTGGAAGAAGACGGCATTTCGGCCGCTGATATTACGGCACTCGATTCTAAAGCACCGCTCGGGACAATGGTTTCCTATGGCGAAGATGATGAATTGGATGTTTTTAACCTTGATGATTACGATTTCAAAGGCATTGATATTGCCATATTCGCGACGCCTTCTGCCGTATCAAAACGTTTTATCCCAAAAGCCTTGAACCGCGGTGTAAAAGTCGTTGACTGCTCAGATGCATTTTTTTCCGAAGCCGATGTCCCTCTGGTTATTGCCGGGGTAAATGATGAAAAGATCATGGCAGCATCACGCGGCCTGGTTTCGATTCCTTCAGCGCCGGTAGCTCAAATGCTTTTGCCTTTGTCGGAAGTCCACAAAAATTATTCAATAAAACGGATTATCGCGTCTACTTATTCGTCCACTTCCATTTATGGTAAAGACGCCATGGATGAACTTTTTAATCAGACCCGCAAAATTTTTATGAACGATACGCTTGCCGATGATCAAAAAGTTTTTCACAAACAAATTGCGTTCAATGTTATTCCTCAGGTAGAAGAATTTATCGGTGATGAAACGGCCTGTGAATGGGCAATAAATGCACAGACCAAAAAAATCTGGGGCGGCGATATCAAAATCCATGCCAATTGCGCGGTTATTCCGGCTTTTATCGGCTCAGCACAATATGTAAACGTTGAATGCGCCTCGGAAGTCGATGTTGATGAAGTCAGAAAACTGATGAAGGCAACCAAAGGCGTTGTTGTTTTTGACAAGAACGTTGATGGCGGCTATGTAACGATTAACGATGTTCAGGGCGAGAGCGAAATTTATGTCAGCCGTCTGCGCCAGGATGTTTCTGTTGATAACGGTTTTAGCTTTTGGTGTGTCGCCGACAATCTGCGCGCCGGCATTGCCAAAAACGCTTTTGAAGTTATGAAACTGATGCTGGCGGCCACAAAACATTAACAAAGGAAAGGGCATTAAGGCATGAAAAAGTTTTTGAGCATTTTTCTGTTATCTTTTTTGTTGGCCGCTCCGACCATGGCACAAGAGGAAAAGGCTGCAAAAATAGAAGTTGATGCTGTTACGCGCGTTGTTGAATCCATCACATCGCCGGAAGTCAACTATCGCGAGGTAAACAAATCTCTTTCTCAAACGGAAGAAGCACTCAAAAGCAATAAAATTACCGTCAGCGAAATTTCTGATACCGTCAAATTCTTAAGCGAAACCAGAACGCAGTTGTCCGATAGCAAAAAACAGGTCGAGAAAGAATTAAACTTCGTCCAAAAACGGATTGATGCTCTCGGCGAAGCGCCGGAAGACGGTTCGGAACCACCGCTGATTGCCAATAAGAGAAAAGAGTTTAACGAAGAGGCTTCTTCTCTGAAAAGTAAAATTGCCGAAATTGATCTGATGCTGACCAAAATTGATGAACTGGACAGCCTGATTGTAAATGTCCGTAATCAAAAATTGTTGGGCAACCTTTTGGAACGCCAGCTTCCGCTTGTTTATCCGGCGGTGTTTTTCAATGATGCCCGCCTGTTTGTGGAGTTTGGCATAGACGCCATCCGCTCGCCGATAGACTGGTTTCAGGAACTCAATAATGAAGGGCGCGATTTTGTAAAATCCAATCTGCTGCCGGTTACGGTTATCTTTCTGCTATGCCTGTGGCTTGGTGTCTATCTGCGTTTTTTCATTATGCGTCATTTTGGCTATGACAATACGCTGGAACATATCTCTTACGGGCGAAAAGTTGCTGCGGCCATAGCGGTAGCGGTCGGATATGGTGTTATCCCGGCATTTTTGATCGGAGGGCTGCTTCTTTGGATGATCAGCTCGCAGGTGATGACGCTGGGGTTCTTCGGCATCCTGATAAACAGCTTTTTATACTTTACGTTAATAATGATTTTATGCAAAGCCGTCGCCAGGGTAATTTTTGCTCCGTATAATGAACGTTGGCGCCTGATAAGTTATTCAACAGATAAGGCCATAAAGGTAACCCATGCCATATATGTCAGCATTTTGCTGATCGGGGTAACGGCCTGGCTGGAGCATGTTGCGGAAAAAGCCGGCTATTCCCTTGAATTAATCGGTTTTCTCACTTCTGTTTCAAACGCGGCTAAAGCTTTTTCCATTGCCTGGATTATCAAACATCTGGTATGGGAGGACATTCCGGAAGAAACCGAAGAAGAAAGTAGCGCTGATGATGAAAGTGAAGATGAAACATTAAGCCGGTCACTAAAGATAACATTTTTGACATCAATATTTGCCTTTGGTGTATTTTCTCTTTCGGTATTCGGTTATCCCTATCTTTCAGCCTTCATTTTCAACAAATTTATAGCCTCCGTACTGATTGTGGGAGCAATTATTATTTTCCGCAAGGCCGTAAACGAAGCATTGCACCGAATGTTGTTATGGCGTTTCTGGGTACATACCTTCCGGATGCGCCGCAAGATAATCCGCAAGATTAATTTTTGGTCCGGATTGATTCTTGATCCGATTTTTATCATTTTTGGCGGATTGGCATTGTTGAGCCTTTGGGGCGTTTCAACAGATATTCTGATCCAAACCACGATCAAAGTAATGACTGGTTTTAACGTCGGCGGAATAGAAATATCGCCGTTGGCAATTATTATCGGGCTGATAGTTTTCTTCTTCTCCATTGCTGCCGTTCGCTCCATGAAGAGCAGATTGTTAAATAATGTTCTGGGCAAAATGGATATCGAAGACGGCTTAAAACATTCTTTGGCTTCCGGATTCGGATTTTTGGGCTTTACGATAGCCGCGCTTTTGTCTTTTGCCATAATGGGCGGAAACTTAAGAAATTTTGCCTTGGTTGCCGGTGCTTTGTCAGTCGGTATCGGTTTGGGTTTGCAGAATGTGGTCAACAACTTTGTATCAGGGATTATTCTGCTGTTTGAGCGCCCGATAAAAGTCGGCGACTGGGTCATTATTAACGGCGAAGAAGGAAAAGTAAAACAGATTAATATCCGCTCGACGGAAGTTGAAACGTTCAAACGTTCCAGCGTGATTATTCCGAACGCATCGCTGCTTTCCGGAACGGTAACCAACCTGACCCACAGCAACAACTGGGCGCGTTATTCGGTAAATGTCGGCGTTGCCTATGGTTCGGATACTGACCAGGTAAAAACTATTTTAATGGAAACGGCGCAAAATCATAAAAAAGTGCTGAAAAAACCGGCTCCTTATGTTTTGTTTCAGGATTTCGGCGCCAGCAGCCTGGAGTTTGAACTGCGTTTTTATGTCAATGATATTTGGGAAGGATGGACGGTTCCGAGTGATTTGCGCTTTGAAATAAACCGTCGTTTCCGAGAAGAAGGAATAGAAATACCGTTCAGCCAGCTGGTTGTTCACCAAGGTAGTGAGGTTTCCAAAGAAACAGACAGCCAGTTCTATGCGGCAAACAAAAAGAAAGGAAAAGCAGATGCTGCTGAAAAATCTTCAAAATAAAAATATCCTGCTCTGGGGCTTGGGAACGGAAGGAACATCCGTGCTGGAATATTTGCAAAAACATAAGCTTGCCAGACAAATTTTTGTTTACGGAGACAAAGCCTTTGACCTTCCTGAAAAATATAAAAATATGAAAGTCTTTGTCGGAGATGAATTAAAAGATATTTTGCCTCAGACGGACATAATTATCAAATCTCCCGGCGTCAGCATGTATCGCGATGAGTTGGTGCGCGCCAAATCAGACGGGATAGAAGTAACATCTTCTTCGGATATTTTTTTGGACGAAGTCCGCACAAACCAGCCGCAATGCAAAATTATCGGTGTCAGCGGTTCTAAAGGAAAAAGCACCAGCGTGTCGGCCATGTATCATATGATGAAAGCACAGGGGCTGAATGTCGGACTGGGCGGAAATATCGGCAAGCCGATGATTGAATTGATTGACGGAAAATATGATTATGCCGTTTGCGAATTTTCAAGTTATCAGGCCGCCGATTTGCATAATTCGCCGCATCTGGCCATGTTTACCAACTTGTACTATGTTCATAGTGATTGGCATCACGGGCACGAGAACTACTGCCGGGACAAAATCCATCTGATTGCCAATCAGCGGGAAGAAGATTCGTTTTTTGTAAACGATCGTAATGAGCAGTTAAAGCAATATTGTGCGCCTTATACCGGCAAAAATAAAAAATTCTATAATCAGCCGCAAAATTTTCATGCCGAAGGACGGGAACTTTATTGGCAGGATAAACTGCTGCTCAATATTAATGAGCTCAAAATCAGCGGCAATCATAATCTTGATAATCTTGCCGGTGTTTTTTCAATCCTCAACGAGCTCGGCCTGGATATTTATGCTGCAGTTGAAGCGTTGAAAAGTTTTGAGCCGCTGGAACACCGCCTGCAAAAAGTAGCAAGGTACAATGGCGTGTTGTTTATTAATGACAGCATTTCGACGGCGCCGGAAGCGGCCATCGGCGGAATGAAAAGTTTTGACGAAGATTTGGTGCTGATTTCCGGAGGGCAGTATCTGGAACAAAATTATGATGATTATGCCCGCTATGTGCAGGAAAATCCAAAAGTCAAAATGGTCTGCGCCTTATATCAAAGCGGCCCTTATCTGGCTGATGCCATAAGAAAATTCGTAACGCGCAAAGACTTTATTTTGTTGCAGCCCAAAACCTTGGAAGAAGCCGTTTTGGAGGCCTATAAAACTTTAACGGCCGGCAAAGGGGGAATAGTGCTGTTTTCTCCGACAGCGCCAAGCTTCGGCGTTTATAAAAACTTTGTGGAGCGCGGCAGACATTTTATTGATACCGTAAACGGCCTGATTAATATTGCCAGGTAATTAAGTTTATGCCAGACGGTCTCTGATTCCATGCAGCAGTTTCAGGTCATGGTGAGCATCAGCAGGCGTGTTTTGGAATGCAAAATCAAGACTTGCAATTAGGGAACTTTTAACGAGTTCAGCCAAATTTATCTCACGGCAGATCGGTGTTTCTTTTTCCCGGTCCAGAAATTCTGCAATATTTCTGAGCAAATCCAAATATTGGCTGAAATCATCTTCAAAAAGTTCGTTCAGTCCTGTTTGTAAAAGCATTTTTTTTGACAATCCCCAAAGCTGGGCAATAGCTGCCGGAATATTATAAAGCATATCTTGTGATAGTTTTTCTGGATCAAAAAAAGCCTTCAAATAAAGAATGCCGATGAGCGTCTTTTTGATTCTTTGCGTATATTGTCTGACAATATCGCGGTGTTTTTCTCCCAGAAAATAATTTCCCAAAACGTCTCTGTTCCAAATTTCGGACAATAACAGTTCCGTTTCATAGTTAGAAAATTTGTTAAATTCTTTCACAATCCGTTCAATAAACAGATTAAGGTGCTTTGCGGCGTCTTCGGGATATAAAACAAAAATAACGCAGCTGTAACGGCTGAATACCGGCATAATATTAAAAATATCCGAAAACAAGTCTTCTTCCGGTACTTTAAGGATTTTTTCTGCGGGGGCTAACAGCTTTTCAATATCTCTCTGCCGCATGTTATAAAGTTTTTCTGCTTTGATTTTGAAAATTCTTTGCTCAAAATCAGTCAGCTCATCTTGCTCTTCGGGATAAAGTTCATTTTTAAATTTGGTATAATCAAATTTATCTCCCAGAATAAATTTTTCCAGCTCGGGAAAGTAAACAAGATTATGATAATTGTCATCAAAAGCAAGCATTTCGATAACATCTTCCGGTTTCAGTTCGTCAGGGGCATCGCGGTTAATCTGATAATAACGGCTGTTACTGATCAGTGCGTTTTTTCCGAGTTCATTTAAAAAACTGATTCTGATAATATAGCGAACCGCCATATAATAATTATCCGGCAGATGATGAAATTTCTTTACTTCCTTACAAAAACGTTTGACATTGCGTAAAACCCTCTTGCAAATTCTAAAGTTTTTTGCCAGCACCGGAGAATATTCCGGCATTTCTAACTGTGTATAAAAACGCAAAAAAACTTCGCGCGCTTTGGGATAATCACTAAGCTTTTCTTTAACCTCCCGAACAAAATCATATCCTTCAATTTTCTTAAAATAATAATCAAAGACCTTTTCTTTATACAAAATATCGGGAGCTGTCGTTTCATCTGTTTTTTGTAAGGCATGATAGTTGGCGATCACCAAAATTTTCATCTTCCGCTCTTTGCTCAATTTAGAAAAATAAGCCAAAGCCTCTTTTTTTACGTTATCGTCTGATAAACGTTCAAAGTCATCAAAACAAATAACAGAGCCGTCTTTAATCAACATATTGATCAAAAGGTCTTTGGGGCTCTGCCCGATGTATTTATAGAATATAAAATCAAAAATCGTAAAAGCATGCCATGCTGCCCAGCCTAATACAAAAACAAGAAAGCCGAGAAAAATAAAGCAATAAAAGCTGTTAAAATTTTCCCAAGGCGTTAAATTAAAGAATTTTTCTTGATAAGGGAAAGAAAAATAAAAACTTGAGAGCAAAAATATCAAAAAGAGCAAAGCCCGCCCGACCGGATGGTTGTTTTGCCTGATATAATCGGAAATCAGTGCTTCTTTTATCGCATCGGTATTTTTCAGACCAAACAGAGAAACATAATATTTTTTATCAGCGGTAAGAGCAGGGGCAATATGATGAAGCCAGTCATAAGTTTTTCCAATTCCCCAAATCCCGTCATACAAAACGACAACGCCGTCGGAGGTATTGTTAAAAATATCGGAAATGTTATTGGTTGTTTGCATATCGGTCATTATCATTTCTCTTTTTTGCAAAAGCAGGAATAGCCCGATTGTCCTCAAAAGTCAACAGCGTAAATAATTAATTTTTATTCAAAAAGGCTTGCTAAAGCGGATAAATCATTGGAACATAAAATTGCGTGCTTCGATTCGATTTCTTCTTCCGTCCGGTCATAAATTTTTAGGGCAAGAATTTTTGCAATGATCTCCGGTGAAAAACGATATTTTATGATCTTTGCCGGATTCCCGCCGACAATAGCGTAGGGCGGCACGTCTTTGGTAACAATGCTTCCCGCAGCAATAACGGCGCCTTCGCCGAGCCGGACGCCGGGCATGATCATCGAACGCATGCCGATCCATACCGCATCTTCAATAACAGTATCGCCTTTTTTCCAGTAAGCGTCAACAATCTTGTCCATGAAAGGATAATTGGAAAACCAGTCATTGCGATGCGTATTATTGCCGCCCATCAAAATAATGCTTTCCGCGCCGATGCAGACATAATTGCCGATATAAAGCTTGTCAATTTCCCATTGCGGCTCCCAGTGTTTGAGGCTGTACGCGTCTCCGTACAAATACCGCACGACATATTCCTCAAAATCCCCGCTCCAGGCATTGCTGTAATAACTTTTTGTGCCTTTGATGATGATATTGGGATTTTTAACCGTCTGATGAAGATATTGAACTTTTGACCAGTGCTTTTCCATTTGAGAATTCTGTAAATAAAAATAGTGCCGATTTAATGGCCGGAGTTTTTAAACACCGCAAATAAAAATGGTGCCGATTGCGTGACTCGAACACGCGACCCACGCATTACGAATGCGCTGAGGATAAAAAAGTTGACTTAACGTCAATTTTTTTTACCGCAAGAAGCTTTTTTGTTAATCAGCCGGAGCCGGGTAGGCAACGGCGGATGTTACAAGAAAGCTGACCGCAGCGAGTTAATGTTTAAAACATTTACGAGCCAGAGCTAGCAACGCAAAAACTTCGGCAATTTTAATGGCCGGAGTTTTTAAACACCGCAAATAAAAATGGTGCCGATTGCGTGACTCGAACACGCGACCCACGCATTACGAATGCGTTGCTCTACCAACTGAGCTAAATCGGCAACGGCATTAATTTATATTTTTAAAATAAAAAAAGCAATATTAATTTTTATAATATTGAAAAAAAGCGTCTGAATATTATCTAAAAAGCAGAAAAATAACAGCATAGGGGAGAGAAGCATGGGAAAACAGGTTCTGCTGATGGTGCTGAGTACGATTTTTTTGTTCAGCTGCGCCACATCGGCAAATTACGGAAAAAAGCTGCAAAGCTGGGTTGGCAAGCCGGCGAGCGAGCTGGAGGCTCAATGGGGACGTCCGGCGCATACCAAAGTTTTTGCCAACGGTGATAAGATAATCACTTACATTAAGGCCAATGATGTATATGTACCGAGTGAATATATTATCTTTAATGAAGGCTATGTTCCTGGAGATGACATAACCATCCAGCCTTATCCGGGCGTATCTTCAAACTTTATGAATACGGAAGAACTGGTCGGATATGAGACCGAATACACCTGCCAGACGTCATTTGTGGTTCAAAA
Source organism: uncultured Alphaproteobacteria bacterium (assembly GCA_944390885.1). Lineage (GTDB taxonomy): Bacteria > Pseudomonadota > Alphaproteobacteria > RF32 > CAG-239 > MGBC133411. The sequence continues at coordinate 27,407 of CALXRP010000008.1, forward strand.
CGGTATCATCACTGGCTGGCGTTGGAGCGGAAACAATTGTGTTGCCTACTAAGCGCTTGTAAAATATGGAACAAAAATTAAACCGGATAAACCCGGTTTAATTTTTTTTGGCGCTGGAGAATTTTTATTTTCAGACGTAACTTTTTTTTAACTTAAATATGATGTGCTGATAAATAAAGAATAATAAAAAAGACGGAAAGAAAAATGGGGATATTTTCAGAACTTCAGAACCGGTTAAAAAATTCCGGATTGCTTCTGGTATGCATATTGCTGTTTATTTATTTTAGCTATCACGCGGTCAACGGCGAACGCGGATTCTTACGCTATATGTATTTAAAACAAGAAATTTCGGAAGCGCAGCGAATGGCTGAAAATTACCACAATCAAAAAATCCGTCTGGAAGATAAGGTTCGCCTGCTGTCTTCATCAAGCCTTGATCTGGATATGTTGGAAGAACGGGCACGCATTGTTCTGAATATGGCCGGACCAGATGAATTTATCATTCTCGATGAGCCAGAAACAGCTAAATAAAAGATAAAAATCCACAAAAAGTTAAAAGATATTTTTAGAAAAATCAGAAAGTTATTTGTGCAAAAATGATAAAAGCATAAAAAAGCTGTATTTTTTGATTTTTTTCTGCTATAAACAGCTAACACGTTTGCAAAAACTGTTAAAATTTAAAGGTTTATTATGAAATTTAAGATTTTCGGCAGAAAAAAAAGAGATACTTATACAAATTACAAAGAAAAAAGGCGTTTTTTTGCTGCCAAAGAATTCATTTTTCGCACACAAGGCCGGGCACAGGTGATCACCATCAGTACCCGTACCCAGGTTGTGGCCTTATGCCTGATTCTCGGAGTAGGGATATGGAGTTTTTATTCTTATCATCTATATAATAAAACGGATAATATTCTGTATAATAAAGATGCCGAGCTTGTAAAAACCCGTGATGCATATTTGGATCTGATGACCAATTTTGTCATTTTGCATGATAAAATTGAAGAAGTCTTGTCAGATCCTAAAATGGCTGATGCACAGAAGAAAAGCGATATTGAAAATTATAAACGCCGCGCCGCCGTTTTAGAAGAAAAAATCAAACAGATTCAGAATGAAAATAATTGGATAGATGAGAATGTCGTTTCTGAAAAAGTAACGATTAACGAGGCGCTTCTTCAACGAGATATTGCAATTTCCGAGCGTGATGAACTCAAGAAAAAAGTTGCCGCCCTGGAAAATGCCATAGAAGATATCCGAGGTGCAGAAACCGAAGTATTGGAACAGGTTAAAAAAATTGCAACCAAAGAAGTTGACAAGATCAAAAAAGCTTTTAGCAGCATTAACGTGCCGTTAAAGCAAAAAGGCCTTTATTTCAATGCGTTGGCTAATAGAAAAGAAGGCAAGGGCGGTTTATATGTTCCGGATAAATCCAAGATCAAAGATAAATCAATCAGTCAGCAGGTTAATGCAATTTATGATACCGTACAAGATTTGGAATATTATCGCGAAGTCGTAAAATCCGTACCGATCGGAAAACCCGTATGGAGCTATTGGCTGACCTCGCCGTTTGGGTCCCGTCCGGATCCTTTCCAAAACAAACGCGCCGTGCATAAGGGTGTGGATCTGGCCAGCCGTACCGGCAACAAGATCAGTGTCAAAGCCAAAGGTAAAGTAACTTATGCCGGGTGGATGAACGGTTACGGTTATATGGTCGAAGTCAACCACGGAAACGGTTTCAAAACAAAATATGCCCATATGAACAAAATTTATGTTAAAAAAGGGGATGAGGTAAAGCATAATACTGTTTTGGGCGAGGTCGGCAGTACAGGCCGCTCGACCGGGCCGCATTTGCATTATGAAGTTTTGTATAACGGTGTGCCGGTAGATCCGATGCCGTTTATCAGAGCTAAAATATAAGGACAGTCACATGAAAAAAATTAAAAAGCTTTTATATCTGAAATTAGCCCGTAAAATGAATAAAAACGGCGGGAGTTCTTCCGTGCCGACCATTATCAGCGAAGACAGCAAAATCATCGGAAATCTGATCTCTTCCGGCATTGTGCATATAGACGGCCGTATTGAAGGCGATGTTTGTTGTGATGAGTTGGTTGTCGGAATTAAAGGAAGCATTAAAGGCCTTGTCCAGACAGAAAAACTTGATCTTTACGGAACATTGCAGGGCAAAGCCAGTGTCGACAGTCTGTTTATTGCCAAAAGTGCAAAAATGATTGGTGATGCCACACACAACTCCATTGCAATTGAACCGGGAGCCTATATTGATGGCAGTTGTATCCGGGCAGATCGACAGCAGCCGTCGTCCAGACAAGTCCAGCAGGTAAATAAGGCTGCTCTGTCTGCCGATTCTCGCCCGGTCGAAATTGCTAATTCGTCAAAGACTGTGGTCTTAAGTGTCGGCTCGTCAAACACCCCAAAAAAACGTGTTTCTAAATAGATATCCCCCAGTAAACTGGGGGTGCTAATCGGCTACAAACCTTACGGTTTGACCACGCTCGTTGGCGTGGAACGGTGTCTAACGACACCTTTACATTCAGCCCCCGATAAATCGGGGGTTTTCTGTAAGGAATGTAATAAAAAAACCCGCCGTATGGCGGGTTTTAGAAAAAAAGTATGATTATTATTAATAATAAGAATTATATGGAACAACGCGTGCCTGTTTGCCATATAAAACCAGACATTTCTGTCCCGGATGCAACAAGACATCCGTTCCTTGCGTAATGGTTACCAATCCGCCGTTTTCCAACTGAATGGTATATTCATAACCTGTTTGGCGGGTAACACCCTCCTGCACGGCATCTCCGACAATACCGCCCAAAACGGCTCCTCCGACACCGCCCATGACCCGTACGGCATCACTTCCGCCAATCATCGAACCGGCCGCACCGCCGGCAATTGCACCGGAAAGTTTGCCGATCTGTCCGTCACCGTCAGAAACAGTAACCTGGCGAACGGCAACAATCGTTCCTTTCGCCGCCCGGTTAACCTGGCCGACGCTGGAGGTGTTATAATGGTTGGCGCCGATATTTTCGGCACAGGCCCCAAGCAGCAGAGTCAGAGGCAAAGCAAGAGCAATAACAAATTTTTTCATAACGATTCTCCGTAAAATAAACCTGATTAAAATTTAATCTGTATATGCGGCTTTGTCAATGCTGGACAATTAAACTTTCTTGTTGTATATTCCCAAACGGTATTATTGAACATAACAAAAAATATTGAGGAATAACAATGTTACAAAGAACAAAAATAAAAGCTTTGCTGGCTGCCGATGCGCCGCTGGCTGAAGTTTTGGTCAAAGGCTGGGTCAGAACCCGCCGCGATGCCAAAGATTTTTCTTTTATTGAGCTGAATGACGGCTCCTGCCTTAAAAATATTCAAGTTATCGCCAATAATAACCTCAATAATTACGAAGACGTTAAAAAATTATCGACAGGCTCGTCCGTTGCCGTAATCGGTGAATTGGTGGAATCAAAAGGCGGAAACCAAAAATTTGAAATCGTTGCCAAAGATATTTTGATTTATGATATTGCCGATGATGATTATCCGCTGCAGAAGAAAAAACATACGGACGAATACCTGCGGACAATAGCCCATCTGCGGCCGCGTACCAACAAATACGGTGCCGCTTTCCGGATTCGTTCGGAACTGGCTTTTGCCATTCACAAATTTTTCCATGACCGCGGGTTTCGCTATGTCCATACACCGCTGATTACCGGTTCGGATTGTGAAGGTGCCGGCGAAATGTTCCGGGTAACGACCTTGGATATGGAAAATCTGCCCAAGCTTCCGGACGGCAAAGTCGACTATTCCAAAGACTTTTTTGGCAAAGAAGCACACCTGACCGTTTCCGGTCAGCTCAACGGCGAAATGTATGCCATGGGGTTAGGCGATATTTATACCTTTGGCCCGACATTCCGTGCCGAAAATTCCAACACGGCGCGTCATGCTGCCGAATTCTGGATGATTGAACCGGAAATGGCTTTTGCCGATATTTATGACAATATGAATGTGGCGGAAGATATGGTGCGTTATTGCGTTAAACATGTCATGGAACATTGTCCGGACGATATCGAGTTGTTTGAAAAGTTCGTTGACCCGACGTTAAAAGACACGCTGGACAATATCATCAATAATGACTTTGCCCGCATTACTTATACCGAAGCCATTGAGATTATGAAGAAATCCGGGCACGATTTTGAATATAAGCCGGAATACGGAATTGACATGCAGACCGAGCACGAACGCTTCTTGGCCGAGCAGTATTTCAAAAAGCCGGTAATTGTCCGCGACTATCCGAAAGAAATTAAGGCCTTTTATATGCGGCTGAATGACGACGGCAAAACCGTTGCGGCCATGGATGTTCTGGTTCCGCGGATCGGCGAGATGATCGGCGGTTCGCAGCGTGAAGAGCGGTATGATGTTCTGGTGCAAAAGATCAAAGAATGCGGAATGAAGGAAGAAGACTATGCCTGGTATCTGGATTCCCGCAAATACGGTTCCGTTCCGCATTCGGGCTTTGGACTGGGATTTGAACGGATGATGATGTTGGTAACGGGTATCAGCAATATCCGCGATGTCATTCCTTTCCCGAGAACGCCGAATTCAATCAATTTCTAGGAGGGATAAATGCAAAAATTTCTGTGGCTGCTTTCGGTTTTTGTTGTTCTGAGCACGCCTGTCCGGGCTGAAGAAAATTTCGGAACACTTCCGGCAGCAGCTGCAGAAATGCAGCCTGTCCTTCCATCCTGCAGCGATGAAAATTTGAAAGAGCAGGTCAAAGAAAAGGTTATGGATTATTTTGAAAAAAATCCGCGTTTAAGCATTGTTGAACGACGCCGTCAGCAGCTTTTACTGCGCAATCTCAAAAATTTTTCAGAAATCCCTGTTGCCGAATTCGATAAAAAAGAAAATTTCACCGTCGCGGATAAAATATTAATGACTAAAGTCAATGACGGTCTGGAAGACAAAGATTTAAGACTCTGCCGCAGTGATGTCAGAGGCAGGGTACAGCCGGTTTATCTGTTTTTGCATCCTGAAAATTACCAAATCATTGTTGATATCTTAAATTTTCGTCCCGGCCAATCGGCAAATTCTGATTTTTTTATAATTTATGAGTAAAAAACAGATTCGCCCTCTTGCATTTTTATCAAAATAGTGTACTATTCTTTTCCCGGTGGATATTGAAATTTAGATAAGTTGCACCTAAATTAGTATTCGCAAAATATTATGAAAAGAGGTTGAGGTTTATGGTTGCTTCATCAGAATTGGTTTTAAGAAGTTCAAACAATTTACCTGCGGTCGTTGACGGCAACAGCTTATTTTCGTATTTGGAAAAAATCAAAAAATTCCCGATATTGACAGATAAAGAAGAATTGGAGCTTGTCGCTGCTTTTCAGCAAAAAGGTGATTTGTCGGCTGCCCAACAGCTGGTAACGTCGCATTTGCGTTTGGCCGCAAAGGTTGCTCTTTCTTACCGTCGCTATGGCTTGCCGATGAGCGATATTATCTCGGAAGCAAATATAGGTTTAATGCAGGCTGTCAAAAAATTTGACCTTGATAAAAAAGTCCGCCTGGCGACTTATGCCGTTTGGTGGATTCGTGCCTCCATTAACGATTATATTCTGCGTTCTTGGTCTTTGGTCAAAATCGGAACCAAAGCTGCTCAGAAAAAATTGTTTTATAACTTAAACCGCCTGAAAGCCCGCCTGGGTATATATGACAATCGCGAGCTGGCTCCGGAAGCTGTTAAAAAAATTGCCAAGGAACTGGTCGTTGATGAAAGCGACGTTGTTGAGATGAATCGCCGCATGGGTGGTGACAAGTCTTTGAACGTTGCAGTTTCGGATGAAGACGATAATGAAAAAATAGACCTCTTGGTCGATTCTCGTCAAAATATTGAAGAGCGTCTTTCTCGTCGTCAGGAACAAAATCTGCGGAACAAAATCCTCCGCAGCAGTTTGGCTCAGCTTAGTGACCGTGAGCGTGATGTTATCCGCGCGCGGATGCTGACGGAAAATCCTCTGACGTTGGAAGAACTGGGAAATAAAATGGGTGTCAGCCGGGAACGCATTCGCCAGATTGAAAAGAAAGCATTTGAAAAACTGTCTTCTCTGGTGCGTGCAGAAATGGCCGTTCAAAAAGACGCCGCCTGATTTGTTAATTTAATAACCCTTTGGTGAATAAGATGGCTGAATTAAAAAATGCCGACAAGGGGCTTTGTCGCCCTCAATTGGATCGCTGCTATGATGATAAAGACTCTTCAGTATTCTGCTGGAAGGCTTTTGAAGAACGGATGTCTGCACGTTTGTCTGCCGTTCGGGCACAAAAGCTCAAAACCGGTATGGAAGATACGGCGACAGCAGTGAATTTGAAACAAAAAATAATCTGATTCGGCAGACATTAATGTCTCATTCCGTGAGTGAAATGTATGATGAAGCGGTTTTCTGCCTCTCAAAAGCGCAGATTCCTTCTCCGCGGCTGGAAGCACGTCTGATGCTTTTGGAAGCATTGGGACTTTCGGCAGATGAAACCGTGCCATTTTCTGCTTCTACCGGCGAACGGCAGAAAGTTTTTTTTGACACAATGCTGGCCAAACGCCTCCGTCACTTTCCGCTCTGCAAGATATTGGGCCGGAAAGGCTTTTATAAATATGATTTTATTGTAAATGAACAAGTTTTATCGCCGCGTCCGGATACTGAAATATTGGTTGAAGCAGCCGTTGAATTTTCTCAAAAATACGGATTGCGGCAAATGGTAGATTTCGGTACCGGTTCCGGATGTATTTTGCTTTCCGTGCTCGGGGATATTTCCCAAATGGAAGGAACCGGGGTTGATATTTCGGCCGAGGCTTTGGATATTGCGGCTCGTAATGCAGAAAATTTGGGGCTGTCTTCTCGTGCCGAATGGATTAAGGCCGGGTGGTTTGACAAGGATATTGTGGCTCGTCTGGAACAAAAATATGACCTTATGGTTTCCAATCCGCCATATATTCCGAGCGGGGATATTGCGGCATTGGAAGAAGAAGTGCGGGAGCATGATCCTATTCTGGCGCTGGATGGAGGAAAAGACGGCCTGCGGGATTATCGTCGGCTGGCGGAAATAGCCCCTTTAATTTTGCGTCCCGGAGCATATATTATGTTAGAGGCCGGTATCGGACAGGCCGATGCCATTGCTTCTGTTTTCATGCACCAAGGTTTTGCTTTGGAGCAGATCAGGCAGGATCTGAACGGAATCCCGAGATGCGTGATTTTGCATAATTGAGAAAAAATATTTGCAATTAAAAAAAATATCTGTATTATCCATTTTGTTGGTGCTTATATTTATTTGTTTTGCGCCTTATTTTTCTCAAGAAAAATGACAGTAAATATCAAGATTTGTCTGGATAATTCATAAAAGAAGAATTTTCTGATAATTAACTTTGTGTGGAAAATATATATATGAAAAAAAATAACAGTAAGTATCGTAATAATAACAATCAGATTTACTCTCTTAATTATAAATTTGACAGTTGCAGTATTGCCGGCAAAATAAACGGCACGGCTCTGGACCTGATAAAAAAATACAATGAGCTGGCCAAAGAGGCGCATAGCAACAATGACTATGTCAGCGCCGAAATCTTCCGTCAATATGCTGAGCATTATCGTAAGATCGTCACCGAAATCAACGAGAAAAGAAGCCAAAACAATCTTCGTTCGCGCATGGAAAATCAGGCAGATTCTGCGGAAGAAACCCAGGAGTTTGATGCCATTAGCAATGCCATTGAAAACGATGAAGATGCACATGTCGAGTTGTTTGATTCTTCGGAAGAAGTTGTCAATCCTGCTGATGATATAGAAATTGGCGGAAATGTGGTTGATATGTTTTCTGCCCTTCCATCTGCCGAAAGTAAAAATGCGGAAGAAACGATAGCACCGGCTTCAAAAGCTTTTACGGTAATTGAGATCAGCCCGGAAAATGCAAAGACAGAAGTCATTGAAGCCGTTTCTGAGAGCGCCCCGCGCCGCAAATACACCCGCAAAAAAGATTTAGCCGTCTGAAGTCCTGAAAAGGAGAACATATTTGTCTTTTGCCGTTGCCGCCTTTATAGTTGGTTTTTCTTGCGCCATAATCACATCCAAAATATTGTTGGGGTATAACAGTTTTAGTGTATGGCTGAAAATCCCGCTGGCAGCGCTTATTTTTGCCGCTTGGTTTACACCGGTGATTTTGGGCTTTATCCGTCGCCACCGGTTGATTGGCAATATGGAAATTTATGCCGGACTGAACAATTTTATGTATTATCTTTTCGGCCTGGCTTTTATAATTTTTTGCCTGCTGATGACGCGGGATATTGTCTGGTTTGCCGTCCACGGGATTGCAAAACTCGCAGGACATGCACCGGAATATCTCGACCCCAAGAACCCCCGTTCTCTGGGAATAAGCAATGTTGTTGTTCTGATTATTTCTCTGCTGATTTCTTTTTACGGCGTATATCAGGCTGTCAAAGTGCCGGAAGTCAGGGAGCTTAATATCTCCAGTTCCAAAATATTAAAACCGGCCAAAATCGTTTTTTTAAGCGACCTGCATATCAATCGGACAAGCTCAAAGAAGCGTTTGCAAAAAATTGTCGACAGAGTAAATGGCTTAAAGCCGGATATTGTTGTTTTTGTCGGGGATATAATAGATGACCGGCTGATAAACATACATTCCAGATTAAATATCTTAAAAGAGATTAAAGCGCCGGAAGGGATCTATTCCGTCTTGGGCAATCATGAGCTGTGGGCAGGCATTCCGGCTTGGTTCATGAAGTTTGGCAAACTCGGTTTTCATCCTTTGATTAATAAAGGAAAGCGTTTTGACGATTACGGAATTTATATCGCCGGCGTTCCGGATGCCTGGATTGCAATGTTCAGCCAGATATTTAAATATAATTTCAAAAATACCTTGCATGGGTCGCAGGAAAATGATTATAAGATTCTGCTTTCCCACAGCCCGAAAATAAACCTGCAGGGCAATAAATTTGATTTGCAGTTATCCGGCCATACGCACGGCGGGCAGATTTTCCCTTTTCACATTTTGGCAAAGCATAACAACAAATATTTAGCCGGCCATTATAAAGACGGCGATATGGATATTTACGTTTCGCGCGGAGCCGGATATTGGGGGCCGGCAATGCGGATATTGGCGCCGTCCGAAATTACGCTGATTAATTTAACGCCTGAAAAATAATCTGAAAAACTTGATTTCTTACCACTGCCTTTCCTATATAAATATTAAGCGATATAAAGGAAGGTGTTAAATTATGGATTATGAAAAATTAACCAACAAATCAAAAGAGGTCATCCAGGATGTAATCAATCTGGCTGCGCAGCACCGCCACCAGTACATCACGCCGGAACATCTTTTGCAGGTGCTGATAGACTTAAAAGACGGCACAATTCTGGATCTGCTTGTCAAATCGGGCGGCAGCCTGATTCAGATTCGCCAAAAACTGGAAGAGGCTTTAAGAAAGCTGCCGGAAGTCAGCGGACAGGGAACACAGAGCCTGATGTCTCAGGAGTTTACCCGCGTTATGCTGGAGGCCGAAAAGCTGGCGGACAAGGCAAATGATAAGTTTGTAACAATTGAGCGGATTTTGCAGGCTTTGGCCATGAGCAAAGGAACCGAGGCAGAAAAAATTCTGCACGAAAGCGGCGTTGACGCGGTCAAGCTGAACAATGCAATTAACGAATACCGCAAAGGGCGTCTGGCCGATTCTGAAAGCGCCGAAGACAACTTCGAGGCTCTGAAAAAATATGCCGTTGATATTACGGCGCGCGCCAAAGAAGGAAAACTTGATCCTGTTATCGGCCGCGAACACGAGATTCGCCGGACAATTCAGGTTTTGTCGCGCCGGACAAAGAATAATCCGGTGCTGATTGGTGAACCGGGCGTCGGCAAGACCGCTATTGTTGAAGGCCTGGCCATTCGTATTGTTAATAATGACGTACCGGAAAGCCTCAAAAACAAAAAACTTTTGGCGCTGGATATGGGAGCGTTGATTGCCGGAGCAAAATTCCGCGGTGAGTTTGAAGAGCGGTTGAAAGCGGTTCTGAAAGACGTTGAAGCCTCAGACGGCAACATCATCTTGTTTATTGACGAGATGCACACGATTGTCGGTGCCGGCGCCAGCGAAGGCTCAATGGATGCTTCCAATCTCTTAAAGCCGGCTCTGGCACGCGGTGAGCTTCATTGTCTCGGCGCTACGACATTGAACGAATATAAAAAATATATAGAAAAAGATGCTGCGCTTGCCCGTCGTTTCCAACCTGTATTTATCGGCGAGCCGACGGTTGAAGAAACCATTTCCATTCTGCGTGGTATAAAAGAAAAATTTGAACTTCATCACGGCGTCCGGATTTCCGATTCTGCTTTGCTGGCCGCGGCAACTTTGTCCAACCGCTATATTACCGACCGTTTTCTGCCGGATAAAGCGATTGACCTGATGGATGAGGCCGCCAGCTCATTAAGAATGACGATAGATTCCAAACCGGAAGAACTCGATGAACTAGACCGCAAAATTTTGCAGCTCAAAATCGAGCGCGAGGCTTTGAAGAAAGAAGACGATGAAAAATCCAAACAGCGCTTGGAATTGATTGGTTACGAGATTTCCGGCCTTGAATCCAAAGCCAAAACTTTGGAAGAAAAATGGAAAGCCGAAAAGCAGGTGCTGGCAGATCTGACCGGTTTGAAAGACAAGTTGGATAAGGCCAAAATCGAGGTTGAGATTGCCAAACGCAACGGCCAGTATGAAAAAGCCGGTGAGTTGCAATACGGCCTGATTCCGGAATTGGAAAACAAAATCAAAGCAGCGGAAGAAGTCTCCCAGCAAAAGAAGAGCGGTTTCAGCGAAGTCGTTACCGATGAGAATATTGCCGCCGTCGTTTCCAAATGGACGGGCATTCCGGTTGATAAAATGCTGGAGGGCGAAAAAGAAAAACTGCTGCATATGGAAGAATTTTTGGGCAAACGCGTTGTCGGGCAAAAAGAGGCCATTGCCGCCGTCGCCAATGCCGTCCGCCGTTCTCGTGCCGGTATCAGCGATTCCCGCCAGCCGATAGGATCGTTCTTGTTCTTAGGGCCGACCGGTGTTGGTAAAACCGAACTGAGCAAAGCTCTGGCGGAATTTCTGTTCAATGATGAAACAGCCATGATCCGGATTGATATGTCCGAATATATGGAAAAACATGCCGTTGCCCGTCTGATTGGCTCGCCTCCGGGATATGTCGGCTATGAAGAAGGCGGTGTATTAACCGAGGCTGTCCGCCGTCGTCCGTATCAGGTCATCTTGTTTGATGAGGTTGAAAAAGCCCACCCGGATATTTTCAACGTCTTGCTGCAAGTGCTTGATGACGGCCGTCTGACAGATGGCAAAGGCCGCACGGTAGATTTTAAGAATACCATTATCATTATGACTTCCAACTTAGGCTCGGAGATATTGTCCAATGCCACGGGAGCCGATGATCCGCGCAAAATTAAGGCGCAGGTAATGGATATTGTTAAGGCGTCTTTCCGTCCGGAGTTTATCAACCGTATTGACGAGATAACAATCTTTCATCGTCTGGATAAAAACAATATCAAAGATATTGCCGAAATTCAGATTAAGAACATTGAAAAACGGCTGGCGGAAAAGAACATCAAACTGCATGTCAACGATGCCGCCTTTGTTTGGATTGTCAATAACGGATATGATCCGGTCTATGGCGCCCGCCCGCTCAAACGTCTTTTGAAAAACCAGATTGAAAACAAACTGGCCGTAAAGATTTTGAACGGCGAAATCGGAGAAAACGATACGGCAAATATTATTGTCGTAAACGGAGAATTGGACATTGTCAGAGATAAAAAAGCCAATGCAAAAGCTGTATGAACAGGCAATGCGGGCGGCGACGGAAGAAGACGTTTCAACGCCGCCCGATTCTCTGGTACTGTATAGCATAAGCTACCAGCCGACGGAAGAAAACAAAGACAAAGCTTTTGCTTATCTGCAAAAAAATCCGCAGGCGATGATGATTGACCAAACGCCCTGCGGCCGAAAATTGATTGCGCTGGGAATGTTGGAAGATTCCCTGCCAAAAGAACAGATAACGGAAGTCTGGCGCGTGGCAAGCCGCCGTTTGATTGCCTCGGCTGAGGGAAACATAACGGCTTTTGTAGACAACGCCGACAAACGCAGCGTCTTTCGGGGAGAAGAGCTTCCCGGATTGTTAAAAAATCCTAAAGTCAAAACCATAAACGGTATGGATAAATTTGCTTTTGCCACCCGGTTTAAGGACTAAGTTTTTATCCTCGTGTGCTTCTGCCAACGACAAACAAAAAATAAAACTCCCGAATGAAATAACACCGGGAGTTTTCTGTTTTTATGTCTTATGATATAATTAATCCTGATCTGTATAACAATAAAAAAAATCCCCATTCAATTGAATGGGGATCTGTATCTTCCAAAGACAAATTATTCTTTGGTAAAAGCCTTAGCCTGTTTTTTAGCTTCGTCTTCCGTTCTGGCAACATTAACCAGAATAGTCTGAGAAACTTCCGGATGCAGGTTGAGTTTAACTTCATAAACGCCCAGATCTTTAATGGAATTTTCCAAGAAAACCTGACGACGTTCAACTTCAAAACCGGCATTTTTAATTGCGGAGGCAATGTCACGGATAGTAACAGAACCATACAATTGTCCGGTTTCGGCAGCCTGACGGATCAGGGTAGCACTGAAGCCTTTCAAAGATTCGGCAATTTCGGAAGCCTTATCAAACAAAGCTTTGTTATGAGCTTCGAGCTGAGCTTTCTGCTTTTCAAAATAAGCAACATTTGCTTCGGTAGCGCGCAAAGCTTTTTTAGTCGGGAGCAGGTAGTTGCGGGCATAGCCGTTTTTAACCGTAACCTGATCACCCATTCTGCCCAGTTTATCAACATGTTCAAGAAGAATAACTTTCATATCTGTTCTCCTCCTTAATCTGCAACAAACGGAAGCAGGGCCAAATAACGCGCACGTTTAATGGCGCGGGCCAGTTCTCTTTGCTTTTTGGCCGAAACAGCAGTAATGCGGCTCGGAATGATTTTGCCTTTCTCGGAAATATATCTGGAAAGCAGTTTAACATCTTTATAATCGATCTTCAAACCGTCTTCACCGGAGAAAGGACAAGCTTTTTTTCTTCTGAAGAATACTTGTTTAGCCATTAGTTTGCCTCCTGTTCTTCGCTGGTTTCAGAAGAAGAATTGGCAGCATCTTCACTGCTCAGTTCATCAACTTTAACCGTCATATAACGGATAACGTCTTCGTTGAATCTCATCAGTCTCTCATATTCCGCAATAGCGGCAGCCGGAGCTGAAATATTCAGGACAACATAGTGGCCTTTACGATTCTTTTTAATACGGTAAGCAAGGTTTTTCAAACCCCAGTTATCAACTCTGACAACTTCTCCGCCGTTCTTTTTGATGGTTTCGCTCAGATCGGAAACCAAAGAGCTGACTTGAGAAGCGCCGAGATCCTGACGTGCAATCAGCACGCTTTCATAAAATGACATATATAAAATCTCCTTATGGATTCTCAACAAATGCCCCGGTTGCGGGGCGGGTTCTTGTATAGCCGAAAGCCAAAACCTCCAGCAAGGGACAAGCGCACTATATATCAAATCTTTCAATTTGCAAGCATTTTCTTTGTATAAAACCGATATTTTTCCTTAAGATATGTCAAAAGACAAGAGCCTTTTTTGCTCAGTCTTATCCACAAGCCGGAGAAAAAGACTTGTATTTATATAATATTAATATTTTTGTTCTAGCCTAAACTCATAAAAACAACGGGTGGAATATGTCGGAAAAAATAAGATTTTTGTTAGGGCTGGTAGGAATTTGTGCGGCAAGCGCCTGCACCAATCTGGACGGTTTGTGCCCGCATTGCTATCCGCCGAAGAACCGCTATGTCTACCTGCGTGATAAAACCTATGCCAATGACGAACCCGTCATCCCTCTTCAAAATCTGATGAGCCGCACGGTTGTTTATTGCCACTCCACAGAAACAAACAGCGCCGAAACCTGTGCCGAAGTTTTTGAAAGCAATGGATATGTGCGTGTTCGGGATATCCCTTACAAAACGGCGGATTATGATTTCTTAAAAAACGATACTTACCCGACCCGCCGTTGGCGTAATGACGAGCTGACCCCGAGATGGTAGGAGAAAAGCCATGCTCGCCAGAATAAACACCATCACATTCAACGGGCTGGAAATTCTTGATGTCGATTTGCAAATTCAGGTCACCTCAGGTCTTCCGGCCTTTAATATTGTCGGCCTGCCGGACAAGGCCATTGCCGAAAGCCGGGAACGCGTTCGAGCAGCGTTGCAGTCAATCGGACTGGCATTGCCGGCCAAACATATCACCATCAATTTATCTCCGGCCGATTTATATAAGGAAGGTTCTCATTTTGATTTGCCGGTAGCATTAGGCCTGATGGCCGTGATGGGCGTTATCCCGAATGAAATGCTGCTGGGCTACATTGCTCTGGGTGAGCTCGGATTGGACGGATCAATAATCCCGGTCAACGGCGTTCTGCCGGTGGCAATCAAAGCCGCAAGACAGGGAAAGGGGCTGATTTGCCCGCAGGCGCAGGGTAGTGAGGCCGCTTGGTCTGGGTTAAAAGAAATTGTGGCGGCGGACAATTTGCTGAGCCTGATAAACCATTTTAAGGGAACGCAGCTGCTGCCGTATCCCCGCCGCCGGACTGCCGAAGCCGGGTACTCCGGTTTAGATATGTCCGAAGTCAAAGGACAGGAAAGCGCTAAAAGAGCTTTTGAAATTGCGGCTGCCGGCGGACATAATCTGCTGATGGTCGGGCCTCCGGGCTCCGGAAAATCAATGCTTGCCGCCCGGATGCCGACGATTTTGCCGCCGCTGAGCCCGGAAGAAGCGCTTGAAACCAGCATGATTCATTCCGTCGCCGGTATTTTGAAAGACGGAAAAATTTGTTTTGAGCGCCCATACCGCGATCCCCACCACACATCCTCAACGCCGGCTTTGGTCGGCGGCGGACGCAAAGGCCAACCCGGAGAAATTTCTCTGGCGCATAACGGCGTTTTATTTCTTGATGAACTGCCCGAATTCAGCCGCCCGACGCTCGAGGCGCTTCGCCAGCCGTTGGAAAACGGCACGGTCAGCATTTCCCGCGTTCATGCCCATACGACTTTCCCTGCGCGTTTCCAATTGATTGCCGCCATGAACCCCTGCCGCTGCGGATATTTAGGATCAAAAGGGCAGGAATGCGCAAGAGCTCCTTTGTGTGCGGCAGAATATCAGGCCAAACTTTCCGGCCCGTTGCTGGACCGGATTGATATGTATATCGAGGTTCCTGCCGTCAGCCCGTGGGATCTGGCAAATGTTAAAAAAGGCGAAAGCTCAGAAACGATTCGGTCCCGAGTCGTTGCCGCCCGAACGCTGCAAAAACAACGTTTTATCAAATTCGGGCATCCGGAATTGCATACAAATGCCGAATTGAATGGTGAAATTTTAGAAAAAATAGCCGGACTTGACGATGAAGCAAAGTCGCTGCTGATAAGCTTTTCAGAGAAAAACAAGCTTTCAGCGCGCTCTTATCATCGAATAATTCGTCTATCAAGAACAATTGCAGACTTGCAAAATAAAATAAATGTGAGTAGAATACACGTCGCAGAAGCATTGTCTTATCGCCGCATTCTGCCAAATAAACGCATTTAGGAGACCAAAATAATGAATTTTAAAAAGTCCTTAAGTATTTTCTTTGCCGCAGGAATACTGGGATCTTGCGCTTGGGAAAGCCCCGAGCTGATTCCCTGCGCCTGCAACAATCTGGCAGAAAGCGACCTTGGTTGGTTTACCTGCCTTTGCGGGTCTGACGGCCAGGTAAAAGAAAAGAGAAAAGTTGCCAAAAAGCAGGAAGTCCGCAGACAGGAACCCCGCAAACAGGTTAAACAAGTCAAAAAGACGGTAGTTCGCAAACAAGAACAAGTTTATCGTCCCGAGAGAGTTGTTGTTGAACGCACCCGCCGGGTTGCTCCTGCACCGCTGCCGTATTGCGATGAAGAGCCCGTTGTTCGCAAAAAATATACCCAAAGGACTTTTGTTGCCGCAGATGTTGAAGAACCCCAATTGACTCGGGATGATCTGGCCTCCTTAAAACTCGAGTATGTTGATTTTCGTCTTGAAAACGGCGGCAGACAATATGATACCAAATTGGGCGATTATCGTTTCCGCATTTTCGGCTGCCGCAGAGAAAGCCGGAACGTGTTCCTGAATCAGGGGCGCGCCATGGAAAAAGATATGCGCTTCTTTGATATCTTTTTTGAAAATATGAATGAACTGTATCCGGTTGTTGTCGATCGTAACAGCCCGTTGTACGAGGTTTCTGACCGTATCCGCGTGCCGGAATATCTGTTGACGGCCGAAATTGTCGACTATCATATGAATATTTGTGATGAATTTGACTGGAACAATACTCAAAAGAAAAATACCCGCACCGGAAGTTCGGAAATCACTATCGTATGGCGGTTAATGGATTTGTGCAAAACCCATGTATATTGGAAAGGAATGACCAACGGTTATGCCGAGGTAATGAGCGGTGAGCCGAATGGTGAAACCCTGTTGGTAGAGCGCGCATTCAGCGATGCCTTAAAACAGCTGCCGTATGTTTCCGGATTTGAGGAACAGATGACCAAACGCGTCAGCCCCGAAGACCTGATGGCTCAACAGCGCTGCTGGGATACTTTGGAACAACGTGCCGAAACTTTCCAATGCGAATACAAAAAAGAAATCAGCCGTGCTGCAGACGAGCCGGTATATTATGAAAGCCCCTGCATTGAAGAAAGAAGCAGCTCCCGTTCAACAAATTATGTAATTGAGGATATCATTGAAGAAGACGGCGGTGCTTTTGCCGAAGGGCGTTCTTTCCGTGAAGAAATCAAAGAGCGCGGCGGATCAGATTCTGACGGCAGCGTTTTCCGCAGCCAGATTATTGAAGACGGCGGTTCGTTTTCTTCCGGTGAAAGTTTCAAACCGGTCAAACCGAGAGAAAACCATGCTTTTGTTGAAGATTACTGGGTAGACGTTCCTCTTGACAAAGAAGTCAGTCAGGAAGTCATTGAAAATCGTGAGATTGTCGAAGATGCATTGATGAAAGATAAAAACAGCCTCTGCATTATGGCTCAGCGTCCATATAATAAATTGACGCCGGAAACACTGTATCGCGTCCGTGCTTCAATTGTTGAGGTTAGCAATCCTTCCGGCAAAAAAGGTTCCGGACTTCTGATCTCCGACCAGTTCATCTTAACGTCGGCAGATCTGCTAAACAAAAATAACAACCGTTTTGACATCAAGACCATTAACGGCAAAGAAATGGCAGCATCTGCTTTTCGTGTAAACCCAAACAAAAATGTAGCTTTGCTGTTGTTGGACAACAAAACGCAGTATAAACCGCTGCCGTTGACTTTGGATTTGCCGGAAGTTAACAAAGATGTATTAATGACCTTGGGCATGAAAGACCTGGCAGAAAGCGAAGGCTATCTGGATAGCAACGCCCGTGTTATCGGCTATCGTTACTCTCCGGAAAGAGGTGCCGAGATTATGGTCAGCACCCGCGTTCAAAACCAAACCTTGGGCGGTGCTCTGCTGGATAAAAATGCCAACATCGTTGGTATGGCACATGCCGGCAAGAGAATGTCCGACGGACCGGATTTGTTTATCCCGATTGAAACGGCGATGAAGGCTTTGGATCTGACATTCTGTAACAAGCCGTTCACCAACGAAGCGCCTTGGGAAGAAGAAGTCAAACCGGCAACTCCGGTAGCAACAGCCATCGATACGGATAAGACGGATAAAGCCCCTGTCCCGATGGATGCCAAAGAGGCGAAGTAATTATAAAATAAAAACCCCGGAAGCGTAAAACTTCCGGGTTTTTCTTTTCCTTATTTGCACAGGTCTGCAGCAACAGCTTCGGCTTCAGCTTTTCCTGAATCACAAGAGTCATTCTTATAATTGGCCCAACATTCTTCCGGAGTGGAATAGCCGTTAACTCGGGTATGATAATATTTAACAAATTGTCCATTTTTATAAAGACTATGAGAACAAGTTGCAGCCACTGTCTGTGGAAATTTTAGATACCAGTGATAAGTTTCGTTCCTGTTATCTTGACAATTGGAGGCATAGCTTTGATGTGTTACAGAGTAGGTACATGGAGGTTCAGCCGGCTTAGATTTACAAGAAGTACATTTACCACAGGAGTTGGTAGAAGCACAACCATAATCGCAGGATTTTGAAGACACAGAACAATCGGAATTATACTCGCAAGAATAGCAAGCCGTCCCGCATTCGGTTGTCGATACGCGGGTTTTTACATAATTGGAAGAGCAAGATACGGATTTCTGACCTGAGCGGCAGGTATCGGAACAAGCATAGCAGCTTCCGCACTCTGAAGATCCAACATAAGATCCGGTATAAGACCGGCTGCCGGAAGTACAGTCTTTACATCTGTTACATCTGGTACCGCATTCGGTAGTAGAAGCATAAGATCCGTGATAGTTTTTAGAAGTACCGGACGGACAGGTGTCATCACAGCAGCGGTAACAAGTATATCCGCAGGTATCTACACCGGACGAACCGCGGGACGGATCACAGGTGACTTTGTAACTGGACGGACAACCTGTCGACGGCGAAGCAGTACAACATTTACCATAAGAATTATCCCACGGACAACGGTTTGTCGATTTATACAACCGTCCCGGAGAACAGGAGTTGACATATCCTTGTTCGCGGCAGGCTCTCGGCCGGTCTTCTTTACAACCCTTGTAATAAGGTTTGCCGTTCGGACATTGGTCGTTAACAAAGGACGGCAGAGAACAGGTCTGCGTATTATAGCCGTTATTCTTACACCAGGTAACGGCATCACATTTCAGGTAATGATCATCACGGGAACAAGTACCGACTTTAGCCTGATATTGCGGACATTCGCCGGAAGAATAATAGGTATAGCCTTTCTCCTCGCAATACTCGGTATCGGAGTTGATGTTCATATTAATATCGCCCTGAACAATCTCATCATCCTGACAGTCCGGCAGAAAACAAATGCCAGCTGAAGCATTGGAAGGCGGGAGAAAGACCGCAAAAGCAGCGGCAACAGCAAGAACCGACACCGCAGAGTTAAGTTTCATGTGTAGCATAGTGTTATAATTTTTCATCGGCTTCCTCCCTTATAAAAATTCTTTTCTTCTTTTGTCGTCCTTTTTTTTCTTTGTCATTGCCGGGCGCTTTATTTTTTTAGTCATTGCCGGGCTCTTTTTTTCTTTCGTCATCCCCGGGCTTCGACCCGGGGATCCATATTTCAAAGCACCTTGTCATTCACAAACCCCGTCATAGCATCGCGATCTCTTAGGCACAGTGCCAACAACCGATCGCTCAGGCCGGTGCCTGTGGATTCTCGGGTCAAGCCCGAGAATGACAAATTGAGTAACAAACCTCATAAGAACGACAATAAAGATACTATAACACAAGAAAACACAAAAGTCAATATATTATGAAAAATAGGACGGGGATTTTGGCTAAAGAAAACAAAAAATACCGGCAAATAAAAGTTGCCGGTATTCGTTAAAGTAAAAAAGAATTTTTATTTAAAATTTTTCATAATATTACGTTTATCACGAGCCCAGTCACGGTCTTTTGCGGTTTCTCGTTTATCATAAAGTTTTTTGCCGACGCCAAGCCCAATTTCCAATTTTGCACGTCCTTTTTCATTAAAAAACAGGCGGATGGCCACCAAAGTCGAACCCTTACGAGCAAGTTCGTTGGTAATTGTGATAATTTCTTTTTTGGTTAGCAGCAGTTTACGGTCGCGTTTTTCGGCATGGCTGGAATAACCCTTGCTTTCATATTCGGCAATATACATGTTTGACATAAAGATTTCGCCGTTACGTTCAATGCCGTAAGCATCATTAATATTGGCATGTCCGAGCCGCAAAGATTTAACTTCCGTTCCGGTCAGCTCAAGTCCGGCAACAAATTTTTCATTAATTTGATAATCAAAATTCGCCCGGCGGTTTTGTGCAACCAACCCGGTTGAAATAAAATCTTTGCGTTTGACGTTTTTAGCCATTGTTTAAGTTACTCGGTTTTATTTTCAAAAGCGTTTTCCAGCTCTTCAATCTCCTGCTCGTCCAGCTCCACCGCCGGCACGGTATAATCTTCGGCAAACCAACGGCCGAGGTCTATATCGGCGCAGCGTTTGGAGCAAAAAGGACGATACTTTGTATCTGTTAATTCCTTATGGCAAATCGGACATTTGCTCATTTATTGACCCTTCCCGTTCCCTGACAGTGTTCACATTCTTCGGTCAGAATATCGCTCAGGCTCGGCCGGCGGCGAACACGGACAATTTCCACGTTTCCGGCGCGGCTCAATCCGAGAACGGAAGATTTGGTCGGATCTTTGCGCAGTTCCTGTTCCAAAATTTCGAGCACCGGTTTCATAAAGCGGTAGTCAGAAGAGCCGGCAAAATCAATGATAATTTTTCCGGAAAGGTTGCGCAAACGGATTTGTCTGGCAATTTCCACAGCCGCTTCGCTGTTCAGGCGGGAAATGTTTCCGTTGCCGCGATCATCACCGCTGTCTACGTCAATCGCCGTGCAGGCGCGTGTTTCTTCAATAACAACACGACCGCCGTCCGGAAGATAAATCACCTTGTTGAGCGCCTCATAAATCTCATCTTCCAAACCGGTTTCTTCAAACGGCTCGGACTGATACTCGATTTCATAAGCATCGCCGTATTTTTCCTTCAATTCTTCTTCAAGATTATGATTGTCCACAATAATCCTTTTTAAGGTTTTGGCATGGCGGCTGATAGCGTCATACAACGGCGAACCTTTGGCATAAAGCAGAGCCGGGGCACTGACGGCGCGGGCTTTTTTCATAATCCCTTCAAATGTGCTGCGCAAGGCTGCCATTTCTTCGGCAATGGTTTCAAAAGGCACATCAACGGAAGACGTCCGAAGAATCCAGCCTTCCTGCCCGGTTGTATTTTCAATAACCTTACGACGATATTCTTCAAGTTTTTCTTTGTCTTCAATGCGGGAAGACGCACCGACATCCATACGGTACGGACAGTATACGATATTTTCGCCCACCAGCTGAATAGACCGGACAAGTTTGGCGCCTTTTTCGGCACGGCGTTCTTGGCTGACCTGCACCATCAGGCTTTGCCCTTCCTGAATATTGCTTTCCGACATACCGTGTTCTTCGGCCATCAGAAAAGC
The DNA here is from genome assembly GCA_944390885.1 of uncultured Alphaproteobacteria bacterium. GTDB lineage: Bacteria > Pseudomonadota > Alphaproteobacteria > RF32 > CAG-239 > MGBC133411. The sequence continues at coordinate 48,699 of CALXRP010000008.1, forward strand.
ATCTTTTCCGTCTTTAATATCTACAAAAAAACCGGTCTTTTCATGAGCCAGTTCCAGTTTATGGGTAATTTTGCCGAGATAAATACTGCCTTCCGAAGCTTTTGCCTCATCAACATACTCGACTTCTTCCAAAATGCCCTCATTCAGCATTGCCAGCCGGATCAGGCTGTTCTTTTTTTCATAAACTAATGTATCTGTCATTTTACGCCTGCACTGTTTAACATATTTTTAGTTTCAAATAAAGGTAATCCGATAACGCCGGAATAGGAACCGATAATTTTTTTGACATAAGCGCCGAGAACACCCTCAATCCGATATCCGGCACAACCGTCCCATTCACGTCCGGCCACATAACTCTTCAGCTCTTCTTCCGAAAGCCGTTTCATCACAATTCTGGTATCCACGCAGCGAACACTGGCTTTGCCTGTTCTGTCAATAACGCAAACACCGCTTAAGACATGGTGCGCTTTTCCCGAAAGCATGCGCATGACTTTTTCTTGCTCTGCTTCCGAATGCGCTTTTTGAATGATTTTTGCGCCGCAGACAATAATCGTATCAGAAGCCAACACCACTTCGCCGGGATGTTTTTCCGCCACATGCCGGGCTTTTTCCAGAGCCATGCGTTTTACATAAGCCGAAGGCTTCTCAAAACGTTGCGGTGTTTCGTCAATATCCGCGGCTTCGGTCAGCTTGGGAGAAAACTCAATCTGTTCCAAAAGAGCACGGCGCTGTTTGGAAGATGAAGCGAGGATAAAGTCTTTGGCCATTTTTCTGCCTATGCCTTTACGACGGCGATGGAATCATCGTCATAAGTTTTTTCCATACGCTCATGACGCTCCTGAGCTTCAATGGAAAGCGTTGCAATCGGGCGGGCTTCCAAGCGGGCAAGTCCGATGGGCTCTCCGGTATCTTCGCAGTAGCCGTATTCTCCGTCTTCAATCCGTTGCAAAGCCTCGTCTATTTTGGAAATCAGCTTGCGAGCGCGGTCACGCGTGCGGAGTTCAAGAGCTTTGTCTGTTTCAAGAGAAGCGCGATCATTCTGATCCGGCTGGTTTAACCCTCCCTGAATAACCATTTCATCCAGTGTATCTTTGGACTGAGCCAGCAGAGATTTTTTCCAGTTAATCAGTTTCTGGCGGAAATATTCCAACTGAAGCTCGTTCATATATTCTTCAGATTCAGAAGGCTTATAATCCGGCGGAAGAATTACAGCAGTTTCCATCTTTGTTTCTCCTAAATAAATTAAAAAAACATATAGCAAGCAAGTTACAAATTTCAATTATGAACTTCAAGCAAAAAAATGCTTTATCACAACAATTTTAACTCACCGCATCAATTTTGCCAGTTCCACCTCAACTCGCAGCTCAATCTCGCTCAAAATTTCCTGCAAAGCGGCATCTTGAGAAGCCGGCCGGTTTTCTTTGACCATGCGCGAGATTTCGATCAGTCTGTCTTTGGAAATATGCCCGTCCAACAGTCCGTCGCGGATTTCTTCAAGCTTTTCCAAAAGGGTTGAAGCCCGGCGGCAAAGTTTTTTGCGGATTTGTTTTTCTTCTTCGCCGTCTGCGGCCTGTGCGGCAAAAATAGCATCTGTCACGGAAATTGCGTTGCTTCCGGTAATCCCCGGAGCCGAAGTTTTCAGGTTGTCTTTCAAATAGGCGGAAAAACTATCCCCTCCGCCGGCTTTCCTTGTTTTGGCGGTGCTGACCTCTTTTGTTTTGTTAATGTTGTTTACGTTTATCAAAAAAACAGCTCCTTAAAACTATTGAAATTCCCAGATGATAAGGTTTTTCTCATCTTTATCGTTGCAGGCTTTCTGAGCCATCGGAATTGTCATCGGCAGAGAGTTCTGCCCGGGTTTAACACTGTTTCCGATGGTGTTGACCGGCCAGGTATAAGGTTTATTTTTATCATTAATAATAACCTTTACCAGGGTAGATGTGTCATCCACGCGCCAGTTGATGGTTGCAGCTTCTACGCAAACGGTATTGGGCAGATTTGTAAACTGCATTTCAAAAGATTTGTTTTTGCCGTAAGTGTCTGCCGGAGACAAATAAACCTGTCCGCCGAAAGAATTGATAAGGACGTTTCCGGCAACCATTGTCGACGGGGCGATTTTCTCGTCAATAAGCAACTTTGCGGAAAGATCGGAATAGTCGCCGATCGCGGAAAAACGATCATTAACCGTCTTGCGCAAATCTCTGATCTGGTTTAAAACTTCATTGTATTTATATTTTCCGAATATATTGGAAACAGTTTTGGTCATGCCGGTAATAACCATAATCAAAATTGATATGGTGGCAACTACCTCTATCATCGTATAACCCAGCTGGTCAGATTTTCGCATGATCAAATGTCCTTAACATCTTAAATTAAGCAATTTTAACATTATTTTATATCTGAAACAACATTTTTATGGCTGAATGTAGAAAAAGTGCTTTATTTTTATAAAACTTTTGATATATTAACGAAGTGTTAACTTTTTTACGAGGGATTAAAAATGAAAAATACTGTTGCGGCTTTGATGGCTGCGGTTTCTCTGACTGCATTTGCATCTCAGGCTCAGGCTGAACAGGTTTACAATCCGTACATTGGTATCAACTATAACTATTCTGATGCCAATGCCAAAGGGTTGCGGCCTTATTACAATTCCGGTTCCGTTAATCTGGGTACCAGTTACAACCGTTATTTCGGTACGGAGCTTTTCTATCAGTTTTCTGACCAGTACGGCAAATCCGGCGCGTCTGAAAAATTCTCCAACGGCTTTCAGGCTTATGGTCTGGATTTGATGGGTTATCTGCCGCTGGGCTGTTATGACGTTTGGTCTTTGATCGGAACTGTCGGTATTGGTGAATACAAATTCAGAAACAAATATATTGCTGCCGGCGAAGGCAAGCATAAATATCGTGACAGCGGCTACGGCTATCGTGCCGGTCTCGGTATTCAATACAACATCGACTCCAACTGGAGCATCCGCACTTTGGCCCGCTATGTCGGTTTTGACAAAGTTGACGGTTATGACCATATGATGGAATATTCCGCAGGTATCAAATATAATTTCTAAGTCCGGCGGATTACAAAAAAAGGAAAAATTCTGCGGATTTTTCCTTTTTTTGTTTTAAGTCTGTGAGAAAAGACTTATATTGATAGCGGCTCAAATGTCAGAAAAGGAAGAAAGATGAAAAAATTTTTGGTCTTGTTTGTCTGTGCGGCGCTGTTGGGCGCTTGCTCCGAAAAAAAAGAAAATCAGGTTTCTGAAACAGAAGAAGCAAAAGTAAATGTTCCGCAGTTTGATTATGAAAATGTCGTTTTTTCTTATGACAAAGATATGCTGCCGGAAAAATGCGACAAGGACAGTGGAATTTTTTGTGCGGTTGAAAACACGGTCAAATGTGCGATCAATCCGCAAATGGCTGATTGCGACGCAGCCAAAATGCCAAAATTTGTCTTTATGGAAGACGAAAACATCATCCGCCCGACTCATTTTGACTTCAAAATCACCAAGATAAAACCGATTGATGCCGATTCGGCAGAAATTTATACAATCAGCAACTGTAACGGTGCCTGGTTCGGTTTGTGCCGGGGAGACATAATTTTTGTCGTCCGGCTGAAAAACGGCGAATGGGGCGTAAAAGATCTGTATTCGATTGAGAAAGAAAATATCCCGGATCTCCCCGTTCCGGAAACGGCGGAAAGTTCTGAAGAACAGTCTGCCACCGAATAGAAAGAACAAAAAACACCTGCAAAATGAACTGTCTCCCGAAAGTTGGACAATTCAAAACGGCAGGTGTTTTTTTTGTTAATTATCGGAATTAATCACTGACGCTTTCGTCGACCTCATAAACACCGTCGCCTTCTCCGTCTGTAATACCGGAGATTGTCTCATCAACGGTAACCGTGCCGGCATCGGCGTTTGCCGTATTGTCTGCTGTGGCCGGAGTGTCATTATTATTTTTGTTTTGCGGGGTGCCACTGGCAGGCGTCTGCGCGGAAGGATCCTGATTTCCGTTTTGGACGGGCACGGCAACGGCTTCATATCCTTCTTCCATAATTAACACATTGGCGGAATCCGGGTTCCCGACGGCAGTCCCGCTGTTTTGGGCATTGGCGTTTTTAGAGTCGCAGCCGGACAAAGCCAAAACTGCTGCGGCCAGAATACTGATTTCTTTTAACATTTTCTTTGACCTCTCGAGTTGTTAAACCTATCAATCCTGATATATTCGTGCAGCGCTTTCTTTCAAGGGAGATAAAACCTATTGACGAAAGACGTTTCTCTGGCTAATATTCACTTTCGGATTTAGTTTAGGCAGAATGTGGAGAAGTCGCGTGATATTTATAAAAAAAGCCATTATTTGGGATTTGGATAACACTTTGTACCGGATAACGCCGGAATTCGCCGATATCTTGGACAGCGTAATGGCACAGGCTCTGATTGAAGATTTGGGTGTAAAGCTTGATTTTGAGGCGGCAAAAGCCAAAGTCAAGGAATCTTACAGAATTTATCGCGACGGCGGAGAAATTTTTTATCGCGAATACAATGTTGATCCTAAAGCATTGTTTGATGCTTATCACAAACGCAAGCCGGTTGAATATATCAGACCTTTTGACGGCTTGGCAGAAAAACTGACCAAACTGCCGGTCGAACAATATATTCTGACCACCAGCTCGCATGAAGTGGCGGAAAAAATCCTGAAGCGGATTGATTTGTACGATTTGTTCAAAGGCAAATTCTATTCGGTTGAAGACTTTGATTTGTTGAAAAAGAACGAAGATACCCAGGTTTATCAGCAGCTTTGCGACAAAATCGGCCTTGCTCCGAAAGACTGCATTTTTGTTGATGACAGCTATTCCAATCTTGAGTTCCCCAAACAGTTAGGCATGACAACGGTTCGGATTTTTTACAACCAGAATTCCGCCCGCGATAAAGAATATATCGATATGGCCTATAAGGGGGTTGATAATTTTGTAAATGCCTTTATGCAGCAGAATCTGCTTGATCCGGAATAGATTAGCGGCACAAAAGCGTTTCCAACCGATAATTTCCCGGATTATCAAGTTTTGAATGTTCGATTTTTAATTCGTTCTTAAAAATTTCAATCATCGGAGAAATTGCCTCAATATATTCCTGCGTCAACTGCTGAGTAGCTTTGTTGACTTCTTCCTGCGTCAGTTTGCTCACATAACGCGGCTTGATTTGAGAAGATATCTTTACAATTTCATTAAAGAAATAAGGACGAAAATATTCTAACGCGGTTTTGTTAATTTGCTGGTGTGTCTGTTCATGCCGCATAACAACATCATATTCGCAGGTATTTTTCTTTAATCTGTTTGCAAGATAAATTACCGGATTATGATACCCGATAAACAATTTTATTTTTGCCGGCACAATGCAGGCTTCGGTCAAAGAAAGCAGAGCACCGCGAGTGCCGACGGAAACCTCCCATTGGATGTCGGCAATTGCCAGTCCGGAGGCAAACATTCCGCTTTCCAACAGATTGTGTTTTTTGGCCAAGGTTGTGACCTGTTCATGATCTTTGGAAAAATCATAATTAAGTTTGCCGTAAGATGAATAATATTCAATTTCGGGCTCAAAAGGCATTTCGGCACAACGATTTTCTTCAGCCCCTGAGTTTCCGGGAAGGCTGAAAATCAAAATTGTTAATATAAAAAAAAGTTTTTTCATATAAAATACTCTACAGAAAATATGTTAAATTATGGTTGAAATCTGAGGAAAGAAAATGAAAAAATCTGTTCTGGCGATAATGCTTCCGGTTGCCATGGGAATAGGAACGTCAATTGTGCTCGGACGAGAAGTTTTGGTTCGTAAGCGGACGGTTCCGGGCTTTTTTATGCCGGAAAATGCCATAGAACAGCCCAAAACGGTTTATCCGACGCCTCAATATTACAGTGGTCGGGCAGAAACCGTTAAAGCCATATCCAGTGATGATCCTGACCGAAAAGTTTTAACAACGCAGCAGCTGATTGAAATTTCAGCCAGACAAAAAGATGCTGGTCAGAAAGAAAGCGGCGGAAAAGTTCACCGCTTTACCAAAATTCTTCCCGGCTCAATTATTATGGGAGAAGAGGTCATCGAAGAATATATTGAGGGAGAAGAACCGCGCACCCGCAAAAGAATTAAGGCTGCAAAACAGCCGCAGCCGAAAACATCCGAGGAACAAGAAGAACTGGTTATCAAAGACAACAATCCGAATATTCCGGAATACCAGAAAAAATACCAAGAATATTTGAGTGCACTGGAGTATGTGGCGCGTGGCAAAAAAATACCGCATGATCAGGTTCTGGAAGATGATTTGTCAGAGATGAACTCCAATGCAAGAGAACTGATCCAAAAACGCAAAAGCGAAGATGAGAGCTTTAATGACAGCCGTCCGCAAACGGAAGAAATATTAAAGCAGGAATAAAGCTGTCTGCCGTACCTGTCATCCCCGGGCTTTTTTTCTAGTCATCCCCGGGCCGTGTTTTTTTATTGTCATTGCCGGGCTATGTTTTTTTATCGTCATCCCCGGGCACCGACCCGGGGATCCAGATCAAACAAATTTCCTCTTAGTCATTGCCGGACTTGATCCGGCAATCCATTCTTCAAAGCACAATCTTAACCGTAGAAAACAATGGAGCAACGCGATCCTCAGGGCACAATTCTGACAACTGACCGCTCAGGCCGTTGCCTGTGGATTCTCGGGTCAAGCCCGAGAATGACAAAAACTTCAAAGCACAAAGCCATTCATAACCCCCGCCGGGTGCGCAGCCGACGTTCGGCCGCCTGCCGTGCAGGTTATTTATGAAGAGAAATAGGCAGATAAATTGTAAAAGTCGTTCCGTTCAGAGTAGTAGAAGAAACGGTAAGATTACCGCGGTGCCGGATAACAATCTGTTTAACGATGGAAAGGCCGAGCCCGGTTCCGCGAATGTTCTTATCCTTATGTTCCTGCATGCGATAAAAGCGTTCCGTCAGTCGCATAAGATCTTCCGGCCCGATTTTAGGTCCTTTGTTGTTGATGGAAATAGCCAAAGCCTCGCCTTCTGCCACTTTGTAGCTCTTAGACGGCGGAATGGCATTGGCTTTTTCAATATCTATGGTAATTTTGCTGTCGCTGGCGCCATATTTGATAGCATTATCCGTCAGGTTTTGAATAACCTGTTTGATTTGGGCGCGGTCTCCGGTAATTTCGGGAATGTTGCGCCCGAATTTAATTTTGATGTTCATATTGCGTTTTTCAGCTCTTTGCGACAGCGCCTGTGCGGCTTCTTCTGCCACATCAATCACATTGACATCTTCTTCCGGCAGACTGTCCTGCTTCATCTCGATTTTGGAAAGCGAAAGCAGGTTTTCAATCAGCGACGACATATATTCTGCTTGCTCCTGCATAATTTTCAAAAATGATTCACGGGCTTTTTCGTCATCTTTGGCTGAGGTCTGCAGGGTTTCAATAAAACCGGAAATGATTGCCAGCGGCGTACGCAGTTCATGGCTGGCATTGGCCACAAAGTCAGATTGCATTTTCTCGATTTTCATGGCTTTGGTCATGTCATAAATGGAAATAACGGCCACGGCGCGTCCTTTGGAAAGCCATGGCAGCTGTTTGATATGGGCATAGAGTTTGCGGCTTGCCGGTTTTTCCACATAAAAAATCAGGTTTTCCGATTTGCTTTCTTTCTTCAAAACTTTTGAAACGGCATTAATAAAATTGTTGGAAGCAAATAAGGCATCAACATTTTTATCAGTAATGTCCTCTCCGAAAAACGAGCGGGCGGAAAGATTGGCACCCAGGATATTTCCGGCACGGTCAATCATCACAATCGGGTCGGGCAAACTGTCCAGAACGGCAGTATCGGAAATTGTCTGTGCCTCCAGCATATCGGTTTTATGCGCCCAAAAACTGTGCATGGCGTTCAGGCTGCTGACAATATCTTTGGCGTCTTTTTCCGAGAGTTTAAGGGCTTTCTCGTCAAACTCGCCGCCGTTTGACAGATTGGAAATATATTTTCTGATCTGCTGCATTTCAAAAGTAATCGGAAACAGCATAACAATATTAAAAATAACCACCGCTGCCAGAGAAAGAACGGCCAAAAGCGGGGAAATCAGCTCAAACAGCACCAAAAGCATAAAGACCAGAGCGGCCGGAGCGGAAAGAAACATAATCCGGGCAGCAAATTTTGTGTCTTTTTCAATTGAGAAGATATTTCTGACAAAGTTAAACATCCGTTTCTTTGCACCTCTTCGGCAAAAATCAATTAAAGTTCTGGACTAGATTTGCAAATATTGTATAGTACAATAAGTTTAAATAAATTTAATTTGCGGATTATGAAAGAGAAAAAAGAACCGACAATGACGCCGATGATGGCGCAGTATCAGGAGATAAAATCCCAACATCAGGATTATCTTCTTTTTTATCGTATGGGCGATTTTTACGAACTGTTTTTTGACGATGCCGTTAAGGCGTCCAAGGCCCTGGATATTACCCTGACCAAGCGCGGCAAGTTTGAGGATAATGACGTTCCGATGTGCGGCGTGCCGTTTCATGCGTATGAAAGCTATCTGTCAAAACTGATCAAACAGGGGTATAAGGTTGCCATCTGCGAGCAGACGGAAGATCCGAAAGCCGCCAAAGCCCGCGGCGCCAAATCGGTGGTGCGCCGGGAAGTCATCCGCCTGGTAACGCCCGGAACGCTGACAGAAGACAATTTGTTGGACTCCAAACGCAACAACTTTTTGCTCAGCATTGCCAAACAGGCCGGCTGCCTGGGACTCTCATGGTTGGATATTTCGACCGGGCAGTTTTTTACTCAGGAATTGGGGCTGAAAGACAAGAGCGAAGAAAACCTGTTGTCAAACGTTTTGTCGCGGTTAAACCCGGTTGAAATCCTGGTGTCGGACAGTTATTTGCAAAATCCCGAGATTTTTGCGCTGTTGAATGAGTATAAGGAAAAGCTGACGGTTCTGCCGCAGGCACGCTTTAACAGTGAAAACGCCAAACTCCGGCTCGAAAAAGTCTTTCGTGTCGATACACTGGACGCTTTCGGAAGTTTCAGCCGGTGCGAAACTGCTGCTGCCGGCGTTTTGCTTGATTATCTGGAAAATACGCAGAAAGGCCAGATGCCGGTGATTGAAAAACCGGTCAAAATTTGTGAGAGCAACGTTGTAGAGATAGACGGCGCCACCCGCCGCAGTCTGGAATTGCTTGATACGATCGGCGGCGATAAAAGTACGTCGCTGCTGGCGGTGATTGATCGTACGGTAACGGGCATTGGCGGTCGGTTGCTGGCTTCGCGTCTGGCTGCTCCGCTGGTCGATATTGCCGAAATCAACAACCGGCTGGATGTGGTGTCTTTCTTTATCGATTATCCGCAAATCCGACAAGATTTACGCACCTTGCTGCATTCCTGCCCGGATATCGAAAGGTCTGTTTCCCGTCTGAGTCTGGGACGCGGCGGCCCGCGTGATTTGGACAATATCCGTATCGCACTGGAAAATATCCCGGCGCTGCGCAATCTGCTTTATGCTTACCGCAAAGACCAAAGCAACGCGGAACTGCACCCGATGCCTCCGGCTTTGGAAAAAATTGTCGGCGGATTGGGCAACCATAACAGCCTGGTTGATGATTTGAAACGGGCTTTGGATGAAGCCCTGCCTTTGCTGGCACGTGACGGCGGTTTTATCCGTCCCGGATATTGTCCGGCCTTGGATGAAATCCGCACCTTAAAAGATGACAGCCATAAGGTTCTGTTGGAGCTGCAAGGCAAATATGCGGAAAAAACGGGCATTGCCCAGATAAAAATCAAATATAACAATGTGATTGGCTATTTTATTGAAGTCCCGACGAAATTTGCAACCGAAATGCTGGAGAACCCGGATTTTATCCATCGTCAGTCGGTTTTGAATGCGGCTCGTTTTACAACGGTGGAACTGACCGAACTCGAGAACAAAATCCGCGGTGCGGCCGAAAAAGCCGTTGCTATGGAAATTGAACTGTATAACAAAATGGTTCATGACGTAATCGTTTATTCCGAAATGATTTTGAAAACCGCCCGCGCTATGGCCGAGCTTGATGTCGGAGCGGCGGTGGCCGACCTTGCCGTTGAGAAAAACTATTGCCGCCCGCAGATTGATGAAAGCCTGGAGTTTGACGTTGTCGGCGGCCGCCACCCGGTGGTGGAATATTCCATTTCCAAAGAGCGGAGCGGAACTTTTGTCGGCAATGATTGCCGTTTGACCGAGAACAACCGCCTGTGGCTGATAACCGGTCCGAATATGGCCGGTAAATCAACATTCCTGCGCCAAAATGCGATTATTGCCATCATGGCGCAAATGGGAGCTTATGTTCCTGCCGATTCGGCGCATATCGGCGTGGTCGATAAAATCTTCTCCCGCGTCGGAGCATCGGACGATTTGGCACGCGGCCGCTCAACCTTTATGGTCGAGATGGTCGAAACCGCCGGAATTTTAAACCAGGCGACGGAACGCTCGTTTGTAATTTTGGATGAAATCGGGCGCGGCACGGCAACCTTTGACGGCTTGTCGATTGCCTGGGCCGTGGTAGAAAATTTGCACGAAGTCAACAAATGCCGGGCTTTGTTTGCCACCCACTATCACGAGCTGACCGCGCTGGTGGGCAAATTGCCGAGAATGAGCCTGCATTGTATGAAAATCAAAGAGTTTAATGAAGACGTCATCTTTCTGCATGAGGTTATTGACGGAGCGGCCGACCGTTCTTATGGCATTCATGTTGCCAAACTGGCCGGCCTGCCGAAAACCGTGGTAAAAAGGGCGGAGCAGGTGCTTGCCTCTTTGGAAGACAGCGGAAAAAGCCGGAATATCTCTCAGATGGTGGATGATCTGCCCTTGTTCTCGGCCGTTCGTGAAACCACGCCTGAACCGGCAGCGGAATCCCCGGCGCTTAAGGCCTTAAAAGACCTCAATCCCGATGACCTTACCCCGCGCGAAGCTCTGGAAAAACTTTATGATTTGAAGAATCTGCTTTAACAACCGCATATTGATCCGGGCTGATAATGATAAATATAATGAGGATTTTTTTGTGTTTTATCGTGCTAAAATTGTTGAAAAACAATACGATAATAAACGGTATAATAATACCATAAAATAAAATATTGAAAATATTGTGTTTTTTGTTGTTGACATTAAAAAAATATCCTGTATATTCCATTTGAATTTTAATCCTAAACTTTTTAACAAAGAAGTGAGTTACAATGAACACATATGCAACCAAACCGTCTGACATTGAAAGAAAATGGTATGTCGTTGATGCTCAGGGCGTTGTACTGGGAAGACTTTCTGCCGAAATCGCCAAGATTTTGCGCGGCAAACACAAACCTTCCTTTGTTCCGAACCTTGACTGCGGCGACTATGTTGTCGTTATCAATGCAGACAAAGTAAAATTGACCGGCAAAAAGCTGACTCATAAGAAATATTTCAAACATACCGGCTACATCGGCGGTATCAAAGAAACCACCCCGGCAAAAATTCTGGCCGGCCGTTTCCCGGAAAGAGTTATCGAGAAAGCTGTTGAGCGTATGATTTCCCGCAATCCGCTGGGCCGCCGTCAGATGACAAAATTAAAAGTTTATGCCGGCAGCGAACATCCGCATACTGCCCAGAACCCGATTGTTTTGGACATTGCCGCCAAGAACCCGAAGAATAAAAGGAGCGCATTATAATGGCTGAAAAAATTGAATCTTTGCAAGATATTAAAAGCGCATCTAAAACCGAAGAAGTTAAGGTTCGCAAAGCAAACCGCGACAAGCAGGGCCGTTCTTATGCCACCGGCAAAAGAAAAGACGCCGTTGCACGCGTTTGGGTAAAGCCGGGTAAAGGCGTTATCACCATCAATGAAAAATCCATTGATGACTATTTTGCCCGTCCGGTATTGAAAATGATCATCAATCAGCCGTTTGTCGTTGCCAACCGCGAAAACGAATTTGATGTTGTTTGCACGGTAAAAGGCGGCGGATTGTCCGGTCAGGCCGGTGCAATCAAGCACGGTATTGCCAAAGCTTTGAACGAATATGAACCGGAATTGCGTTCTGTTCTGAAAAAAGCCGGCTTCCTGACACGTGATGACCGTGTTGTAGAACGTAAGAAATATGGTAAGGCCAAAGCCCGCCGTTCTTATCAGTTCAGCAAACGCTAGAGTTTATTTCTGCAAAAAAAAAGAGCTTGGTTTTCCAAGCTCTTTTTCTTTTTTAAACATGATTTATCATATTTTAAATAAGCTTCATTATTATAAACCAAAATAGAATAGAATTTTAGGAATTGTTTGATGACTGGCAGGCAGGGTGAGATTATTATTTATCAGACTAATGATGGTAAGAATAAGATTGATGTGAAATTGGAAGGGGAAACCGTCTGGCTGACCCAAGCCCAGTTGGTTGAATTTTATCTGTCAAGCAATAAGGAGAAGTAAATGGGGTTTGCAGTCGCTCTGCTGGTCATAATTGTAATGATAAACATTTATAATTATCTGGTATTCCTGTTATATAAACATGTCAGAGTGCCGCAAGAAGCATTGATGACTGCCCTTAACCTCAATCATTGGTTTATTCGTAAAAAGGATATTGACGATATTATCCGTCGCGGTGCTGATCCTAATTATAAAAATGGTTTGCCTTTATGTCTGGCATTAAAAAATCACGCCGGCTTACGCATAATTAATGCACTGATTGATAATGGTGCCGATATAAATATTATCTGTCCGGATAATAACGGAATACCTTTGTTTTATGCAACAGTATACGGCCATGTTAAGGCATTTAAACTACTTATGGATCTGGGCGCTGATACTTCTTATAAAATCAAAGACGGCTCAAATTTGTTGCTTTGTGCCATTGCTGCCAACCAATATAAAATTGCGCGAATGCTGATTAATGAATATAAATTCGATATCAATTCCCGAAACAATGACGGAACCACTGTTTTAATGGCGGCATGTATGTGTTGTCGTTTGAATTATGTTTTTTTAAAAGAACTTATGTTGCTCCCTGTAGATTTTGAGGTGACTGATAATGCAGGAAAGACATATTTGTTTTATTTTTATACCAATAAATATTTAAGATTTTACCGGTTTCTTAAATTGATTTGAGCATAGCTTCAAAATACGTCGTTTTTTCCTTTGCATTCCGTACTGCCGGCATTATAATTTACTCCAAAAAAGGAAGAATAAAATGTCTATAGAAAAAGTCAGAACATATTTGCAAAAATTCGGTCTGGAAAAACGCATCCGGGAGTTCCCGGTTTCAAGCGCCACGGTCGAGCTGGCCGCCAAAGCTCTGGGCTGCGAAGCCTGCCGCATTGCCAAAACCCTGTCCTTTGCCTGCAATGGCAACACGCTGCTGCTGGTTGTGGCCGGCGATTGCAAAATAGACAATGCCAAATATAAACAAACGTTTCACGCCAAAGCCAAAATGCTATCTCCGGAAGAGGCGCTGGCTTTAACCGGCCATGCTGTCGGCGGCGTCTGTCCTTTTGCCGTTCCTGAAAATGTAAAAATTTACCTCGACGTTTCTCTCCGGCGGTTTAACACGGTTTTTCCGGCCTGCGGCAGCTCTAACAGCGCCATTGAACTAACGCCCGAAGAGTTGGAAAATTGCATCGAAAATTCCGTCTGGGTCGACGTTTGCAAAATCGTCGGTCAATAAATTTCTGATTACGGTTGCAATTTGCTCCGGCCAGATTATACTTTTAAGCGTTAAATAACCAAAGGAGTTTTTTTAGCATGAAAAGTTTAAGTTTACTTGCAGCGCTGGTTTCGGTTTTTGGAATGGCCGCAGCCGCGCAGGCCGGATTCGTCGGGCCGTCTAATTCAGAGAAAGCAACCGTTGCCCAGGCCAAAGAAATGGCTGATGATACTTATGTTGTATTGCAGGGGACGATTGAAAGCAGCCTCGGCGATGAAAAATACCTGTTTAAAGACGCAACCGGCACCATCCGGGTCGAAATTGACGACGAGGATTGGCAGGGGCTGACGGTAACGCCGAAAGACAAGGTTGAAATCAAAGGTGAAGTTGATACTCACCTGATGAAACCGGCCGATATTGATGTAGACAGCATCACATTGGTTAAATAACAAAAAAGGAGAGGTTTTTTGCCTCTCCTTTCTTTTTCTTCCTTCCTTTTTCCTATCCGGCCTTTTGGGTCAGATAATCCGGAATAATCAGATTGGCATCTGTTGACGCCAAAATTTCCTCCAAAGAAAAATTCGGATTAATTTCTTTCAACACCAACCCCTGCGGCGTAACGTCAATCACGCAGCGCTCCGTAACAATCATATCCACCTCGTGCTGCGCCGTCAAAGGAATGGAGCATTTTTTAACGATTCTCGGACGCCCTTTGCTGGTATGTTCCATGGCAATAATCACCTTTTTTGCCCCGACGACCAAATCCATTGCGCCGCCCATTCCGGGAACAAGCACGCCGGGGATCATCCAGTTGGCCAGATTCCCTTCTTCGTCAACTTGCAAAGCGCCGAGAACGGTCGCATCCACATGCCCGCCGCGAATAATGGTAAAAGCCATCGACGTGTCAAAAAAAACAGCCCCCGGACGGGTTGTAACGGCCAGTCCGCCGGCATTAATAACTTTCGGATTCTCCGGCGCGCTCAAATCACGGTGTCCGACGCCGGTCATTCCGTTTTCCGACTGAAAAATCACATGAATATTGTGCGGAATATAATTAGCAACTTCGGTCGGCAAACCAATACCAAGGGTAATAACATCTCCCTCTTTAACCTCTTTTGCCACACGCCGTGCAATAATCTCGCGGCATTGTTCTTTTGAAAGTTCCATCTTGACCTCACACAGCAATATAATCAATAAACAATCCCGGAATGGTAACTTCTGCCGGGTTCAGCGGCTCGTCGCAAATCTCGTCCGCTTCCAGAATGACAGTTTCGGCAGCCGTAGCCATCACAGGGTTAAAGTTACGCGTCGTTCCGTCCAGAAAAGCGTTGCCGAATTTGTCGGCTTTGGTGGCATAAACAATCGCCACATCAGCTTTCAGCGGTTTTTCCAGCAAATATTTTTTGCCGTCGATTTCAATCGTTTCTTTGCCTTCTTCCACCACCGTACCAATACCGGTCGGGGTCAAAAAGCCCCCCAGACCTGCGCCTGCGGAACGGATTCTCTCAACCAGCGTTCCCATCGGAACAAGCTGCACTTCCAACTCTCCGGCATGCATCTGACGTCCGGTTTCCGGGTTTGTGCCGATATGGGCGGCAATCACTTTCTTAACCAGCTTGTTCACAATCAGCTTGCCGCGGTCATAATCCGGATAAGACGTATCATTAGCAATCAGCGTCAGGTTGCCGGTTTTGTTATTAATAAGCTCGTCAATAATTTTAACAGGCGTGCCGCAGCGCAAAAAACCGCCGATCATCACCGACGAATTGCTTTTAATCAGCTTTGCGGCCTCAGAAACAGAGATTATTTTTTTCACGAAATTCTCAAATTTTATTAATCACAACAAACGGAATATACATCAGATTTTTGAAAAAGTCATCAATTTAAATCTTACTCTGCAGAAAATCGGCTCAGATTCGGATAAATAATTATCCTAAAGAAAATATTATATCCAATATGTTGGATAATAAAATTCCGGAAAAAGGATAATATATTATCCCGAAAAGGAAAATCAGATAATGTCATCACCCAAAAAAAGCCTGTTCAATATCGGCTATAAAATCAAAGCATTTCGCGAGGCCAACAACCTGACTCAGGAGCAATTGGCCGATTTGATGAACTGCAATTTCAAAACGGTCGGCAACCTGGAAAATGACCGCACGGTGCCGGATTTGAAGCAGATAATCAATCTGTGCGATGTGCTGAATATCAGTATGGACGAGCTCTTTGCCGACGTCTTGCACAAGACGGACGGATTCGTTGAGCCGTCGGAAAATGATGAGAGTTATCCGTTCTTTGTCAACCGCCGGGTTGCGGACGTTCCGCTCAGCAAGTTGAAAAAGGTCGAGACCCTGAGTCTGAAGCTGCGCAAATTAAATGAAAAAGAATTAAACATTGTCGACGCCTTAATCGGTTCGCTTATGCAAAATCGTTAATATTTTAACTGTTTCGTAATAAATTATCCTCAATTTTCAAAAAATTTTTGAGACAAAAAAAGCCAATAAAACCGCCACTCCCGGCATAGTGAATCATAACATGTTATGTATATTTTATTGCCATAAATTTTTTTAAACAGATAATGTGTTGCCATTTAAAAAATTTCAATTATAATTGCGCTTATCTCGATAGTTGTATTAGAGATACGTAGTTTTTTCATATAGAAAACTTTCATTTAAGAGGAATTTAATATGAGTTTTAAAAATAAATTAGGCAGAACAGTATCTTACACGGTCTTGCTGGCCGGAGTTCTGACTGCCGGCAACGCTTTGGGTGCAGAGTATACTTCTGATACGCTCAAAGGTGATGTCACGCTTGAAGGAACGGAAAATACTTTTACCGGAGATTTGAATATTAACAATCCGGAATCAACCGTCAGCCTGAAAGGTGATGGTTCCTTAACTTTTGGCGAAGGAAACATCACAATTTCCGGCGTTGATGAATACGGCGACAGCACCCAGCGTAACAGCATCAATGCAGCAGGAACCTGGGAAGCTGATTTAATTTTTGATGAAAATTTCGGATCAGCAAAATTAACAGACGGTGCTTCTATTGAGGCCGATAATATTACAATTAAAGGCGGAAATTTTGAATTGAGCGGTTCAAATGAGGCATTAAGCAATGTCCCCGAAGGAAAAGATTGGGTGTATGGCACGCTTTTGGGGCCGACCGGCACGTTAACTGTAGAAGGCGGAACGGTCAGTGTTTCTGATAAGGCTCAGATTAATGCTGAAAAAATTAATATGACCGGAGGCACTATTAACTTAAATGGTGGAAAAGCACTGTTGCGTACATTCGGTGAGGGTGAAAATATTGAGGTCGGTGGCGGAGAGAAGACTGCCGTTATCAATGTTACGGGCGATAACTATATTTCTACCAAAGGTGAATTTAACCTCAATAAAAATTCTGAATTAAATTTGAATAATGCCATTCTGGATTTGGTTGAGAATATGCCGCAAGATGCTGACGGTGCTGAATTAACAGCTCAAACCGTAACCAACCTCGCCGGTATCATCAATGTCAATACTTCTACACTCAATGGTAATATTGAAATGAATGGTACTCAGGCTATAAGTGGTGCTTTAACAGGCTTGGGTGATGCTACTGAAGAAGAAAAAAATGCCGCAATGATCGAAGCTGCACCAAAAGCAAACTTCACTGGTAATAATATCATTAATGGCGAAGTAACAAATACAGCTGGCATAATTAATATCAATAATGGTAGCTTAGTTGTAAATAGTGAAAATGCAATAAAGAATGAAGCAACAGGTATAATTTCTGTTGCTGATGGTGCCTCTTTAACGGCAGAAAAAGGAATTACCAATGGCGGTTATCTTGATGTGGCAGGAAAAATTAATGCTGCTGTAACCAATAACGGTCAGGTCAGCGTTAAAGGTTCTAACGCTTATATTGAAAAATTGACCGGCGGCGATTTGGAAATCAGCGCCAATACGTCTTCTTCCGAACTCTTTGGGAAGGAATCCAGCGTTAATGAAGCTTACATCTCAGCCGGTAACGAATTTACCCTTGATAACGAAAAATTCTCTGCCACAAATTATGTAACCTACGGCAAACTGGCTCTTTCGGACCATGATGTTACTGGTGTTACCAAAACCAAAGTCGGCAACGGCGGTACTTTGGATCTGGGCAGCAATACACTGAAGAGCACAACGACCACTATGTGGAATGGTTCAACCCTGTCTTTCAATGTTGACCAGACAGCCGATGGTGAAAGAACACAAGAAGGTGGTAAACTTGATGGTGATTTGGCTGTCATTTTGAAAGATGGCGAAAGCGCAACAATTAACCCGACGATTGCTTTGGGTGTAGAAGATGGTACATATACATATGCCAACAGCTTTGCTACAAAAGAAGGTGATGATGCTGGCGTAGCTGATCCTCAACTCAATATCAGCCAAAACAATATGCTTTATAATGTTGACTTCTCTGAAGACGGCAACAACATCTTGGATATTGAAAAGAAAGGTGCTGATGAAGTTGCTCAAGGAGTTGCATCTGCCGGTGGTGATGCAAACCATGCCGGTCTGATTAATGCCTGGGTCGGCGGCAATGCAAATGCTTCTGCTTTGTCCGGCGAAGCCCGTGCAATGGCTGAACACCTGAACACACTGGCTCAGACCAATCCGAAAGCAGCTGTTGATGCAGCCAAAGCTTTGGCTCCGGAAGTCAATCCGGTTGTTGACAGCCACGTTACCGAAAACGCCCGCCAGATTTTCAATGTTGCCGGTTCTCGTTTAGACAGCGCAACCCGCGGCATGGCTTCCGGTGATAGCATGTTTAAGAAAGCCGGTATGTGGATCCAAGGTTTGCTCAACAAAACGGAATATGACAAACATGATGGATTTGATGTTGACTCCGAAGGTATCGCAGCCGGTATTGACGGATACGTTACAGACAATGTTAAAGTCGGTGTTGGTTATGCTTATACGGAATCTGACATTGACTCTATCGGTCGCAAAACGGATGCCGATACAAACACCGGGTTCATCTATGGTGAATACAATGCGCCTTCTTACTATGTAAACGGTGTTGCTTCTTACAGCAAGGGCGATTACAAAGAGAAGAAGAACGTTGCCGGAAAATTGGCTCGTGCCAGCTACGATGTTGATGCAATTGCCATGCAGGCGATTGCCGGTTACAAGATGGGCAATTTTGCTCCGGAAGCCGGATTGCGTTACATCAATGCTCAGCAGGATGCTTATACTGATACGGCCGGTCAGCATGTCGGCTCTAACAGCTCAGATACGTTAACGGCTATCTTGGGCGGTAGATATGCAACCAATATCCAGGCCGGCGAATACACGCTGCGTCCGGAAGTCAAATTGGCCGCTACTTATGACCTGATGAGAGACAAAAACTCAACAGCCGTAACGCTGGCTAACGGGGCAGGATACCTGGTTCGCGGCGAGAACTTAGACAGATTCGGTATTGAAGCCGGTGTCGGTCTGAGCATGGCTGTAAGCGATAACGTTAAAGTTGGTCTGAACTATGAAGGCCGCTTTAAGGAAGACTATACCGATCATACCGGTATCTTAGAAGCACGTTATAACTTCTAAGCACTATTATTATATTGCTCCAATTACGGCAAGATCCCGGTTCAGCAGTCCTCGGGGTCTTGCTTTTTTATCTGTTAATATCGTTGCCAAAAACAAAATCCTGTTATAAATTAAAACCAAGGAAAATTTTTTAAGCAAGAAAAACATATGCAGTATCAGGAATATGATTTAAATCACGCTTTGGGGATTCGGCTTGCCGATGAGATTCGGTTAAACGGCAGAACATTGCCGAAAGGACACGAGCTGACGGCCGCCGATATTGAAGATTTGAAGTTCATCGGCATCCGGCGGATTTTCGGCGCACGGATGGATAAAAATGATTTGGCTTTTCAAACGGCGCTGGGGATTGTGGCGGCCAAACTTTGCGGCGAAAATACCGAATATTGCATAAACGATGACGGTTCCGCCAAAATCATCGCCGCCGTTGATGGCATTTTTGAATGTTCCGACGACCGCGTGGCAAAATTTAACCGCGTGGCGGAATATTTTATTTTGAACACGATAAAAGTTTATCACCCCGTTCGCAAAGGGGAGGTGGTTGCGCAATTATACACCAATTATCCGGTTCTGGGGCAAAAGCAGGTGGACGAGGTTGTCTACCGTCTTTCCGGAAACGTCGATATGCTGAGGGTTTCGGCCATCCGCAGTCGCAAGGTCGGTTTGCTTTATACCAAACTTTATCAAAATAAAACGGAGGAAAAACATTTCACCAAGGTGGTCAAACGGCTGATTAAGGAGTTTGGCGGCCAGGGGCTGGAGTTTGTGCGGGAATATTCGGCGCGCCACGAGGTGGAAGAAATCGCCGATGCGCTGGAATTGTCTTTTCGGGATGATAACGAGATTCTTTTTATTGTTCCGGCGCAAAAGACCGTCTGTGCTGAAGATGTGATCCCGTCGGCGCTGCGCAGTATTGCCGATGAGATTGTCAGCCACGAGGTTCCGAACGTCGGCGCATCAGATTTGATTATTGCCCATAAGCGCGGAAAAAAAATCATCAGCCTGCCGTATAATTATGACGAGGCGGACGGTACGCTGATTCACCGCTATATCTTGCAGGCCGTTATCAGTGAAAAATTGCTGAGTTTCGATTTCTCTCATCCGCAAAACATCTTTATCCCCGAGGGGCAGGAACTGAGCGAACCGGAGCAGGAACGGCTGATCTCCGGAAGTGCCGAGCCTTTGAAGGCCGGAGAGGCGCGGATTGCGGCGGTTATTTTGGCGGCCGGACAGTCCAAACGAGCCGGGCAAAATAAATTGATGGCGGAAGTAGACGGCGAACCGTTGTTTATGAAAGCCGTGCATGCGGCTGTCCGGTCAAAAGCCTCGCCGGTTTTTGTTGTTACCGGATACCGGCACGAGGAGCTGGAAGAAGCGCTTGAGGATTTGGATGTGAACATTATTTACAATCCTGATTTTGTTTCCGGAATCAAAACCTCAATCCGCTTGGGCGTAAAATCCGTTCCGGGTTTTTGTAGCGGCGTTTTGCTGATACCGGGAGATATGCCGAATATCACCGATTCGTATCTGAATAAAATGATAAAAGCATTCGGCGCCGGCGGCAAACCGCAGGTTTTGTTCAGCAGCCTGAAAGGCGTAAAGAAAAACCCGGTGCTGTGGAGCAAAGAGTTGTATGACAAAGCAGATATTGCCCCGGAAGATTCGGATATCAGAACCGTTTTTATGGATGTGGCGGACTACAGCAAAAACGTAGAAGTCAAAAACGCGCAGGAACTGCTGGACGTGACTTTTCCGAATGATATTGCGGAACTGCAAAAGAAATAACTTCAAAGCACAATACCCTTCACAAACCCCTGTCGGAGCATCGCGGCCTCTGAGGCACTGTGCCGTCAACCCGCCGCGCACCGGTCATCCCCGGGCTGTGTTTTTTTATGTCATTGCCGGACTTGATCCGGCAATCCAAATCAACAATAAAGCTAATTTATTAACGTGGATTCTCGGGTCAAGCCCGAGAATGACAGTGCCCTTATGCTCTTCACAAACCCCTGTCGGAGCATCGCGGCCTCTGAGGCACTGTGCCGTCAACCCGCCGCGCGCCTGCCGTGCAGGT
>CALXRP010000009.1 GCA_944390885.1 uncultured Alphaproteobacteria bacterium
TCACATTTCAGGTAATGATCATCACGGGAACAAGTACCGACTTTAGCCTGATATTGCGGACATTCGCCGGAAGAATAGTAGGTATAGCCTTTCTCCTCGCAATACTCAGTATCAGAGTTGATATTCATATTAATATCACCCTGAACAACATCTTCATCCATACAGTCGGGCAGAAAGCAAATACCGGCAGATGCATTGGAAGGCGGAAGGAAGACGGCGAAAGCAGCGGCAACAGCAAGAACCGACACCGCAGAGTTAAGTTTCATGTGTAGCATATTTCTGTTAATGTTTTTCATCGGCTTCCTCCCCAAGCAAGCGTGCTTGACCCGATCGATTGTCATCATTGTGCCAAAGCTTACGCGTTGCTCTTTTCTTTTTCTTGAGCAGCATTGTGCTCAGAATGGTTAATAAAAATTCTTTTCTGTATTGTCGTCCTTTTCCTTTGTCATTGCCGGGCGCTTTATTTTTTTTAGTCATTGCCGGGCTCTTTTTTCTTTCGTCATCCCCGGGCTTGACCCGGGGATCCATTTGGCGTCACCCTAAGGGGGTGACCCGGCAATCCAAGTCAAATAAATCAACTTTACTGTCATTCTGGATCCCCGGGCTCTTTTTTTTCTTTCGTCATCCCCGGGCTTCGACCCGGGGATCCATGCTTCAAAGCACCTTCAATCCCGTCATAGCAACGCGATCTCTTGAATACAGTGTATTCAATTCGCCGCGCGCCTGCCGTGCAGGTGGATTGCCGGATTAAGTCCGGCAATGACAAGTTGAGTAACAAGCCTCATAAGAACGACAATAAAAATACTATAGCACAACAAAAGGCCCGTGTCAAGCCACGTTGAAAAATAGGATAGTAATTTTGGCAAAAGAAAACCCTGCACTAATAAAAGTGCAGGGTGTGTGTTTGGATTTTTAGATTCGGGTAAAGGCAAAAGAAATTGGTTGCTTACACTTCGGCATATTCATGCGATTTAATGGAAATTTCTTTGAGGTACTTTTGGATATATTTTGCTCTCGGGCGAGCCATATATCCTTCTATCCCTAATTCGTTGGAAGCCGAACAGCGGATGTTCAGCGTATCGGAAATTTCCAAATCACCGGTTTCTGGTGCCGAAAGAAGAATACCTTTTCCTTCGTCTTCTGCCATTGCTTTAGCCAAATCAATTGCCAGCATAATATTGTCGGCTGACAGAACAATCCGTTCCGGGAAAGGATTTTCCTCAATAACAACTTTTGCTGAGTCTAACCAATCCAATCCGTTTTTATGTCCTTTGTAAATTGCATTTGCAACCATACACATACGAACCTCTGTTCCTTCGTACGGTTCAAAACGCGGATCCTGTCGGAACATACAAATCCGGATTCTTAACAATTCTGGCAGAGTAGCCAATTCTTGTTCACGACTTAATTTTTTAGAAGTACTCATAATAAAAAAATTTTTTTAATTAATAACTATTTTTATTTACACTCCCCTTCAATACGGGCGTATTCATCTGAGTTTTTGTAAATGACGATTTCTTTTGCGTATTGGAAAGAACCAAGCGGCGAAATCGGCCATGGATCTGGCAGGCACATAGCCAGAAGATTATCAAAATCCGGCTTTTGCTGGGCATCGTTAAAATTAGCAATTGCCAAAGAAAAAGCAAAAGCTTTTTCGTCCACGTTTAACCCAAAACCTTTCACGAGTTTATCAAGAGTTTCCGGTGTAATGTCGCAGAAGTTACCTTTAGGATAACTCTTGCAAATTTTAAGAGCCGCCTGACAACAACTGAGGATCACCGCCCAAAAACGGATATCAAAATCCTCGACATATTGTCGCATAAAGGCAATTCGATGCTGAAAATTTTTCGGCAGTTCACTAGTTTCCCGGATGAGCCGCTCTTTGTTTTCTTCAAATTCCTGTTTTCGGATTAATGATACACTCGCCAAGATATGACCGTAGAAATCATCTACTTCTTCTAATTTTAATGCTTTCATAATCTATATATTAATAATTATTTTTGACAATTTTGTCATATATCATACTCTGCCAAAGAAAGCAAGCATTTTTTGCATAAAAAAAGAGGAATCCGAAGATTCCTCTGTTGACATATATTAAAATAAGGCTAAGCCACTTTAA
This sequence comes from uncultured Alphaproteobacteria bacterium, assembly GCA_944390885.1. Taxonomy (GTDB): domain Bacteria; phylum Pseudomonadota; class Alphaproteobacteria; order RF32; family CAG-239; genus MGBC133411. The sequence continues at coordinate 2,120 of CALXRP010000009.1, forward strand.
TCAAACCGTGTTTTTTCTTGCCTTGAGAAAGTTTGATTTGTCCATCCACCAGGTCGGCGGCAGAAAAGCGATAATTCTCGTCATTAATCACTTTATCGTTGATTTTCAAACCGTTCTGTTTCATCAACCGGCGGGCTTCGCCTTTGCTTTCGACAAAACCAAGCTGCAAAAAGGCATCCAAAACGCCAAGCCCGTCCACGCTGGCAACCTCAATACTGGGCAACTCTCCGCCAACGCCGCCTTGCTCAAAAGTCTTGATGGCGCTTTCCTGAGCCAAACGGGCATCATCTTCTCCGCGGCAGATTCGAGTCGCTTCAAAAGCCAGAATCTTTTTGGCCTCATTGATTTCTTGGTCTTTAAGAGCTTCCAGCCGGCGGATCTCATCCATCGGCAGATCGGTATAAATACGCAGACATTTGCCGACTTCGGCATCGCCGATATTACGAAAATACTGATAATAATCATAAGAAGAAAGTTTTTCTTCATTAATCCACACGGCATTACCTTCCGATTTTCCCATTTTTTTACCGGCAGAGTCGGTAATAATCGGGCTGGTAAAACCAAAAAGCTCCACATCATAACGACGGCGTCCGAGTTCGGTTCCGGAAGTAATGTTGCCCCATTGGTCAGAACCGGCAATCTGCGCCCGGCAGCCGTATTTGTTGTATAAGACGCAAAAGTCGTAGCCTTGCAGCAGCATATAGTTAAATTCCAAAAAAGACATCGGCTGCTCGCGATCCAGACGCGATTTGACGCTTTCCATCGTTAACATACGGTTGACGGAATAGCAGGTTCCGATATCGCGCAAAAATTCAAGATAATTAATATCCTTAAACCAGTCCCAGTTATCTACCATCAACGCATCGTTTGCACCGTCACCGAATTTAAGAAACTTGCTGAAAGATTTCTTCAGTCCCTTAATATTATGTTGTAAGGTTTCTTCATCCAAAAACGGGCGCAACTTGTCTTTGCCGGAAGGATCACCGATTCGTGCGGTTGCCCCGCCCACCAGTGTAATCGGCTTATGCCCGCATTTCTGAAACCACCGCATCATCATCAGCGGCACAATATGTCCCACATGCAGACTGTCGCCGGTCGGATCTGAGCCCAGATAACCCACAGCCGGTTTCCCTGATTTTTCGCATTCATAAAGATAGGAGTCAAAGCCGTTTTCGTTAGTGCATTGATTGTAAAAACCGCGTTCGACCATCAGGTTAAAAAACTGTGATTTAAAATTACTCATTTCCTTTTCCTAAATTAAAAATATAACCAATTCTTAACGGATACTAACATAATATTCAAACATTGCAATAAGGAAAGAATGAATTTTTGAGATGGATTTGATAAAAAAAGTAAGAGCTTTGGGGCTGATGAGCGGAACTTCGCTGGACGGAGTGGATATGGCCGCCATAACGACCGACGGTTTTGATGTTTACGACTTCGGCCCGTCGCGAACCGTGCCGTATGACGAACCCTTGCGGGAAAAAATCCGTGCCATTCTCGGTAAAAAGCCCGATAATGAGGCCAATGCTGCTCGGATTCGTGCTGTAGAGGAAGAAGTAACGCGTTTTCATGCCGATGCGGTAAAAGAATTTATTGCTGATACTGATGAAAAAATAGATGTCATCGGTTTTCATGGCCATACAATCCATCACGAGCCGCAAAACCGCTATACGCATCAGATCGGCGACGGGGCAATGTTGGCGCAAATGTCCGGAATCCGCGTTGTCTGCCGCTTTCGCAATGCCGATGTGGCGGCCGGCGGAGAAGGGGCACCGCTGGTGCCGGTGTTTCATAATGCTCTCTGTGCCAATATGGAAAAACCTGTCGGCGTACTGAATATCGGCGGCGTATCAAATATCACCTGGATCGGTTCTAACGGAGAAATGTTGGCTTTTGATACCGGCCCCGGCAATGCGCCGATCAACGACTGGGTGTTGAAACACGCCGGGCAGCATATGGATTATAACGGCAAACTGGCAGCATTGGGTAAGGTTAACGGCAAGGTTTTGGCGGCTCTGATGCGCCATAAATATTTTGCCCAGTATCCGCCCAAATCCATTGATCGCAACATTTTTCAGGATAAACTCGAGCATTTGGAAGGATTAAGCCTGGAGGACGGCGCAGCAACGGCCACGGCTTTTACGGCAGAGGCAATAGCTTATTCTTGCGCCATGTATCTGCCGGAGATGCCCAAAATGATTGCGGTTTGCGGCGGCGGCGCCAGAAACCCGACTTTAGTGCGTTTTATCCGTCAGCGATTGGAAAATGTTGAGGTCAGAACGGCCAATGATCTGGGGTGGAATGCTGATGAACTTGAGGCTCAGGCCTTTGCTTTTATGGCAGTCCGGCGGCTGTATAATCTGCCGATCAGTTTTCCGTCTACAACCGGCGTTCCGGAACCGATGATCGGTGGCGAGATTTTTGAACCCTGAACAAGACTTTTTCGTTAAATAAACGGAATTTCCTTAAAAAATATAATGCCGAAAAGCTCTATGACAAAATTTCCTTGTGTTGCGGGCAAATTTATGTTATACATCCTAACGTTAAGCTATTATTTTGTTCGATAATTATTTTTTTTTAAGACCGGTTAAAACCCGCCTTTCGGGCAAAATAAGCTTTATAAATTGTTTTGTTTAATAGTTAAAAATTTTTTATTATGAACAGAGAATTAAAAAAAGTTAAGTTTGCCTTGCAGAGCATTGGTGTTGTTATTTTCTTGTTGCTTTGCACCGGTTGTTCCTCAAAGTCAGAATCCCGTCAAAATGTTGAAGAAAACGGTTTGACCCCAAAAACAGAAAATGTTTCGGGGCAGACAAGAGGCGTTTCGGCTTCAAAAGGTTTTTACCGGATTGAAGATAACAAAAAGTTCGGGATCATCAGTGACCGAAACGGCAGCCGGAAAATCATCGTTCCCGCAGAATACGATGAAATCATCTGGCGCAATTGGAAAACAGGGTCTGATTTGTATTTTATCGGAAACAAGAACGGATTGTTTTCTTTGTTTTCGGAAAAAGGTGACAAACTGTTGTCAGATTATGAAGCAATAAGCTTTGAGAACAACGGCCGGAATTTTATCCGCATAAAAGTCAACGGAAAATACGGTGTTTTATCACCGGATTTGCAAACAATCCTTCCGCCGGAATATGACAGCCTCAGCAATTGGGTGAACGTATTGGCGCACGGAATGGGTTTTGGGTTTGAAAATACCGGACATATGGTGGTTTATCAAAATAAAAAGCTCGGCATTGTTCGTTTATCGGATGGCAAGTTTGTTGTGCCGATCAAATTTATTGATATTAACTACCATAACGGCGTTTTTATCGTAGAAGATGACAAGACGCGCTTCGGAGCATATTCTCTATCCGGGCAGGAGCTTATGCCTGTTTGCTATCAGGCGCTCAGCAATTGGGATGAGAATGTTTTTGTTGTCTGCGAAAATGACAAATGCCGGATCGAAGACCGGAAAACGCAGAAAAAAACGGAAATCGGCGGAGCAAACAAAAGGCTGCATGTCTATGGTTCATATCTTTTAACCAATGGAACAATCTTTGGAAAAGACGGAAAAAAATTGTATGATGATGTAGACGATGCTTCGGAATTTACGGTTTATGACAGCCAAAAAAATCCGGTGAGCGCCAGCAGAGATACAATTGCCATTGCAAGTCACGGGCAGACATATTTGATATGTGGATCTCAAAAATGGCCGGTTAAAGATTTTTATACCGGAGTTGAAGGTGCAGAATTCTGGACATCCGGCAGCAAGGCGCTAAGTGAGGAAGAGGCTTTGGATTATTGCCGGAAAGAAGGTATTCATACACTTGAGTATGATGAAGCTTTTAATCTCGGAGAGTTTAAAAACGCTTTTGATTACAAATAAGAAAAGGGCTTTATCCGTTTGAGGATAAGGCCCTTTTGCTTTCAAAACATTCGTTTCAGACGATAAATGCCGAAGAAAATGCCAAAACCGGACGCCACCAGGATCGCCAGTATAAAAACATTAAAACTTTCATCATGCGGCTCAAGATAATAGTTCAGAGCGCAAAACGCGGCAAAAATGGAAAGAACGATAATGCCGATGTTTTTGGCTGATTTTGCAAACCAGAAAAGCGCAATCGCCAGCAAAACCAAAATCGCCGAGGTCGCAATAACATGATCGCAAGCCCATTCATAAAAACGGTCAAGTTTTCCGCTTTCAATAAATACCCGGTATAAAAAGCCGCAAAAAGATGTGAGCATTTCCCAGCAAGTTTTTAAAAAATTTTCCATATAATATAATTTTAATAATAATTTTTAAGAGAACGCGAAAATATAACAAAAGGCGGGCCGAGTCAAGATGTATGGTCAAATAGTAATAGGAAATCGTCTGCCTTTTGGCAGAAAACCCGGCCCTTCTTCTTTGTCATTGCCGGACTTGATCCGGCAATCCATTTGGCGTCACCCCTGGGCTGTGTTTTTTTTATGTCATCCCCGGGCATCGACCCGGGGATCCAAATCAACAATAAAGCCAATTTATTAACGTGGATTCTCGGGTCAAGCCCGAGAATGACAGTACCTTTATGCCCTTCACAGTCCCCCGCCGGAGCAACGCGGGGTATACGGGGCACAATGGCGTCAATCCGCCGCGCGCCTGCCGTGCAGGTCATCCCCGGGCTTTTTATTTTTTTATGTCATCCCCGGGCATCGACCCGGGGATCCATATTTCAAAGCACAATCTTGACCATAAAAAACAATGGAGCAACGCGGTCTCTGTGGCACAATGCTGTCAACTTGCCGCGCGCCTGCCGTGCAGGTGGATTCTCGGGTCAAGCCCGAGAATGACATAAACTTCAAAGCACAAAGCCCTTCACAAACTCCGCCGGAGCAACGCGGTCTCTTGAGTACAGTGCATCCAACCGATCGCTCAGGCCGTTGCCTGTGGATTGCCGGATCAAGTCCGGCAATGACAGTTTCTTGTTCAATCCCTCATCCGGCACGATTGGGTGCCCTTAGCAAATGAGCGTAGGGCTGCTTTTTGCTTTTGTGGCTGCCGGCCTCCGGCCTTTTTGGCAGGCAAAAAGTAACAATAAAAAAATAAATAAAGGATGAATTCAGAGCGGAGGAAAGAATTATTTAAGATGATCGCAAAACGGATTGTTTTTGATGATTTTCACACGGGTTTGATAGTCGCGGACAATTTTTTCTTTTTCAAAATCAGCTTCGGCAATAATAATGTATTCTGATTTTTTGAGGCTTTCCAAAATATCATCGTTCAGATAATCCAGCAGAATAACCTCATCCGGTCGGCGGTATAGGGTAGCATGTTTTCCGCCGTCATAAATCAGGCACGGATTTTCGGGCTCAATGCTGCGCTTTTTGATAACAAAGACCAAAATGCCTTCTTCTGTCCGGATAATTTCATAATCTTCGGCATGTTCCATTGCGCATCCCTTTCGGCCGCTCAAAGTTCTTTAATTTTTTTGCTTACGGATGACGAAGCTTTGTCGAGCTTGTCAAAAATGCCGGCCGACGCCTTTAGAACAATATCTTTTAATGGTGTTTTTCCAATGCCCCCGGCAAAAGCGTTGGTCATTTCGTTGACATAACCGCCTAAAACCGAGTCGGTAGCATGCAGCCCGTGCTTTGCTAAAACAGCACTCATCCCGGCAAAACCAAGAACGGTACGGCTGGCAATTTTGGCAGTTTCTTTACAAATTGTTCCGGCAGGCATAATTTATTCTCCCTGTAAAATGCTGATATGTCGTTAATATAGCATAAAATTTTTCGCAAATCAACAAAATTTTGTCAAATTTTGGATTCCGAAGGCATTTTGCTTGCGTATTGGCAAGATAAAATTTTTGCAAAAAAAAACTTGACTAATAATTTTTATGCCATTATAAGGGTCGGCGGTTTTTTCTATTTTTCTGTAGATTATTAATTTTATTTCGAACCTGTTATTAACACGATTTATGCAAAGCTGCTTGTTCTTTTGATGCTCTTTCCATAATGTCGTTAATAATTCTCAAAAGATGAGTGCGATTTTGCTAAAACTGTCACATTTGCAAATTTCGTAAAAGCGGTAGCATAAAAAGTGTTTTGCCGTATCGCATCACCTGTTGTCAGGCCATGCGTGGTTCGAAAACGTCAAGTTTGACGGGTTGATTTTTGCAGAATGTATATTTTAATTTAGTTTATTTCTGCAAAACACTGGCCGAAAAGCCTCTTTCCTGAAGAAAAAGGAAGAGGCTTTTCTTTTTTGTTCCAAACAATATAATGCCTTGACTCGCCCGGGTTATTGTATTAAATTATCTTTCAGTTTTTAAGAGAGAACAAAAAAGATGAACGTTTTTTACATATCACATATTCCTGCCATAATTATCCCCTAAGGGGATTCATCTTTTTGCATACACATATTTTTTCAAAATCAATAAGTTTTTTAACCATTAACGGATATCGAAAAATGAAACATTACGCTGAGGTCAAAGCCAAAGCCGACTTTGTCGGGCTCGAAAAAGAAGTCTTAAAATTTTGGGAAGAAGATAAAACTTTTGAAAAATCGGTGCACAACCGCGATGGTGCCGCTGAATTTGTCTTTTATGACGGCCCGCCGTTTGCCAACGGAACGCCGCACTATGGGCATATTATGGTGTCTTATGTCAAAGATGTTGTAGCACGTTTTCAGACCATGAACGGCAAAAAGGTTGAGCGCCGGCTGGGCTGGGATTGCCACGGCCTGCCTGCCGAAATGTCTGCCGAAAAGCAGTTGGGCGTTTCCGGTCGCAAACAAATTGAAGAATACGGCGTTGAAAAGTTTAACAATTTCTGCCGCCAGGATGTGCTCAAATATTCCGGCATCTGGGTCGATATGTTCAAACGCATTGGCCGCTGGGTTGACTTTACTCATGATTATAAGACTATGAACCTGTCTTTTATGGAAAGCGTTATCCACAATTTCAAACAGCTTTATGACAAAGGGCTGGTTTATGAAGATTATCGCGTTCTGCCTTATTCCTGGGCGGCGGAAACTCCGCTCTCAAACTTTGAGGTCAACCAGGGCTATCAGGATAAGACCGACAATGCCATCACCGTCATGTTCAAGCTGGAAAACGGTATGAATATGCTGGTATGGACAACCACGCCGTGGACCCTGCCGTCAAACTTAATGCTGGCGGTCGGGCTGGATATTGACTATGCCGTTATGGAAGAAGACGGTCAAAAATATGTATTGGCGCAGGCTTTGCTCGGCCGTTATAAAAAGCAGCTCGAACATGCTGCCCAGGTCGGAACAATCAAAGGCAAAGACCTTGTTGGGATGAGCTATGAGCCGATGTTCCCTTATTTCAAACATCTGAAAGACAAAGGCGCGTTTAAGGTTTTGAGTGGCGAATTCGTTTCCACCGAGGACGGTACCGGCATTGTCCATATTGCGCCGGGCTTTGGCCAGGACGACTTTGAGGCCTGCCGTGCTTATGATGAGAATTTCCCGGTTGTCTGCCCGGTTGACGAAGCCGGCAAGTTTACCGCCGAAGTTCCTGATTATCAGGGTAAACAGGTTTTTGAGACCAATGAACCGATTATGCAGCTGCTGAAAGAAAAAGGCATCTTGGTCAAAAAAGAACAATATACTCACTCTTATCCTTTCTGCTGGCGCACCGATACACCGCTGATTTATAAGGCAATGTCCAGCTGGTTTGTCAAAGTCACCGATTTTCGCGATGAAATGGTCAAAAACAATCAGCAAATCAACTGGGTGCCGGAACATATCAAAGACGGCCGCTTCGGCAAATGGCTGGAAGGCGCCCGCGATTGGTCAATTTCGCGAAACCGTTTCTGGGGAACGCCGATTCCGGTATGGAAATCCGACAATCCGAAATTCCCGCGGGTAGATGTTTTTGGTTCTTTGCAGGAAATTAAGGAAAAAACCGGTTTTGAGGTTAAGGATTTGCATAAGCCTTATATTGACGAAGTTGTTTATCCCAACCCCGATGACCCGTCCGGACAAACGATGATGCGCCGTGTTGGCGACGTCTTTGACTGCTGGTTTGAATCCGGCTCAATGCCGTATGCCCAGGTTCATTATCCTTTTGAAAACAAAGAATGGTTTGAAAATCATTTCCCGGCAGATTTCATTGTCGAGGCCATGGATCAGACCCGCGGCTGGTTTTATACGCTGACCGTGCTGGCCACGGCTTTGCACAATCGGCCGGCCTTCAAAAACTGTATCTGCACCGGTTTGCTGATGGCTGAAGGCGGACAGAAACTTTCCAAACGCCTGAAGAATTATCCCGATCCGAACGAGGTTTTGGATACCATCGGTTCCGATACCTTGCGCTGGTTTTTGGTTTCTTCACCGGTATTGAAAGGCGGTAATCTGGCCGTTGACAAAGAAGGCAAAGAGATTGCCAAAGCCGCCCGTGTTGCGCTCATTCCGCTCTGGAACGCGTTTTATTTCTTCACGCTCTATGCCAATGCCGAAGAATACAAAGCCAAAGAAATTTCTTCTTCTCCGGAGGCCATTGACAATTATATCTTGTCAAAGCTCAAACGCCTGCGCGATATTGTCAAACAAGGGATTGAAAATTATGACGTTGCCGTAGCAACCAATGAAGTTGCGTCTTTTATGGAGGTGCTGAACAACTGGTACATCCGCCGCACCCGCGATCGTTTCTGGGAAGGCGATGCCAACGCTTTTGATACCTTGTACACGGTTTTGGTCAATGTTTGCAAAATCATTGCGCCGTTAATGCCTTTTGTAACGGAATATGTTTATAAAAAACTGACCGGTGAAGAGTCGGTGCACCTGGCGGATTATCCTGCTTTGGCCGATGTTAAATATAATGCCGAACTGGTCGAAGAGATGGATTTTGTGCAGGATTTGTGCTCGACCGGCAAGTTCATCCGTGAAGAAAAGAACCTGCGCAACCGTTTGCCTTTGGCCAGCCTGACGATCATCGGCGCCGAACTCGGAAAAGAGTATCAGGAAATTGTCAAAGATGAGTTGAATGTCAAAGAAGTCAAATTTGATAATAAGTTAGAAAATTATGCTTCCAAAACAATTTATCTTTATACGCCGCTGCTCGGCAAGGCCCTCGGCAAAGATATGGGGCCGGTAATGGGCGCCTATAAGCAAGGAAAATGGGAGCTCAATTCTGATGGAACGTTGAGTATCGCCGGCAAAACCCTGACACCGGATCTGTTTGAGGTTCGTCTGGAAATGAAAGACGGCGTTGCCGGAAAAGCTTTTGCCGATAACAAAGCCGTTGTAACGCTTGATACCAATGTAACGGACGAACTCCGCCGAGAAGGTATGGCGCGCGACTTTGTCCGTCTGGTTCAGACATTGCGCAAAGACAAGGAGTTTAACGTTTCTGACCGCATCGAGCTTTGCTATTCTACCGGTGATGCCGAACTGGCCAAGGCTCTGGAAGAAAACAAGGCCTACATTGCCGAGCAGGTATTGGCCGTTAAACTCAACAATGGCTGCAGCGGAGGAACACAGGCTGATATTGAAGGCAGCGTCATCAATTTTGATGCCAAAGTTGCCTAAAATATAAAAGTTGCCAAAATAGAAAAAATATAGTACCCTGTAAAATAAAGACAGGGTACTTTTTTAGAGGAAAAAATGTCAGAAATCGAAGATATCCAACAGAAAATAAAAGATGTAAAACACGAGATCAGTTATGTAAAAACTTCTCTCGATGATGTTAAACGTCGCTATGAGCGGGATAAAGATCTGATTTGGGAAGGATATCGGCAAAAGTCTGATGAGTTGGAGCGAAAGGTTTCTGATGCCCGTGGGAAAATGAATTATTTTGAAAATGAGATTGAATGGCGAAAAGATAAAATTCGTGAATTGGAAAATCAGAACCGGGAACAGGAAAGAATTTTCAGCCACTCTAACCGTGAAATAGATCAAATGCGGGATGATGATATCCCTGATGGATATCAGGCTTACGATATTATGTTGCGCGGCCGCGAAGCAGACCTTGCCGACCGGCAAAAGGAGCTTAATGATAATGATATCCGCCGTTATGAAGAGGAAATTAATGACTTTAACAACAGATATTACTCAACGGAATCGGATATCGGCGATTATGATGGTCAGCAGGAGGCTTTAAGACAAGAAAACCGGGATAGATTATATCAGGCCAAAATATATTATAAAGATTTATCCGAAGCTGATCGGCAAAAAATGCGTGATCTTCTTCATCAGTTAGATATTTTGGAAGATGAGCTGAATGCCGCTTATCAGCGGGCGCACTTACGGGAAAAAGAACAAAAAAGTGAACATACGTCAGAAAGTTATAATTTTTATATCAATGATAAATTTCTGTCTGATGACAATGACTATGGCAAAAGAGAGCGCGATGATGGAGCCGATGGCACGGGCTATACTCTTGCCGATTTTGCAGGTCGTCCGCAGGAAGAATTTGATGAAAGCTCTTTGTGGCAGAAGGACGATGATGTTGAGACTTATTACAAACCGGCGCAGGAAGCCTTAAAATCTTATGCAAAAAGCAAAAAGACTGTCTTTCAAGAAACTGTCGGAAGACAAGGATATCAGGCTTCTGTCGGAAAAACAGACTACAATTATCTCAACAAAAATAAAGTTGAAATTATCAGCCGTGATGACAATAATCAAAAATCCGTTCCTTCTGTTGAGGACTTTGTTATGGCACTTCTTGTTGAAAAAAATAATGGCAAAAATGTTGTTACGATCAGCAAGGCCGATAGTGATGAATATCGTGCCCGGCTGATGATTGCCTGCCAAAAAGTCGGATTGCGGACAAGAGGATATACTAAAATTGAAGATGTTGACAATTTGGATGAAGATACTTGTGAAATGCTGAAAAGCATGCCAAGCGCGGAAAAGAATAAAGAATTATTGGAGCGTTTGCGCCAACGTAAAAGTAAAAAAGCAGCCGTAGTATCGGATCGCCTTTTGCAGATGAAGAAAGATAACTATAGCCGCTAAAAATTATGACCAAATAAAAGCCCCGAGAATTTCGGGGCTTTTGCTTTACATGGTTTTAACTTTGTTTTGCAAATTTTTTATTAAAGCTTCTACCCCGCCGGGGTTGTTTTTTATAAAACCGGCATATTCATTACGGGCAGCAATAGCCAAACTGACATTCTCAATAACAATATCGACAATTTTAAATGTATCACCGGTTTGTTTAACCCTCCAGATAACTTTTGCCGGTTCGCCTTGATCCATAGCCACGGTAGAATTTACAAAGATCTGGTTGGCAGAATTAGACGGCGTTGTACCTTTAAATGTAAAGCTCTTGCCTTTGAATTCATCAAAACGTTTTGACCAAGTTTTAGTATTTAACTCACGATAAACGGCAATAAAATCTTTGCGCTGCTGCGGCGTGGCTGTTCTCCATGCCCGCCCCAAAACAAATTTTCCTATAAAATCCAAATCCAAAGCCTGATTGAATAATTTTTCAAAACGGGCATCTTTTTCTTGTTGGGAGATTTTTGCATTAATAATGTTTTCAATACCGTCATTAGTAACATCTTTTACAAAAGCCTCGGCTTTTGCAGCGCTAACTTCGGCACGAACATTTCCTGTAACCGCCAAAACCGCGGCAAAAGCTATGGCAAAAATATTTCTTTTCATTTATATTTCTCCAAATCAATGGGTTAAACTATTCAGCTTCCATTTCATCAAAAATCTCATCTTCATCTTCTATGCCAAAATCAAAGTCATAGGTCTGAACATTTTCATCATCTCGGCACCCCATGTTTTTACGATTTTGAAGATAAGCCGAACGCATGGTAGAATAAAAATCTACCGATCCTCTCTCCAATTCATTAAGCAACTCAATGTTCTGAGCCCTTAAAGAAATTGCTTCCAGAGCGGTATAGGTGTAACTAATTTTATCTTTTACGTTTGCATCATTCAAAGTTGCCCAATAAACCGGATCAGCAGCCATATCAAAAGCAAAAGCAACGGCAGCTCTCGGCGTGCTTGGCCCTAAAAACGGCAAAACAATAAATGGCCCGTCAGGGATACACCATTTTGCAAATGTCTGATCAAAACGCGAATTCTCTCGCGAAATCCCCCAACCTTCGGCAACATCAAACATACCCCCCAAGCCTAATGTCGTGTTAATTGCAAAACGTGATAATGATATTCCCGAATATTTAAAATTCCCTTGCAAAAGATTATTTATAAAATATAAAGGTTCTTTCATATTGAGGAATATATTACTGATACGATTTCTGACTGCTTCGGGTGTAATATCTCGATATCCTTCGGCAATAGGTTTAAGAACATATTTATCTACTTGATAGTTAAATTTAAAGACAGCGCGGTTATAACTTTCCAGGCTGTCATTATCTTCATGCGGATTAGTATTTCCGGTTGTGGCACAGGAGGCTGTCGTAAATAGCAAAGCAGCCATTACCGGAAACAAAATCGACTTTTTAATCACTTCTTAGACCTTTCATTTTACTAATTCTGCCGCAGAATATAGCATTGTTGTTTAATAAAGGCAACAGTTATTTATAACTTATGAATAAAATGGTACGAAAAAAACATGTGCTGATTCAAAGAGTTGAATATTAAAAGTGATTTCTTGAAGATAAAATGGAATGAAGTTTTTTCTTTTTGTTACAAATAAGAAATCTTTTGTGTTTTGCGTCCCGAAATTTTTTGCTTTAATATCGCTGTCAGTTAAACAATTTATGTAAGGACAAACAAAGATGACTGATAAACCTTCAAAACCGATAAATCTTTTTGACTGCTTAACATCTCAAAAAATCATCGGCCAGGAAAAATTTCTGGAAGCTTTTAAGAATATTTTGAATCACGGTGCATTTTGCCAAGGGCCGGAAACTCATGAGCTGGAAAACAAACTGGCGGCATATTCTGGTGTCAAACATTGTGTAACTTGTGCTTCCGGTACTGATGCTCTGATTTTGCCGTTAATGGCAATGGGGGTTAAGCCGGGTGATGCCGTATTTGTATCATCTTTCACTTTTGTCGCCTCAGCTGAAGCTCCGGTCATTTTGGGCGCAACACCGATCTTCGTAGATTCCGATCCCAAAACTTTCAATATGGATCCGGCTGATTTGGAAAAAGCGATTGCCGAAGTCAAAAAAGAAGGAAAACTGAATCTGAAAGCCGTTATTGCTGTTGATATTTTCGGCAGCCCGGCAGATTATGACAAGATTTTGGAAATCGCTCATAAAAACGGCATGAAGGTATTGTCCGATTCTGCTCAGAGCTATGGCTCTGTTTACAAAGGCAAAAAAGCCGGCAGCATTGCTGATATGACGGCCACATCTTTCTATCCGACCAAACCTTTGGCCGGTTATGGTGACGGCGGTGCGGCTTTTGCCAATACCGATGAAGAATATGATCTGATGGTTTCCTGCCGTGTTCATGGTATGAGCAAAACAGATCGTTACGACAACATCCGCATGGGATTAAATTCCCGCATGGATTCTTTCCAAGGTGCTGTCTTGCTGCAAAAACTCACGGTTTTTGATCAGGAGCTGAAAGACCGCTATACTATTGCCAAACGTTATGATGACAATTTGAACAGTTACTATGGCAAACAGCAAATTTTGGATGGTTGCAAATCCGCCTATGCGCTGTATACCGTTACTTGTGAAGACCGCGATGAGGCTTTGGCCTTCTTGAAAGAAAAAGGCATTCCTTGCGGCGCTTACTATCCGCGCCCGGTCAATACCCAGACGGCTTATGCACAGTGGAACACCCGTTCTCTGCCGGTCTGCGAGAAACTGTCAAAAACTGTTTTGAGCATCCCGATGCATCCGTATTTGGATAAAGAAACACAGGATTATATTATCAATTGCATGAATGAATTTGCCTCTAAAAAAAATTCTAAAGCTGCGTAATTGATAATATTTTGAAAACAGCCTGATGTTAATCAGGCTGTTTTTTTATTGATAAATAAAAAAGATTAAACATAATAACTTAACCTTAATTTTATTTTCGGAGAGAAATGTGTCTTATTCCTCTTATTACGATTCGCCGGTCGGCAGACTTTTGCTTGCTTCAGACGGCATTTCTTTGACAGGCCTTTGGATTGCCGGGCAGAAATATTATGCCGATACGATAACCGAAAATATTTGTGAAAAAAAAGACTTGCCGATTTTTATAAAAACAAAAGAATGGCTCGACAAATATTTTTCCGGCCAAAAGCCTGAAAAAGCAGAGCTGTCTTTGGCGCCGGCCGGCAGTGCTTTTCGGCAAATGGTTTGGCAGATTTTATGCGAAATTCCGTTCGGACAGGTATGGACTTATGGCGATATTGCCAAGATAGCTGCCCGCAAACTCGGAAAAAAGACAATGTCGGCACAGGCCGTCGGCGGCGCAGTAGGGCATAATCCCATATCAATCATCATCCCCTGTCACCGGGTTGTCGGAACAAACGGCAGTCTGACCGGTTACGCCGGCGGACTGGATATTAAAATCCGTTTGCTGAAATTGGAAGGGGCGGATATGTCCCAATTATTCCGCCCGAAAAAGGGAACGGCATTATAGTTAAGAAAAGGTGCAGAATGTCAAAGATATTAACGGAAGGGCTGATTTATGAAATCTTGTCCGCGGTTGAAGAAATCCCGGAAGGCAAAGTTGCTTCTTACGGTCAGATTGCAAGGCTGATCGGCCGGAACAAAAATGCCCGGCTGGTCGGAAAAGTTTTGAGCATGTCGCATTATTACGGCGATTACCCCTGCCATCGGGTTGTCAATCATGCCGGCCGTCTTGCGCCGTGTTTCTTCAACCAGAAAAAACTGCTGGAGGAAGAAGGCGTTACTTTTTGCAATGACGATTGTGTGGATATGAAAAAGTATCAGTGGGATTATTAAAGCGGGAAAGAACGGAACAGACGGGGGATTATACGGTAAAAAAGATTGCAGAATGTCGCGGACTTGTGTAAGGTGCAATAAAGAATTATATAGATAAGGTGCAGGAATGATTGCAAAATTAAAAGGCATAATAGATACGATCGGCGAAGACTGGTGCATTATTGATGTCAACGGCGTCGGCTATCTGGTTTCTGCCTCGTCAAAAACGCTGGGAAAACTGGTCAGGGGCGGCACGGCCTCTTTGCTGATTGAAACGGTCGTCCGTGAAGACAGCATCTCGTTGTTCGGTTTTTTTGACGCTTGGGAAAAAGAATGGTTCAACACGCTGACAAAAGTTCAGGGTGTCGGCAACAAAGTCTGCCTCAGCATCTTGTCTGTTTTGAGCCCGGCTCAGCTTTCGCAGGCGGTTTCTGCACAGGATAAAAACTCTTTCACCCGAGCCAGCGGCGTCGGTCCCAAACTGGCGGCGCGCATTGTAACGGAGCTGAAAGACAAGATTGTAACTGTCCCGATAACCGAATTTTCTAAGGAGATTGAGATGAATCCGACCGAGGAAACTGCAAGCTACGAGGATAGCGTTGCCATAATGAACGCCGCCGAAAATCCCGATACGATGGAAGACGCCATTTCGGCTTTGGTCAATTTGGGGTATCAGCGTCTGGAAGCATATAAGGCCGTCAACAAAGCGGCAAAAAACAAACCGGACGCCGGCGTTTCGGACTTGATTAAACTGGCATTAAGAGAATTTGCCCAAAAGGATTGATAGATGGACGAAGAAAGACTGGTCAGCACCAAAAGAACGGCCGAAGACGAAGAGCAGGGGATAAACGCCCCGGTAAATCTGCGCCCGACATCTTTGGCAGATTTCGTGGGGCAGAAACAGGTATGCGAAAATTTAAAAATTTTTATTGAAGCGGCCAAAAAACGCGGCGAGGCTTTGGATCACGTCTTGCTGTTCGGCCCGCCGGGTCTGGGAAAAACAACCCTGGCCTCGATTATTGCCAAAGAGCTCGGCGTCGGCTTTCGCGCAACTTCTGCGCCGATGATTTCAAAATCGGGTGATCTGGCGGCAATCCTGACCAACCTGGAGCCGAATGACGTTTTGTTTATTGATGAAATCCACCGCCTGAACCCCGCGATTGAAGAAGTCCTTTATTCCGCAATGGAGGATTTTCAGCTGGATCTGATTATCGGAGAAGGACCGTCGGCAAGATCTGTCCGCATTGACCTGCAGCCATTCACGCTGGTCGGTGCCACCACGCGTTCCGGCATGCTGTCGACCCCGTTGCGCGAAAGATTCGGCATTCCGCTCCGATTGGATTTTTATTCTCCGGAAGATTTGAAGAAAATTGTTACCCGCGGCGCTCATCTGCTGGGCATGCCGCTGTCGGACAAAGGCGCGATGGAAATAGCCAAACGTTCCCGGGGCACGCCGCGTGTTGCCGGCCGTCTGTTGCGCCGTGTGCGCGATTTTGGTATTGTCAGCAACGCCGAGGAAATAGACAACCAGATTGCCGATACGGCTTTGCGCCGCTTGGATGTTGACAATTACGGGCTTGACGCGTTTGACCGCCGTTATCTGCAATGCATTGTCCAGAATTACGGCGGCGGCCCGGTCGGAGCCGACACACTGGCAGCGGCTTTGTCGGAAGAACGCGATACAATAGAAGAAGTGATAGAGCCGTTTTTGCTCAAATTGGGCTTTTTGCAGCGCACGCCGCGCGGCCGCGTCATCTCGGACTTGGGCTGCGAATATCTGGGCGTTGCCAAACTGCGTAAAAACACCAAACAATTTGATTTGCTTGAAGGAATAGAGGACTAAAAAATGCAAGACAATCTGCCCCGTGATATTTCCGCTGACGGAACTTTTGTAATGCCGGTGCGTGTTTATTATGAAGACACCGATGCCGGCGGCATTGTGTATTATGCCAATTATCTGAAATTTGCCGAACGCGCCCGCAGTGAATATATCCGGACGCTCGGGTTTGACCAGCAGGCGGAATTGTCTTCGGAAGACCGGATCGGTTTTGCCGTCCGCCATTGCGAGATTGATTATCTAAAACCGGCAGTGCTGGACGATTTGCTGACGGTTTCCTGCAAAATCGTCGAATACGGCGGCGCTTCTGCGCAAATGCATCAGGAGATTCGGCGCGGTGAAGAAATCCTGGTTGTTTTGGATGTAAAAGTCGCTTGTCTGAACCTCATCAAAAAGCGTCCGGTACGAATGCCTGCCTCTCTGGTACAAAAGATTGAAAAATATATTTAAATTAATTGAATTTTTAATATTTTATGCTACAGTCCGGTTCAGATTTTCAAGTTTCCGGAATAATCCGTTTTTACAATAAGGTGGAAAAACACAATGAATACAGAAACAATGACAGATGTTGCCAATGCCGCTCAGGCTATGTCCATGTGGGATCTGGTCTGGGCTTCCGACACCGTAACCAAAGTCGTGATGATCGGTCTGATTGCCGCATCGGTTTGGTCTTGGGCGATTATCATTGAAAAGCTCGGCACGTTGCGCCAGGTCAAGCAGCGCTCCCGTAAATTTGAAGAACGTTTTTGGTCGGGCGGTTCTCTGGATCGTTTGTACGATGCCATCGGCACCCACCCGTCCGATCCGATGTCCGCCATGTTTGTTGCGGCCATGAAAGAATGGAAACGGACGAATATTATGAAGTCCAAAACCGATCGCGGGCTGCGCGGCGTTTCTCTGCAGCAGCGTATTGAAAAAGCCATGACCGTTTCAATGGACAAGGAAGTCGAGGCGCTGGATACACGGATGGGCTTTTTGGCGTCGACGGGTTCCGTTGCGCCGTTGGTCGGCTTGTTTGGCACGGTATGGGGAATTATCAACAGCTTTAATGCCATTGCTGCCACACAGAGCAATTCTTTGTCGGCTATGGCCCCCGGTATTGCCGAGGCCCTGTTTACAACGGCATTCGGGCTGATTGCCGCCATTCCGGCCGTTGTGGCCTATAACAAAATCACGTCGGATATTGACCGCTATGCCAAACGCCTGGAGAATTTTATGGTCGAATTTTCCAGCATCTTATCGCGTGAGATTGACGATACCGCCATCAAAGCGGAAATGGCAGGAGAATAAGGATGACATATTACTATCAGCAAAACCAAACGCGCCGCGATGCCCGCTGCAGCCGCCGCAATGCCGACATCAACATGACCAATCTGATGGATGTGATGATGGTTTTGCTGGTTGTTTTTATGGTCGCCGCGCCGCTGATGACCTCAGGCATTGCGTTGGATTTGCCGAAAGTCGGAGGCAAAGCGTTGGAGGGTGAAGAAACCTCGGTAAACATCAGCGTTGACAAAGAGGGCTATTATTACATTGGCCAGACCGAAATTCCGGCGGATAAGATTGTGGAAAAACTCAAAGCCATCCGCGGAGAAAATGCCCAATTGAGCGTTACCATATCGGGAGATACCGGCGCGGAATACGGCCGGGTTATCGGCCTGATGGCAATTTTGAAAGAGGCCGGATTTGAAAAAGTCGGCCTGAAAACCGAACCCAAACCCCGGATGGTAAAGAAAAAATAACACCGATGAAGCAGGCACTTAAAAAATCAATCGCATTACACCTGCTGGTCTTTTTCCTTTTCTGGATAGACCTGCCGCTGTTTTGGTCAAACAAAATGACCTTAAACCAGGTGCCGATTATCGTTGATTTGCAAGATGTCAAAATCTCGGAAATGACCAATCTGCCGCCCAAAGCAAAATTTGGTAAAGAAGACAAACCTGCCACACAAAAGCAAAAGAAGGCAGAGAACAGCTATTCCAAAGACGAGCCGGAAGAAGCACCGCAGCAAAAACCTAAAGAAACAGCTAAAGAAAAGGCAGAAGCAAAAGAAGAGGCTCCGAAAGAAATCAAAAAAGATTTTCTGGTTGCGCCGCAGCCCCGCAAGCCCAAAGTGCCGCAGGCAAAGCCTCAGCCTAAAAAAGAAGCCCCAAAACCCAAGGCAGAACCCAAAAAACAACCTCCAAAACCGGAGGACAAATCAAAACCAAAGCTGGCCAATCCGTTAAAGAGCTTGTTGGCCTCGGTTGATGAGATGGAAAAGAATTTGGGGGCGGAAGATGAAGAAGCCACCATCAAAGAAGGAACCAAAGTCCAAAATATGGGTGTGGAAGGCGGTACCGGCGGAAACTACTTTAGCGAACTGAGTATCTCGGAAATGGATGCTCTGGCCGGACGCTTGCGGGCTTGTTGGAATCTCGACCCTGGTGCCATGGGCATTGAAAATATGATTATTGAAATCCGCGCAACGTTGAATCAGGACGGCAGCGTCCGCAATGTGGACATTCTGGATATGTCACGCTATAATTCGGACAGCTTTTTCCGCTCGGTGGCAGATAGCGCCAGACGTGCTGTCTATATCTGCGAACCGGCATATAAGATACTGTCGGAGAAATATCCGGAGAAATATGATAAATGGCAAACCATGTTGCTAAGATTCAATCCGTTGAATAAACAAATCAATTAGGCCGTTGCAAGCGGCCTTTTTTTATTTTGTCCCGCAGGCACTTTGTTTTTTATTGTTATCCCGGACTTCGTTTTTTTTAGTCATCCCTGGGCTTTCTTTTCTTGTGTCATTGCCGGGTTGTGTTTTTTATGTCATCCCCGGGCTTTCTTTTCTTGTGTCATTGCCGGGTTGTGTTTTTATGTCATCCCCGGGCTTCGACCCGGGGATCCAGATCAACAATAAAGCCAATTTATTAATTTGGATTCTCGGGTCAAGCCCGAGAATGACAGTACCTTTACACTCTTCACAAACCCCCACCGGAGCAACGCGGCCTCTGCAGCACAGAGCTGTCAATTTGCCGCGCGCCTGCCGTGCAGGTCATCCCCAGACTCCTTTTTTATAGTCATTGCTGGGCTTGACCTGGCAATCCATTTCGCGTCGATGAGTTTTATTTCCATGACCTTATCCAGAAATGAAAACAAATATACATATTCTTCCATTCTCACATGGCAGGTGTTTCTTCTCAGTTTTTCTATCCGACCTTTCATAAAGTTTATATGGTTGGATAATTCGTTGTTGGTCAGCCCTTTTTCCGTCATCATCCGGTCTAACTCCGCATTACAATAACTCCGGAAAGTCTTGAACCATTCTTTTCTATATTTTCTTGATAACATTTCTTTCGCTCCTTAAATTTGTTAAAAACAAAACCGCCGGAAGTTTTCTTCCTGGCGGTGGAGCTCAAAAACTGTACGGTACAGTCGTGGCTATTCGTCGTGCAGGCACGCTTATATCGGATACTCCGCCGAAGCGGAATAGTTTACAAGATGTTTTCTAGACACCACAACCGGTCTCCTGGCTGCGGGTATTATATTAATGCAATATAAGGATTTTGCAAGCGGATTTTCTATGCGTTTTCCAGCTCTTCTTTAAGAATCTGAATTTCCAGCCATTCGTTTTCTTTTGTTTCGATTTCGTTTTGCAAAGCGGCCAGTCTGGCGCTCAGTTCGGCAAAACGTGCCGGATTTTTGGCATATAAATCCGGATCGGACAATTCGTTTTCGCAAAGGCTGATTTCTTCTTCGGCTTTGGCAATTTCCTGCGGCAAAACCTCCAGCAAACGCTGCTGTTTATAGCTCAGTTTTGCCGTTTTTTTATTTTCCGGTTCCGGCTTTTTTTCAACCTTTTTGACGACTGTTTTTTTCTCCGGCATACGTTCGGCTTTTTCCTGCAGCTTTTGCAGCAGCTCGGAATAACTTCCGGCGTGCTCATAAACCGTTCCGTCGCCTTTCATATAAATCACCGAGCTGACCACCCGGTCAAGAAAATCGCGGTCGTGGCTGACAATCAGCACCGTGCCCTGATAATCGTCCAACACCTCTTGCAGCAAATCGAGCGTATCCATATCCAGATCATTGGTCGGCTCGTCCAAAACCAGAAAATTTGACGGCTTGGCCAGCGATACGGCCAGCATCAGCCGGTTTTTCTCTCCGCCCGACAATGCCGAAACCGGACAATTTGCCTGATCTGGCCGAAAGAGAAAATCTTTCAGATAAGCCACAACATGGCGATACTGCCCGTGCACAAAAATATGGTCGCCTTTGTCGCACAAGGTCTGCCACAGGGTTTTGTTCAAATCAAGCGTCATACGGTTTTGGTCAAAATAAACTTCCTCAAGATTTTTGCCGATCCGCACCGAGCCGCTGTCAGGTTCCAGACGTTTGGTCAACAGCTTGATTAACGTTGTTTTTCCAGCGCCGTTCGGGCCGACAATACCGATTTTGTTGCCTTTGATAATGCGGGTGGAAAAGTCTTTAACAATCTCGCGGCTGCCAAAAGATTTATACAAATGCTTGGCCTCAATAACCATTTTGGAGCGAAAACTGCCTTCTTCCACATTCAGATTAACGCTGCCGATCTGCTTAATCTGCTCCCGGCGCTCCTGCCGCAGCTGCTGCAACCGGCGCAGTCTGCCCATATTGCGTTTGCGGCGGGCGGTTACGCCTTTGTGCAGCCATTCGGTTTCTTCCTCGATTTTTTTGTTCAGATATTTTTGCTCGATAATCTCCTGGTCAATGACCTGATTTTGCCATTCTTCAAAAAACTTAAAACCTTTGTTGTTGCGGCGGAGAATACCTCTGTCCAGCCAAAAGGTTGTTTGCGAAACATTGCTCAAAAACATCCGGTCATGAGAAATCAGCACAACGGCGCCGGCAAAATTTTTGATGATTTTTTCAAGCTTTTCAATTGTGGCAATGTCAAGATGATTGGTCGGCTCGTCCAGCAGCAAGATATCCGGTTCGCCGATAAGCGCCTTAGCCAGGGCGGCTTTTCTGCGCTCGCCTCCGGAAGACTGCTCTGGATGTTGCGACTCGGCAATTCCGAACTCGCCAATCAGGATATCGGCCTTATAATCCAGGTTTTCGTCATTTTGCGGCAGGCCGGATTTGACCACGTCGCGCAAGGTCTGATAACCGGAAAAATCCGGCTCCTGCGGCATATAAGCGATTTTGATGCCGGGCTGAATGAAGATTTCGCCCGAATCCGGCTCAAGCACGCCGGAAATGACTTTTAAGAGCGTCGATTTTCCCGAGCCGTTGCGCCCGACCAAAGAGATTTTGTCGCCGCGGTTGATATACAGGTCAACGTTGCTAAACAGCTGATTGGCACCAAAGCTGAGCGCAGCGCCTTTTATGGTATAAACAGGAGCTTCGGCCATCTCGTCCCCAAAAAACTAAATGTCTTCTTCAACCAGGCGGTTGCCTTCAATCTGCCATTCCAGCCCTTTGGCCGCCCAAAGAAAAAAGTCGTCCACTTTCTCGGGCTTTATGTCGATAGCTGCACAAATGTCATAAATATTGTGCATTTCAGAATCGGTCAGGTCATGGTCGGCCAGCGTCATCAAAATCATATCGCGGACAATAAAGCGCTTGATTTTGATATTGTGAATCTGCCCGAGCATGGCAATCAGCTCTTCCGATGTCTTTACTTTTTTTATCTGCGCCAAAGGGATTTTTACCTCGCGAGCCTTGTTTTTCATAAACTCGCGGCGCTGTTCGCTTTTGGTATCTCCGGTTGTCAGCACATAAGACAAAGCCGCAAGATATATCTGTTTTTCTTTTTCATTCCAGGCATTCAGCAGTTGATTCATATTTCTTCCCTTTTTTGCTATAACATAAGTTCCCTTATAACAAATAAAATAAAGATTTGCAAAAAAAATAATTTTATTATAGTTTATTAATAATTGATTAAGCGAAAAGCTTAAAATAACACTATAAGGGAGAACGCCATGCCTTTGAAAATCGAACTTAAGCCGCATGAGAGCATTATCATCGGCGCATCGCTGATTACCAATGACGGGGAAAGAACCCGCTTTTATATTGACGGCAATGTGCCCATCTTGCGTGAAAAGTTTATTATGCGCGAAAAAGAGGCCAACACACCGTCCAAACGCGTTTATTTTGTGGTACAGCAGATGTATCTGGAAAAGGGCAACCGGGAGCTGCAGAATTTGTATGTGGAATATGTCCGCGATCTGCAAAACGCTGCGCCGAGTCTGATTCCGTATATTATGCCGATTAGCGAGAATATTTTGAAAAACGAGTATTACGCCGCCATCAAATGCGCCGGTAAACTGGTGGAAAAAGAAAACGAATTTTTTGGCGAGACATTGAGCGGCACGCAAAAATAACCGGTTTCTCCTTTATGCAAGGACTGCAGGGGCCCTGATTTTTTGTCAGGGCTTTTTTTTTACCGTGCGACTCCGGAAAACTAGCCGAAATATTAGCTATATATTAATAAATTTCCGTTATCTTTTTAGGCAGATTAGATTTCTTCGACCGAGTCGGAGAAAAATAATTTGGTTGTCATCTACTTGAAATATCTTGATAAAATCTTATATCCGATTCTATCGGGGTAGAAACAGGTTGATAAAACCCCAAATTTATGATATATTAAACCTTGTATTGTCAGAAAGACAATCACATGGTTTTAACCTAAACACAATATGTGTTCCAAAGAATTGGAGAAAAACAATGGCTGATATTTCACTTACTGCAAGTATGCGTTCTAACCTGCTGTCCTTGCAACAAACCCAGGATTTGATGGACCAAACTCAGGAACGGTTGTCTACCGGTAAAAAGGTAAACTCCGCGATTGATAATCCGTCTTCTTATTATACCGCACAATCCTTGACTAACCGCGCTTCTGACTTGTCCTCTTTGTTGGACAGCATGGGTCAGGGTATTCAGACGATTCAGGCTGCCAACGAGGCGATTGAATCCATTACCTCTTTTGCCGAGCAGTTAAAATCTATTGCCAACTCTGCCCGCGATATTTCTAACAACATGAAAACCAAAGTTTCAACGGCTAAAGAACCGAGCGGAGAAACAAAAGAAGCCGGAAATATCTATATTGATACTCGTACAAATATGGAAGAGGTCAATATTACGGCAGCAGCCAGTAGTGCTGCTGGAAAAGGCGAACTGACTTTGGTTGTTGACGGTAAAGAACATAAAATAACTTTTGATCAAGGTGCCAGTGCCAATGCGGCCACTAATGCAGGGCTTATTAAAGCCGCGATTGATGATCTGAACCTTGGCCTCACAGTTACTGATGGCGGTTCCGGCGCATTGAAAATTAGCGGCGAAGGCAAAACGATTTCCGTTGCTGCTGCTGATACGGTTGCAACCGGCGCTGAAAAAGCTACGGCAATAAAAATTGATGCAAATTCCGATGTTAATGCAATTATGGAAAAGATTAATGGAAATGCCAATGTTAAGGCTTCGCTTGAAAACGGTAAATTAGTCGTTACGGCTAAAGAAACCGGAGCGGCAGCCACGGCGGAACAACCGATTGTCGTATTCGGCGATGATGCTGTTGACGAAGTTCTCGGTTCTTCTTTCGGCGGTACGATTGATACGAAAGTTACTGATGAAGAAGCTATTGCCGAACGTAACAAATATGTTGAACAATACAACGAAGTTCTGGAGCAGATTGACGCTTTGGCTAAAGATGCTTCCTACAAAGGTATTAACCTGTTGCAGGAAAACGATCTGAAAGTCATTTTCAATGAAGATCGTTCTTCTTCTATTGAAATTAAAGGTGTTGATGCTTCTTCCAAAGGTCTTGGTCTTGAGATGGTTGAAAAAGGTGGCTGGAATGTAGATACGGCCATTGATGACGCGATTACGCAAGTTGAAGGCGCAATTAGGGAACTGCGTTCGATGGCCAGCGACTTTGGTAACAACTACTCCATCGTTCAAACCCGTGAAGACTTTACGGAAAACCTGATTAACGTATTGGAAGAAGGTGCAGACAAACTGACCTTGGCCGATATGAACGAAGAAGGTGCAAACATGCTGGCACTGCAGACCAGACAGCAGCTGGCGGTCAACTCTTTGAGTTTGGCTTCTCAGGCTTCTCAGGCTGTATTGCAACTGTTCTAATTTTCGTAAGAAAATTAAAGGGAAAGGGGGAACTTGTTTCCCCCTTTTTCATATCCCCCGAGGGAGATTTTTTCTTTCCTGTTTCTTGTTTTTTACTGAGGTATTTGTTTTCGCTACTTCTGTCATGCTACAAAAGTAGCCCAAAAAAGCTAGCCCTGAACTCGTTTTCTAAGTCTTCGTGAAAAAGTTCAGGCCGTCTAAGCGCAAGGCTAAGACGGCAAGAAGGCATATAGTGTTTTTAATTTCTTCTTTTTCACAAAGACTAAGAAGTACTCGTTAAAGGGCATTTCTAACTCCCCCTATCCCCCTCTTAGCAAAGAGGGGGAACTGTTTTTAAGCACCGTCATTGCCGGGCTTTTTTTCTAATGTCATTGCCGGACTTGATCCGGCAATCCACGTTAATAAATTGGCTTTATTATTGACCCGGCAATCCACATTAATAAATTAGCTTTATTATTAACCTGGATCCCCGGGTCGAAGCCCGGGGATGACTAAAAAATAAAGTGCCCGGGGATGACTAAAAAAGAAAAGACCCCGAAAATAACAAAAGAAAAATATCAGGAAAATAAAAAAGGGAGGAACAAATCCTCCCTTTTAGCATCTTACGGACGAATTACGCTTTGCCGTAATAAGCGTTCAGATACATTTGTTTGATTTCCGAAATCAGCGGATAAGCCGGGTTGG
Source organism: uncultured Alphaproteobacteria bacterium (assembly GCA_944390885.1). GTDB lineage: Bacteria > Pseudomonadota > Alphaproteobacteria > RF32 > CAG-239 > MGBC133411. Next base: position 27,558 of record CALXRP010000009.1, read on the forward strand.
CTCCGGTGCATTGGTCATCAAACGCCAGTTCTGACAATTCATCCAAATTGTCAAGAAAAGTCTTCTCATCAACGCCCCATTCTTTAATGGAAGCCGGGATGCTGATGCTCTTCTTTAATTTTTCAACGGCCTTGATCAGGTTGGCAACTTTCTCGTCGTCATTCTTACCGCCCAAATTCAGGAATTCAGCCACTTTGGCGTATCTTCTCTTGCCTTCCGGATAGTGATACTGTGAGAAAGTTCCTTGTTTGGTCGGCTTGTCATTGGCGTTGAATTTGATGACTTCGCTGATCATCAACGCGTTGGCAATACCATGCGGAATATTATAAGCACTGCCGAGTTTGTGAGCCATCGAGTGGCAAACGCCGAGGAAGGCCTGAGCAAATGCCATACCGGCCATCGTTGCGGCATAATGCATATTCTCGCGGGCTTTCGGATTGTTGGCACCGTCGTTGACCGAGAGTTCCAGATTGTCAAAAATCAGACGGATGGCTTCATAAGCAATACCATCGGTAAACGGCGTTGCCATAATGGAGGCCAAAGCTTCCAGAGCATGGGTCAGCGCGTCAATACCGGAGGCGGCAGCCAAACCGCGCGGCATGGTCAAAACCAAATCCGGGTCGATAATGGACATATTCGGCGTCAGAGCATAATCGGCAATCGGATATTTGATGTGGGTATTGGAGTCCGTAATAACGGCAAACGGCGTAACTTCCGAGCCGGTACCGGATGTGGTCGGAATGGCGACCATATAAGCTTTAGAACCCAAATCCGGGAACATGCAGACGCGTTTACGAATATCCATAAAGCGCATGGCCAGATTCTCAAACTGAACTTCCGGATGCTCATACATCAGCCAAACGATTTTGGCTGCATCCATCGGAGAACCGCCACCGAGTGCAATAATAACATCCGGTTCAAAGCTGCGACACATAACCAGAGCGCGGTTAACGGTATCCGTATCCGGATCCGGCGCAACTTCGGAGAAAATCTGGTACGCAATGCCCATATCTTCCAGAACGGAAGTAATTTTGTTGGTATAACCGAGCTGGAACAAGGGTTTGTCAGTAATAATCAACGCCTTCTTTTTACCGCAGAGCTCACGCAGCGCAAAACCAACAGCGCCTTGTTTGAAGTAAATTTTCGGGGGAACTCTGAACCAGAGCATATTTTCGCGTCTTTCCGCAACATTTTTAATATTCAACAAGTGTTTTACTCCTACGTTTTCGCTGGCTGCATTACCGCCCCAGGAACCGCAGCCCAAAGTGAGCGACGGGTCAAGGCGGAAGTTGTACAAATCACCGATACCGCCTTGTGAAGACGGGGTGTTAACAAGCATACGTCCGGTTTCGATAACTTCGCTGAAACGGGCGATACGGTCTTTGTTATGATCGGCCGTATAGAGCACGGAAGTGTGCCCCGGTCCGGCAAAATTAACCAGATCACGCGCCATAAAGACAGCTTGTTCAAAATCTTTGGCTTTGTACATGGCCAGAACCGGCGACAGTTTTTCATAAGAAAATTCTTCTTCTTTGCCGATTTTTTCAACTTCGCCGATAAGGACTTTCGTTTCCTGCGGAACTTTAACGCCGGCCATTTCGGCAATCTTATAAGCCGGCTGTCCGACGATTTTCGAGTTCAGTTTGCCGTCAATAACAATCGTCTGGGCAACTTTTTCTTTTTCCTTTTTGTTCAGGATATAAGCACCGCGATATTGCAGCTCTTCTTTAACGGCGTCATAAATGTCTTTGTGAACGATAATAGATTGTTCGGAAGCGCAAATCATGCCGTTGTCAAAGGTTTTGCTCATCAAAACGGAGCTGACGGCCATTTTAATATCGGCCGTTTCATCAATAATGGCCGGAACGTTTCCTGCGCCGACGCCAAGAGCCGGTTTACCGGAAGAATAAGCCGATTTGACCATGCCCGGACCGCCGGTTGCCAAAATCAGGTCAATGCCGTCATGGCTCATCAAATGCTGCGTAAGTTCAATCGTCGGATCTGTAATCCAGCCGATAATGTTATCAGGCGCACCGGCCTTAACGGCGGCTTCCAGCATCAGGCGGGCTGTCTCAACCGTGCATCTCTTGGCACGCGGGTGCGGCGAAAAAATGATACCGTTACGGGTCTTGAGGGCAATCATGCTTTTGAAAATGGCGGTAGACGTCGGATTGGTCGTCGGAATAACACCGGCAATAACGCCGAGCGGCTCGGCAATTTTGGTAATGCCGTTGGTTGCGTCATGTTCGATAACGCCGCAGGTCTTTGTATGACGGTATTTGTTATAAACCTCTTCGGCAGCAAAATGGTTTTTAATCACCTTATCTTCCACAATACCCATACCGGTTTCTTCCACAGCCATTTTTGCCAGCGGAATACGGTGGCTGTTGGCGGCAATCGCCATGGCCTCGACAATCTTGTCCACCTGTTCTTGGCTGAACGTTGCCATAATTTTCTGAGCCTCGCTGACTCTGGCAATCAAAGCATTCAAATCGTCAATGCTTTGGGCGCCGTTGTCAAACTTTCTTTCAGTATTCGCAACAACTTCTTTTTTCATGTTGCCACTACCCCTTTCGTTACTGTTAAAATCACAATTCTCTGCCATTATATAACAGAAATCTCCAAAGATTAGTTAATTTTTTTATACCTGCGGATTTATCCCGATACATTTTATTTCAAATTCTTACAAACTTCTTCATGGTCGCTGAAATGAAAAATCTGCCCGTTGATATATTGTCCGGTTTCATGCCCTTTGCCGGCAATAATCAGAATATCATCTTTTTGCAGGGCGGCCATGGCGGTTTTGATTGCTTCGGCCCGATTCCCGATATTAATGCCGCGCGGGCAGGCAGCCATAATCTGCGAACGGATTTTTTTGGCATCCTCGGTTCTGGGATTATCATCCGTCACATATACGACATCGGCCAGATCATTGGCGATTTTTCCCATAATCGGACGTTTGCCGGCATCACGGTCGCCGCCGCAGCCGAACAAAACGTGCAGTTTGCCGCGGCAATGAGAACGCATGGCACGGATAACGTTTTCCAAAGCGTCGGGCGTATGGGCATAGTCAATATAAACGGCCGCTCCGTCAGCTGTTCTGCCGGCCAGATCGAGCCTTCCTTTGGCGCCGTGGATCTGGCTGATATGTCCTAAAACTTCCCCGGGCTTTCCTGTCAGTTCAGAAGCCATGCCCAAAGCACAGAGCACATTCATCGCCTGAAATTCTCCGGCCAGAGGAACAAATATCTCCTTCTCTTCTCCATAAAAAACAAGCCTTAATTTTTGTCCGTCAATGGTCGGAACGGCTTGCAAAAGCTTCAATTCTTTGCCGTTGTGCCCGTAAGTTATGATGCGTTTTCCGCGTTCTTCGCAAACCTTGCGCAAATGCTCAAAAACCTCAATATCGGCATTCAAAACGGCTGTCCCGCCGGGAACAAGCACTTCCCGGAACAAAATTTCTTTGGCAGCCAGATAGTTTTCAAAAGTCTTGTGATAGTCAAGATGGTCGCGGGTCAGATTGGTAAAGCCGGCCACTTTCACATTATGAACGCCGCCCGTACGATATTGGCATAAACCGTGGCTCGACATTTCCATAACCGCATAGTCATAACCTTCTTTTTTCAGCCCGGCGAGTTCTTCGGCAATTACGGCGGCGTTCGGCGTCGTGTTGGGAGAAGGAATGGGCGCTTCACGGCCTTTAATCAGTCCGAGCGTTCCCATGCTTGCCGCTTTAAGATTCATCATGGTCAGAATTTGGCGGACAAAATCGGCAATCGATGTCTTGCCGTTGGTCCCGGTAACCGCTGCAATATTTTCCGGTTGCGGGCCGTAAAATTCGGCGGCTGTTTCGGCAAAAGCCTTGTTCGGATTCTCTTTTGCAATAAATTTAACCTTCGGATAAGTCTTCTCGTCAACATATTCCGGTTTGCAGATAATAACCGCCGCACCGTTTTGCACGGCCGACGGAATATATGCCGATGCCGGGGCTTTCTCGCTGTCTTGCGCCCCGAAGAGATATCCCGGCTTAATCAGGCGGGAGTCCGTCGACAAGCCTTTAATTTCGATTCCGGCAATCTTCATGATTTTTCTGTCCTTTACTTCGATTCTTTTATCAAGAGTCTGAAATAAAAAAATGAAAGAAGCGTTTAAAATTAGGGTTATTAAAAAATTAATATTTATTCTTCATAGTTAACTAAAGGAGAGAGTAATGAAACTCAATTTAAGCATAATATTTTTAGTCTGGTTGGGATTGTTTGCTTTACCGGTGCAAGCCGAAGAAACGGCAGAAAGTCAAGCACGCTCGAAAATAGCTTTCCAACGTCTGGATGATATAATAAATAGAAATCCTTTTCCGGAATTTAATGGTCTATTAGAACAATTCTATAGAGAACATGATTATGAAAAAAGAATGCATATCGTCGACAATATATTATACCGCTGGGCGAGTGCGGAAAATATTGCGCCGGAAAGCAGAAAGCCGACAAGCCTGAAAGAAAATCCGATGGATGCCCGCCAGCTGGCTGCTGTTGAATATGCAGTGGGCAGAAAATATCATAATAAACATTGGGAACACGATGAACCGCAAAATCCCCGCCCTGAAGCCGCACGATATCTAAAAAGAGCATATTCTGATTTAAGAAATTCAGCTTATCTCCGTCTTCTTTCTCAGGAATATGAGTTCAGAACTCTGGCAGAAATAATCGTTTTTAAATATGATCCGACAGAGGAAAAATGGAAAACCAATATTTCTGAAGCGGTAAAGTATCTGGAACATCAATATGCCAAAAGAGATTTTACATCTGGACAGATTCTGTTGCAGGATTTTGAAAACCTGATTCTAAACTATTTTGGAGCCAAAATATTGCTTGAAGCTTTTCCACAATATGCCCAGAACAATCCGGGAGGGCCGCTGAAAAATTATTTTGCCAACATCGGTAAAAATAAGCCGATGATAACGCTGGAAGACGATACGGTTGAAGGAACGGCTAAAGACGATTTTATAAACGCTTATGCCGGTAACGATACCATATACGGACGAGACGGCAACGATTTTATTGTGGGAGGAAGCGGAGATGACAGACTGTTTGGAGGAGCCGGAAATAATGTTTATTCTTTTGAAGTAGACTGGGGAAAAGACATTGTCAACGACTGTTATGAGTCGGAAGCAGGAGTTAAAAAAAGTGTTATTTTGTTTGAAGAAGGTGTGTCTCCGCAGGATATAAGCGTCTTTCGCAGCAATAACGACTACATTTTGCAAAACACTGCAACCGGCGATGAGATTAACATTAATTCCTTTTTCGGCCGGGATAAAAGCTGCCGGATTTCCGAGGTTCGCTTTGCTGACAAAACCGTTTGGACAGCTGATGAACTTGAAAATAAATATTCTTATGTCCGGTATTTATGGCAAAAGTTTACCGGCGGCGTAAAATATTGCTGGGATACAATCGGCAATTTCTTTGGTAATATAATCTACAATACAATAAATATGATAATGGGATAAATATGAAAGAACATTACACTGCAGAAGACTTAAAAGAAATGGAAATCACATACGAGGCTTTGAACAAGTCCCGTATTCAGGAGCTGATAAATTATGCCAAAGGAATGGGATACCGGCGGATTGGCATTGCCAACTGTATTTGTATGCAAAAATATATTCCGAAACTGATAAACCTGCTGTCTGCCGGTGGGTTGGAGGTCTTTCACGTCAATTGCCGGGAAGGCGGATTGGATTTGTGTGACTTTACCAAAGACCATAAAGGCTCAAGCTGCGACCCGGCGTTTCAGGCCGATTATCTCAACTCTATGAATACCGATTTAAATGTCAATGTCGGGCTTTGCCTCGGACATGGTCTGATTTTTCAAAAACATTCCAAGGCCCCGGTGACCACGCTGATTGTCAAAGATTTTGCCACCGGACATAGCCCATTGGCTAACCTTGAATAACTTGTTTCCCTGCTTACTTATGAAAAAAAGTAATTTTGCAGGGAGAAGAAGATGGATAAGAAAAAGACAGGAATATATGCTGCCGGCGGCATTTTGCTGTTTCTGGCAGGAGTCGGTTTTTCACAATTGTTTATGTTTGCCGCTTCGGGCCGGGTAGACCCGCAGCAGATTGTCGTCGCTTTCAAAAATCCGGTCTGCACGGCGCCGACTGTCATCAACTGCCCGCCTATCCGAAAACTTCCGGAAATGCGTCCGAATAGAGTACAGCCGGAAAGAAGAATGCCCCGTCCGACAATCTGCGGCTGCCCTGAGCAGGGGAGAACAATGCCGTCCGGATGCTGTGGAAAGGCCAAAGCAGAAATGTCTCCGTTGCCCAAATGTGATTGTTCTTCCGGCGCCGGGATAAAAAATCGCTTCTGTGGCGGGCCTCAGGCTTCGGTCTGGCCGGAACCGGATGCGGATTCTGCCAGTCTTCTTCATTTAAAATCCAAACGCCGTACCGCCTGATCCGAGCAACAAACAAAAGATACCGAAATTCTGATAGTTATAAGGCGTAGATAGCGCTTTACTTCTGAAATGTGATATGCTATCAAGCGGTTATTATGATAGACATTAACGACATAACCGTCAGGATAGGAGCCAAAACGCTGCTGGAGAATGCATCGGCGCATATTGCCGATGGCTGGAAAGTCGGTTTGGTCGGGGCCAACGGCTGCGGAAAATCAACGCTCTTCCGCGTGTTAAAAGGAGAGCTGGAAACCGAACACGGCGATATATCTTTTCCGTCCGGCAGCCGGGTTGTATTTGTGGAGCAGGAATTATCCGGGCTGGATATGCCCCTTTTGGATTTTGTGCTGGCTCAGGATAAGGAACGCAGCATGCTGCTGGCACGCTTGGAAAATGCCGGGGCGGAAGAGGCGGCGGAAATCCATGAAAGGTTAAACGTGTTGGGTGCCTCAGCGGCATCGGCCCGCGCTGCGGAAATTTTAAGCGGCCTTGGTTTTAAGCAGGAAGATTTAACGCGTCCGGTAAAAGAATTTTCCGGCGGCTGGCGGATGAGGGTAGCCCTGGCGGCCGCATTGTTTCAGCCGTCCGATATCTTGCTGCTGGACGAGCCGACCAATCACCTGGATTTGGAGTCCGGTATATGGCTGGAAAGCCATTTGCGCAAATATCGCGGCACCTTGTTGATTATCAGCCACGACCGGAATATTCTGAATTCGTTGTGCAATTATATTATCCATTTCGATAACAAGCATCTGATAACCTATGCCGGAAATTATGACACTTTTCAAACCACCCGCGCTCTGCAGCAACAAGTGCAGGCTCGCCGGGCAGAAAAAATTGAGCAGCGTCGCCGTCATCTGCAGTCTTTTGTTGACCGTTTTCGATATAAGGCAACTAAGGCCAAGCAGGCGCAAAGCCGGATAAAAATGCTGGAAAAGCTGGAAACGGTGGAACTGGTGGAAGACGCCGCCGCGACGGTTTTTGACTTTCCGGAACCCGACGAGCTCCCGCCGCCGCTTTTGACAATTGAAAACGGAACAGTCGGTTATGACGGCATTCCGGTCTTAAAAAGGCTGAACTTACAAATCGTCGACAATGACCGGATTGCCTTGCTCGGCGCCAACGGCAACGGAAAATCAACCTTGGCAAAACTGTTGTCCGGGCGGTTGCCGCTGATGGAAGGCAGCGAACGCCGACTGGGAAAATTAAAGGTCGGTTATTTTGCCCAGCACCAGGCGGAAGAATTGCCGATGGAACAAACGGCACTGGAATTTATGACAACTCTAATGCCGCAGGAGCACGAAACCAAAATCCGTGCTCACCTGGCCAGATTCGGATTAGGGCAGGAAAAAGCCCTGACACAGATTTCCCGTTTGTCCGGCGGAGAGAAAGCCCGCCTGCTTTTTGCCGCCATGACGGTTGAACGCCCGGGATTGCTGATTTTGGATGAGCCGACCAATCATCTTGATATTGACGGGCGTGAAGCTTTGATAAGGGCGTTAAACGAATATAAAGGCTCGGTCATCTTAATCACGCATGACATTCACCTGATTGAACTGATTGCCGACAATTTGTGGCTGGTCAAAAATCATACCTGCAAGCCGTATGATGGAGATTTGGAAGATTATAAAAAATTGTTGTTTGAAGGAGATACGTTTAAAAAAGCGTCCAAAACCGCAGCCAAACCGACTGAACCCAAAATTGATGCCCGCCGGTTAAAAAAAGACCTTTCCTCCCGCCTGCGCAGCATTGAACGCGAGCTTGAAAAGCTAAACCGGCAAAAAACCGAAATTGAAAACTCTTTTCAGAACCGTATGTCAACCGACGAATTGATAACCCGGCAAAAAGAGCTGTCCCGCCTGGAAAATCAGATTGCCGGATTTGAAAGCGAATGGCTGGAAACAAGCGAGAAACTGGAAGAAATGGAGAAATGAAATGTGGATTTTGTTTGCCGTATTGTCAGCGTTTTTTGCAGCTTTGACTTCTATTCTGGCCAAAATCGGTATTGAAGGCGTCAACTCAAATCTGGCAACGGCAATCAGAACCGTTGTTATTTTGATAATGGCCTGGGGAATTGTCTGGCTCACCGGCGTACATCATCAACTCGGCAGCATTACGCAAAAAAGCTGGACGTTTCTGATATTGTCCGGAATAGCAACCGGTGCTTCCTGGCTGTTTTTCTTCAAAGCACTGCAAATCGGCGACGCGTCAAAAGTCGTTCCGGTTGATAAATTCAGTGTTGTGCTCACTATTTTGATGGCCTTTGTCTTTTTGCATGAAACGGTCAGTCTGAAAGTCCTTGTCGGCGGCGGACTGATAACGCTCGGAACCTTGATTATGGTTTTATAAATTGTCAGACTTGACAAAAAAAGATTTTTTCATAAAATAAAATACCAAAATTAATTATTAAATTTTACGCATATGGAAGAAAAATATTATTTTGTTATCGGAGAAAGAAATATTGTAGTTGCCGAAACAATTAAAGTTTTGGAAAGTTGCGGCGCGGCATTCCGGTTGCTTGAAAAGCCTTATATTTTTACCCGGGATGAAGAAGAAAAACTACTGGAGCAAGGTTTCAAACCTGTTTACATCGGGGTTTCATACCGCTCGGATACAGCAGAATATAATCGTGTGGAAGATTCTGTTTTGTATAAAGCTTTGCAATATGCCAAAAAAGAATTTTCCATCAACGATTGGCAATATATGGTCATGGAATACTATCTTGGCCGATTCCATTTGGATTGGTCATGCAATTTGCGCAAGCTGATTGCTGCCGGAAATAGCAGAAAAGAGATTGTCAAACTGCAGCGGCAAAATCGGGAAGCCATTGGTTTTGATGAAGAGGCCGAAAAATCTGCGCAGGTTGCTGTTGACGAAGCGCTGAACACGGCAGGCCGGAGAAACGACTTTCTGGTGATTAAATGGAATTATCAAACTGAAGACAGCGATTTTGAAAACTGGCTTCCGATATTGGATCGGGTTTTTTGGATTCAGAATTTTGTAAATGTTTTGATAATCACGCCGTATAATGCAGCTTATTACGGTTATGGCAGCATAGCTTTTCAGATTATCGCTTGTTGCAATTCAACCGGTTGTGCCAGCGGCAATATGGCAGAGTTTCTTTATCCGTTATCCAAAGATGATATTCTGAGGACAATACGTTTTTTGAAAAAAGAAAGCTCAACTCTGCGCAAAGAGGGGCTTTTATGGTAACAAACTTAAAAAAGGGCAGTTTTTACTGCTCTTTTTTTAATATAAGCCCATCAAAAAAAGTAATCATAATTCACGGTGCTGAAATTTAATGCCGAGATTGACAAGTCTATGCGTTTATGGCAGTTTGAGAAAAATATTTACCAGGAAGGATTCTGAAAAATGCAGCCGGACAAAAACTCAAAATTTCTTTTGCTTTCATGTTGTGCGCCATGCTCTTGCGCGGTTATCAAAACACTGGCAGAACAATTTTATGATTTCAGCGTTGTGTTTTACAATCCAAATGTCCGGCCTCATGCGGAATATTGCAAACGTCGTGAAGAAAACCGCCGGATATGCAGCCTTTATCAGATTCCCTTTATCGAGTTGGAATATGACAACGATCATTGGTGCGAAATGACCAAAGGGCTGGAAAACGAGCCCGAGCGCGGAGCCAGATGCTCTGTTTGTTTTTATATGCGCTTAAAAAGGGTGATGGAATACGCCAAAGCAAATGGTTTTGCAGGCGTTGCTTCAGTCTTGGGCGTTTCGCGTTATAAAAACCTGGCTCAGGTTAATGCAGCGGCAGATAAAGCCTCGTCCGAAACCGGCGTGCCGTATTTTGATATAGAGGGACGCAAACATGGCATGCAGGAACTGCGCTGCCGGCTGATAAAAGAACTTGATTTGTATAATCAAAATTATTGCGGCTGTCGTCCTCGGACGGATAAATAAACAAAAAAGCCTTGCTCCGTAACAGAGCAAAGCTTTTAAATTTTCTCCGAAAAATAATCATAAGCCTCGGCCAAAAGTTTAAACTTTTCTTCCATGATCCTGTTGCCGGGATTTTTATCGGGATGATACATCTTTGCCAGCCGTCGGTAATTTTTCTTTAAATTTTCCTGACTAAGAGTTTGACGGGACAATTCCAGGATTTGCAAATATTGTTCTTCTTTGTCGGCAGCTGTTGGCCTTTTGTAGCTTTGTCGCTGTTCGCCGGAAAAAGAACTTTCTCCGGAAGCCGAGCCGGAATTTTCAAATCCGTGATTTGTATTTTCTTGTCGCGCCTCTCTGCCGGCATAAGAACTTTCTGTCTGACGTTCGTTTGATCTTCTGTTGGAAAAATATTGCCAGATTTCGCTTCCCAGTCCAAACAGAAAAGCTCCGATATAAAATATACACCGAAACGGAAAACTTACAACCTGCCAAATAATCCGCAATATCCCCAAAAATATGAGAATACCATTCCAGATAATAACCAAAAGAAAATATAAAATAACGCCGAAAAGAATAATGCTGATAATAACGCCGATATCCATAAAATAATTGATTTATAATATTTTTTACCGGCAAAGATAAACATGAGCGGAGAAGAATGTCAATAAAAAACAAACAGGTTGCTTTTTGTCGCTTCGGATTTATGATAAAATAAATTTTTTAATAAACGGAAAAACAAAATGACGGAAGATATAACGGATTTGGCAGGAAAGAACCAACTCAAAGCCAAACAAGTCATAAAGGATTGCAAAATTATCGAGGCTTGGCAAAGCATTGGAGCCGAAATCAATCTTGTCGGCTCGCTGCGGATGGGGCTGCTGATAACGCATCGCGATATTGATTTTCACATTTATACTCCCCGGTTAGATATTGCGGAAAGTTTTAACGCTATGGCACAAATTGCCCAATCTCCCGGAATTGAAAAAATAGTTTACGGAAATCTTCTGGCAGAAGAAGATGCCTGTCTGGAATGGCATGCTTGGTATCGTGATAATGAAGAAAATTTGTGGCAGATTGACATGATGCATATTCGCCGCGGATCCGAATATGACGGTTTTTTTGAAAAACAGGCCGAACGAATTTGCGCCGTTATGACTCCGGCACAAAAAGAAACGATTCTCCGCCTGAAATATGAAACGCCGGCAGAAGAAAAAATCGGCGGCATTGAATATTATATGGCTGTAATTCGCGATGGGGTGAAAGATTGGAAAGAATTTTCTCTCTGGCGCAAAAACAATCCGCAAACCGGCATAATCCGGTGGATGCCCTGAAAAAGCTTGCTTTAGAGATATTTTTTTATTAAAATGACAACACTTTTTAATATTATTATAAATTAAATTTTTTTAATGCTTATGAAATTATTGACAATGATTTCGCGCTATAACTTGAAAAAAGAGCGCAAAAAACAAATCCTGGGTAAAAAACTTTGGTGGAAATTGAATGAACAACTGCCGCAGGCCTATGGCGCAATAGAAAATGACCGGCAGAGAATAGACGCGTTCAAACTTATTTGGCCAACGTTGAATAAGAGGGAAAAAGAAGCCTTAAAAGCATGGTTAAAAGCAGAAATTTATGATTTGGAACATAATTCCTGTGAGTTTTTAACCTGCAGGGAAGAGGCGTATGAGAGCCGATTAAGGCAAATTTATGAAATGCATCTTGCGGCAGTCTCGTAAATTTTTAAAAACAGCATTTTTCAAAATGCTGTTTTTTTAGTCTGTTTCCATTTGTTTTTCAATCCAGGCCATAAGCAGATCAACAATATCTTTCTGTTGTTCGGGCGTCAGCTCTGTTCCGGGACGGATACCGTGCCATTTGTAAAGGCATTGCCGACAGCAGCAGGCCGTGGCATGTTGTGCAATAAATACCGGATGATTACGCATCGGTGTTTGTTTTCCGTCATTTTCAATAACCGCAGGAGCCAGTCGGCGGGCAATAAAATCTTCGGCATGGCGGCGGATTTCTGCTTTCCCTTTCTGGCGCACATAATCTTTATATTTTTTTGTTAATTTAAAACTGCTGCGAAACTTTGACTTTTCCAGCTTTTCCAAAATTTCTTTTTCCATGTTTTTCCTCTGCCGGAATTATAAAACATCATTTTTCCGTTGCAAATAAAAAAACAAAAGTTAGACTTCGTGCAAGAAGGAAAAATATAATGGATTTGACTAAAGCGGAAATTATTGCTTTGTTGGCGGACGAAGCAAACGAGCAAAATTTATTTAAGAAGGCAGATGAGATTCGCCGAAAAAATGTCGGAGATGAAGTGCACTTGCGCGGACTGATAGAATTTTCCAACATCTGCCGCAACAATTGTTTGTATTGCGGCATCCGCAAAGACAACAAACACGCCTGTCGCTACCGGATGGAACCGGAAGAAGTGATTCGGACGGCCCGAAATGCTGCCGATATGGGATTTAAGACAATTGTCATGCAGTCCGGAGAAGATATGTACTACAATCAGGAACGGATGTGCCATATTATAAGCGAGATCAAAAAATTTGACGTCGCGGTTACGTTAAGTATCGGTGAACGCAGCTATGCGGATTATAAAGCCTTTCGCGAGGCCGGTGCCGACCGCTATCTGATGCGCATAGAAACAACGGACAAAGAATTATATCATCGGCTTGATCCGCAAATGAGCTGGCAGCATCGCTATGAATGCTTGCTGATGATAAAGGAACTTGGTTATGAGCTTGGATCGGGCATTATGGTCGGCCTTCCGGGACAAACGCTTGAATCCATTGCAAACGATTTGCTTTTTTTGCAAGAGTTGGAAATCGACATGGCCGGCATAGGCCCTTTTATTCCGCATCCCGACACTCCATTGTCTAAAGAAAAGGGTGAAACATTGGAATTGGCTTTGCGGACAATGGCCGTGATGCGGATAATGCTCCCGGATATTAATATTCCGGCAACAACGGCAATGGAAAGCCTGCATCCGGATGGAAGAATGGCCGCATTGCGAGCCGGCGCAAATGTAGTAATGCCGAATGTGACGGAAGGGGAGTATCGCAGGCTCTATGAACTTTATCCGGGAAAAGCCGGAGCAGATGAAATCCCAGCACATAGCCGCAGCATGCTGGCACAAAAGATATTAAGTCTGGGACGAACCATAGGAACGGACTATGGCAGTCATATCCGAAAATAGTCAGTTGACAAATATCGGCTAAAGTGTTAAGAACCATGCCCAACATCAAATTATTATTTGTATTATGAATATTTCAGATTTAGCAACAGCAAACCGAATGATTCCGATAGGAAACAGACGGGCATGGAGAGGGGATGGACGATTGGGCCAAAATTTTTATTCTGGCATCCTTCCCGGTGATTATCTTTTAAAAGATAACAGTGTATCAATATCCACCCAGTGGGATCAGGAAAAAGGAATTTTGATAGATTCCTCGGGAAATTATTTGTCGTTGATTAATTTTCCTTGTTTTGCCGTATCAGGCGCAGAAGCTTTAGGGTATTGTAAGGCCGTCGGCGTCCAGCTGCCGTCCAAAGAAAGTTTAAAAACGCTGGGAGATGTTCTTCCTGCCGTCAACCAAAGCTTAAAATGCGTCGGACTGGATAACATGCTGATACCGCAAAATCCTGTTCAGAATTGTTGGTCAAAAGAAGATGTAATTGACGGAAAAACAGGCATAAGAAGGATTGTTGTCATTGAAAAGGCTGTAAAATTTCATTTTTGTGATTTGAACGTACAAGGATCGTCAGGGCCGGAATTTTCAAATAGCATCGGAATTGAGGCAATTAGTTATAATTATAACGATCCTGTGTGGCTGTTACAGAAAATAGGCCCATGGTATTATGTACTGGAAAGTCGGTGTAAATTCTACGCCTACCAAAAAGATGATCGTTCTGAAAACGGAAGCTTCTATTTGGAAGGGGATCAGCTTGTTGTTGAAAATCCGACGGGAGAAACGTTTTATGAAAAAAACGTCAGATATGCAAAAACCGTAAAAGATTATTTCAAAAAAGATCAATACGGCCTCTATCGAAAAGTCGGAAGCGCAGAAGGAGCGGTGTGGAACCCTCATAGATATGAGGATGATTAACCGCCTTTAAAAATTTTGAAAAGCCAAAGGTATATAACGCCTTTGGCTTTTTTGTAACTTGTAACAAATTAATTACAAAAAACCCCGGAAATTCCGGGGTTGCAACACTTTAAAAGAAGCTCAGCCTATTTTTTTGTTTTTTTGCTGGAAGCTTTTTTTACGGAAGTTTTGCTGGAGCAAGCTTTGCTGCTGGATTTTGTGGAGCAGGAAGATTTGCTGGAGCAGCTGATTTTGCTGGACAATTGTTGAATGGCAGCATTCCAGTTTTGCAAATCCGTACCGTTTTGGCAGCCGTTGTTCAGCCAGTTATAGTAAGCAGCAACACGAATATCATTTTCAGTATAGTTTTTCATCACTTGTAGTCCTCAAAAAGTAAAAATTACCAAATACAACTATAGAATATAAGCAAAGTGTTAAAACTTGTTTAATTTATTGATTCAGCATGAAAATAATTTTTTTTATCATGCTTCGGGAAAGCTAATTTGTCTATTTGTGGGGAAAATATTTTTGAAAAAATGACTCGTGTTGTAGAACGCATAAAGGATAAATGAAATTTTATGATTTTTTGTTTTTGGTAAAATTTGGCATAAAATAAAACATTTTTATAGGATAAAATAGAAAAATTTAATGATAAACAGGCAAAAAAAATATCTTGACTTAGAGGGTACTTTAAAAGTTATGCTGATAACATCTTAAATAACGGGAGAAAAAAGATGAATCGCAGAGATTTTTGCAAATTGTCTGTCAGCGCCGTTGTCGCCGGTATTTGGGGAAAAGCGTTTGGCATAAGCACGGCCGGAGCAGCACTGCCGGAAAAGCAGGAAAAAGCCAAAGTCTATTTTATCCGGGATATAACGCCGGAAAATCTGGTAAAGCTTTATGAAAAAGTAAATCAGAACATCAAAGGCAAAACAGCCATAAAACTCCATACCGGAGAACCTCACGGTCCGAATCTGCTCCCGCGGGAACTGGCCAAAGCATTGCAGGCCAAAATTCCAGAAAGTACGATTGTGGAATGTAATGTTTTATATCCGAGCCCCCGTCGAACCACGGAAGGCCACTTGGAAACCTTAAAAACAAACGGCTGGACATTCTGCCCGGTAGATATAATGGATGCTGACGGTGATATTTATTTGCCGGTCAAAGGTGGAAAACGCTTAAAAGAAGTGGCTGTCGGCAAACATCTTGAAAATTATGATTCCATGGTTGTTTACACACATTTTAAAGGCCATGCAATGGGCGGTTTCGGCGGCTCGTTAAAAAATATTGCCATCGGCTGCGCTTCTGGAAAAAAGGGAAAAGCTCAGTTGCACGGTGCCGGTTGGCCGCTCGGCAAGCCTTTTCTGGAAAGAATGGTAGAAGGCGGAAAAGCGGTTTGTGATCATTTTGGCAAACAGATTACTTATATTAATGTATTAAAAAATATTTCGGTTGACTGTGATTGCGACGCCCATGGTTCCAAGCCAACTTGCCCCGATCTCGGAATTTTGGCGTCAACAGACATTCTGGCCATCGACCAGGCGTCGGTTGATATGGTTTATGCACTGCCGGAAAAAGATAAACATGATATAATTGAGCGCATAGAATCACGCAAGGGTCTTCACCAGTTGGAATATATGGATGCGCTGAAAATGGGAAATCGTCAGTATGAGCTGATTGAAATTGTTTAAGTGATAATATAAACAGGCAGAGAAAAAATGTTAATGTGGTATATCATTCTGGCTATTACAATCATTTTAACCGGAAGCGGATTGATTTATGTCGGTAACCGGGTGAGCAAATTCGGATTCGCGGAAAAATTCAGCCGTGGCAGCCGGACGCGCCGCAATTTGATTGGTGCCGTAGTCGTTTTGTTGGTTTTCTTTATTCTTAGTTTGACGCTCAACTTAATGAACGCCGTCATCTGCCTGTTGCATTTTATGGTTCTCTGGCTGTTATGTGATTTTGTTTTTTATGTTGCACAAAAAATAAGAAAACAACCGTTTAAGCGTTATTATGCCGGAGGGACGGCCATTATTCTCAGCATTTTTGCTTTGGCGGCCGGCTGGTATCTTGATCATCATGTCTGGACGACTTCTTATGTTATTGAATCTGACAAGGTCTCTAAAAATTTGCGGATTATTCTGTTTGCAGATTCTCATATCGGAACAACTTTTGACAGCAAGGGATTTGCCGGGCTTTTGGAGCAAATGCAGCAGCAAAAACCGGATATTGTCGTAATTGCCGGAGACTTTGTTGATGACGGAACAAAACGTGCTGAAATGCTTGCCGCTTGTCAGGCTCTGGGAAAACTAAAAACCGCTTACGGGGTTTATTTTGCTTTCGGAAACCATGACAAAGGTTATTACAGTCCGGAGCTCCGCGGATTTACCGGCAGTGAGCTGATTGCCGAGTTGGAAAAAAACAATATTAAAGTTCTGCAGGATGAAAACGTTCTGATCGGAAAAGATTTTTATATCATCGGCCGAAAAGATATGTCAGAGTTACAGCGCGGCAGCTCCCGGGCAAAGATGAAGGAGTTGTTGAACGGGTTGGATAAAAACAAAATGACAATAGTCTTAGATCATCAGCCCGGTGACTATGATAATCAGACCGCTGCAGAAGTTGATCTGGTACTTTCAGGCCATACCCACGGCGGCCAACTTTTTCCGTTAAACAAGGTTGGCGAATGGATTGGGGCAAATGATCTGACTTATGGCTTTGAACAACGGAGAAAAAGCCGTTTTATTGTTACTTCCGGTCTTTCCAATTGGGCAATGAAATTTAAAACCGGCACAAAATCAGAGTTTGTTATTATTGATATCCTCAAAAAGCAAAAAGAAAAACAGGCTGATTAGCAGCCTGTTTTCGGCTTGTAAAACAGCAACATAAAAATCGTAATAGCTTTCTCTTGCTCTCAAGTTTCATTTGACATCACGCATATAGATGCTACTATCACAACATAAAACTTATAGGAGAGAAATATGATTCTTTTTAGTCGAAGTCAGCGGAATTTATTCTTTATGATTGATTCTCCACATAATATTTCTCTCCTGCCTCTACATTAACCAAACCTTTGCCGCCCACCTGGCAAAGGTTTTGTCGTATATAAAAGCTATTTCAGGAGTCAAGGATGAGCAGAATTAAATCAATTATACAGAAGTTATTTCCTCCCAAACAGAAAGTGCTGAATATTTTCAAAATTACTTATCTGGTTTTGTTGATCATTTCTTTACCGGAAATCTTTGTATATGTTGGTGGTGAAGCCGTATTGGGAATCTGGAATACTCTTGCCTGGTTTGCATTATGGGCTGTCTTTATAGTCTTTATGCTTGCATTGCCAATGTATTATAAAAGCAAAAAAAAGAGACATAGTTTTTATACCACTACTTGCCCTTTTAATATATTTATATTTTATTGCAGTAAAATCACATCGCTATACTGCAGGCTTGTTGGATATTTTTTATTTTTTTCCAGTTTTAATAACCTTCATCCTTTGGAATAAAAAATCAGCAAACCCTACTCGTAACTTGATTATATTTCTGGCGGTTCCTTTTTCTCTTATAGCGTTTGATAAAATTGTCACTTTAGGGTTTCAGTTAAGTTGTCCTTTCACAACCCCTGACGCTGAATATAATCCGATTTATCTGCCAAAGCGTTTTTTTCATGAGGAAGATGGAAAACTCGTTCCTAATATTCAAGAGGTTAGTAAATACGGAACTTTTAAAGAATATAGATACGAACGGGTTAAATATGCAATTCCTGATACGAATAATACAATATTTATGTATACCCGTTGTACTTTGCAAGATATTGATATAACGGATAAACTTTTAGAAAAAGGGAATATTGTTCTTTGTCAAAATATCCATTTCTTAGATATAAATTACCAAAAAGTAATTGATAGTTTCGTTGCCACTATTGAGAAAATGGAAAGAGGTGGTCAAAAAGTAAAGATTGCAACATTACATTCAAAAATTTTGAATAAAAAATATGAAAAGTATTGGCTTCGATATTCGTCGAAAAGCTATTGTAGCTTCGGTAATATATTTGGAGAAAATGATGCTCAATTTAGAGCCAAGGAATTGGATTATACAAATTATATTAAATTATTGGATAAGGAAGCGCAATAAAACTAAGCTTTTGGAGAAATCTTAGCACAATAAACAAAAGTTATAATAGAAATTGAACATGTTCTCGGGCTCGAATCCCGATATTACAAAAAAAGACCTCTAATAAATAGAGATCTTTGAAATGGTGAGCGCGTCGGGATTCGAACCCGAGACCCTTTGATTAAAAGTCAAATGCTCTACCAACTGAGCTACGCACCCTTATCTGAATACGAAGGTATGTATAAGGGATAAAAGAACGATAGTCAATAAAAAAATCAAAAAAAAATAAAAAAATTAAAATTGTGCTGTATTTATTAATAATTATATGTTAACATCACTCCAAACTGAAAATATCAGAAGATTGCAGAATAATAAATTTATGAGGAAAGTCATGGCTGATAATACAATTTCAGAACAAGAAGGTAGATACGATATTTTACAAAACGGTGCCGGAGAAATTCTGATCATCATCAAATACCGTAACGGCGGCCCTGAGAATCCGCGTATGGTATATGATGGCGGCGATGTTGCTCTTTTGTACCGCAGCCGCGAAAGTGCACTGTTTTTGGATGCAATTAATGAAAAAGCCAGAGCCCCGCTAAAATCTGTGGACGAGGTTCTGATTGCAGAGATTGACGGGGATGAAGTCGCCCGCGAATACAAAGTGCCGCTTCGGATTGTTAAAAGCTTGGAAGCTTTGGCAAAATAGGTTTTATACACAGTCAGAATAAAATAAGGGCTTTAAAAGCCCTTGTTTTTTGTTATATTGGTCGCAGTTAAATGGCTTAAGACAAATAAGATGTTGGTAAACTTGTTTATATTGCTGTCTTTGCTGGGCGGAATTTCTTTTTTTCTCCCAAAAGACAAATATTCCCGATTCTTTTCGGCAATTCTGTTTGCGGTAACGGCGGGTTATGCCTTACAGCTTGTACCGGCATATCAGGTCGGCGCGGCAGAACCGTTTGTTTTTCATTGGATACAATATAAGAGTTTGCATATTGACATAAATCTTTCGGCCAATCAACGCAACTTTACCGGTCTGTTGCCGCTGGGCATTGTGCTTTTGTTTGCCCTGTTTGGCAATATTTTTTCCCGGCAGGAAACACGCCGTCTGCGTTTGGGCGGTTTAATGTGTGTTAATTTGGCTTTTTTGCTGCTGCTGTTGTGCGCCAACAATCTGATTGTCCTGATGATGAGTGCTCTTCTGATCGGCATAACAACCCTTTACGTCATTAATGATTACGAAGCCAAAAAAACATATATTTTTTATGACCTGATTTCCGACATGGCCTTGTTTACGGCTTTTGCTGTCATTTACAGCCAGTTTCACCAGGTCGAATTGTCCGTTTTGACCCGCTATGCTCGGGAAGGCGAGCACATTCCTCTGGTCGCAGGATTGCTTTTGTTAAGTTTGTTAATAAAAAACGGATTGTTTTTGTTTCATAATCAGCTTTTGAGTTTTCGCGATCTAAACTTTAACCGTTTGATTTTTTTGAGCTTTAGCAGCCTTCCGGTCGTCGGAATATTGATTTATGAAAAAGCGCTGCCGTTATTGTCTGCTTTTGAATACAGCCGTTTGATCATTGCATCTGCGGTAGTGCTCTCGGCGGTATATGCGCTGGGCGGAACATTGATCTATGATGACATAAAAGAAAAAACGCTCTGCTTTAACATGCTTTTTTGGGCGTTTTTATATGCTTTGTCTTTATCAACGCCTCAGTTTTCTTTTTCGGCCTGTTTCCCGCTTTTCCTGCTGATGCTATCGTTAAACGGGCTGATACATGCTCTGTCTGCCGCGGCATCTGACGAAATTTACATGTCCCGAATGGGGGGATTTTATAAAAAATTATGGCTTTTGCTTTTGTTTTTTATATTTTGGTTTGCCGTTTTTTCGGCAGAGATCCTTTCTTGGAAGACATTGTCGCCGCTTGTACGGTTTGAGCAAATCTTGTTTGTTTTTGCAATGGCGCTGGCATTGTCGCACTTTCTGCGGGAAGCCTTTTTCGGCGTAACCCAAGCGGACGAAATTGTCAGCGCCCGGTTAAAGATATTGCCGTATGTTGACTGCTGGCTGCCGGCGGTGCTGGTTTGCGGCTGGTATGCTTTTTTCCGGCCGGAGATTCCTTTTTCTTTTCTGATAATGTTTGCAGTGTTTCTGCTGTTGCTGGTTCTACATCCGCTGCGCCGCTTGGCACACTATTATGCCGACGAAGAACTGCAGCTTTCCGAATTTTTTAAACGTTTTTACGAGCTTGTCCTTTTAACGCCGATAACTGTTTTGGGGCGGATTCTGTGGCTGACGATAGATTTTGTGATTATAGAACGCACCATAATCAATTCGCTTTCGGATGTTATAAAGTTTTTAATCCGAATTTCGCAAAAAATCCATCAGTCATCGTTGCTGAATTATATTTTATTGGCCTTATGCGGCCTTGGTATTATTTTTCTTTATGTGGGGAGATAGGAAATGAGCAGCAATTTTTATCTGTTGTCAGTAATTATTACCCTGCCGTTTCTGGGCATGCTCTTTGTCCTGTCTGCCAAAAATGATGAAAAAACCGGTGGCAGAAATGTCTATAATGTCAGCTTGTTTACGGTTATAGCCAATATTGTGCTGATTTTGCGGCTGTTTTCAAGATTAGATGTCAAATCTTCCGCGCTGCAGCTGGTAGAACGTTTTACCTGGTTAGAAAATCCGCGGATTGATATTGTTTTGGGGGTTGATGTTTTTTCGGCGCTTTTGCTGCTGTCAATTCATATTGCCTTTATCATCGGCTTTATTGCGGTTCGGCACAACCGGATTCAGCAAAAGTCGATGATGGTTTTTGCTTTGTTGTTTTTAAGCCAGCTGACGGGTTTTTTGGTTGCAGCGGATATTTTCTCTTTTTATATTTTCTTTGAAGCCATGCTTTTTCCGGTATTTATGCTGATCGGCATTTTCGGAGATATCCGCCGGCAGGGAATAATGTATCGTTTCTTTTTGTATAACTTTTTGGGCGCTGTCGTTTTGTTTCTGGCAACCATAATTTTATACAATTACCAAAACGGCGCGGTTGAAATCTCCAAAGTTGCAAGCCTGTCGTTTAACGGCAAAATAGAACATTTTATGTGGGCGTCGATTCTGATTTCCTTTTTATCGCGCATTCCTGTCTGGCCGTTTCATTTTTGGATTTCAAGCGTCAGCTCCAGCATTAAAAATCCGCTGGTGTTTATAATCGTAAACCTGATTCCTCTGACCGGCATTTACGGACTGATTCGCTTTTTGCCGCAGACTTTTCCTGCATCGGCGGCTTTTTACATAACGGCATTGGAGATTATCGGCGTTGTGACCATGCTGTTTATTGCTTTAATCGGCTTCATCAACCGGGATACTCAATACAAATTTTTCTCTTATATAACGGTCTATTATATCATGTATATGCTGGGATTGTTGTCTAAAAACAATTTGATAATGCTAAATGTCGGATTTTCTTTTTTCAGCTATCTGATTATTGTTGCCGGTCTTGAATTTGTTTCGAGCTATATCCGCAGTCAGCAGGAGAAATTAGAATTGGGAACGGAAGGGCTTCTTTGTCCGGTTCCCCGCTTGGCATTTGTATATTCTTTTTTGGTTTTGGCGGCAATCGGGCTTCCGGTATCATCATTGTTTCTGAACAATTTTCTGATTATTTCAAGCCTGCTTGGAAATAATTTTAGCTTGGGAATAACGGTTGTATGTGCATTGGTTCTCTCTTCGGGGGCATTGCTGGGAGATCTGTACCGGTTAAAAGACAACTCGGCTTTTTGTCCGGAAAAAGGCTGTATCATGGATATTTCCAAGCCATATTTTTTCTTTATGGCATTTATCATTTTTGTTCTGATTGCGTCATTTATCAGACCGCTGTGGTTTTTAGGCATGTAGGAGGAAAGCAATGCTGATAACGTTTTTGCCCGAAATAATTTTATTCTGCTGCCTGCCGGTAATGGTTTTGGTTCGCATTTTTCGAACCTCAGCCACGCCGAAAACCTATTTTACCTTGTCAAAATATTTTATGCTGTTTTCCGTTTTGCTGAGCATTATCCTTTATAACAAAAGCGAACTGCCGGAAATTTATGATAACAGCCGATATACGACCCTGTTTAAAAGCCTGGTATTTTTGTTTTCTTTTGTTTGGTTCTTTTTGGCCTATCGTTGGTTTTTGCATGAAGAACGTTCTTCATTCCGCTATTTCATGCTGGGCATTTGTTCGTTGATTTGCCTGAATGTCATAATTTCCGCGCATAATTTTGCCTTGCTTTGGGGAGCCTTGGCCATAAATGCCGTCATGGTTTATTTTCTGATTCTGCGGCGTTTGGATGAAGAACGGATCTTTGTCGTGGCGCATCGATATGCCGGGTTTGCGGCCTTCTTTCTTGTGTTGATGGCTGCTGGCATGGCAATTTTTTATCACCGGCTTGGAAACCTGAATTACCGGGATGTCTTTTCCTTTTTGCACCAAAGCACAGACATTCCGCAGCTTTATCTTTATGCCTCGGCCATGATCTTGTCCGGAATGTTGTTCTTCATGGCTGTTGCGCCGTTTCATTTTTGGTTTTTGGATGTTGTCCGCTATTCTATTCTGCCGGTGGGAGGATATCTGACCCTTGTCCCCGGCCTGGCTTATTTTGCGGCATTTTGCGCCATGATCGTCAATGTCTTTTTTCCGATATACGGACATTTTCAGCAGCCGCTGATTATTTTTGCCGTTGCCTCGCTGTTTTTGGGAGCCGTTGGCGCAAACGGAGAAAAAAATATTCTGCGCCTGTTTGCTTACGGCAGCGTTTTTAATATCGGATTTATTTTAATCAGCCTGATAACTTTTAGCGCCGACAGTCTATTCAGTTCCTTTGTATATTTGTTGGTTTACCTGATGTCCATGCTGGGAATATACACGGTTTTTCTCGGCTTCAAAAGCCAGGGACGTTATGTTTTTGAGTTGAGGGAGTTTGCGGGGATCGCCAAGTTAAAAGCCTATTTGGCGGCTGCTTTTCTGATGTTTCTTGTTTCTTTAATCGGCTCTCCGCCGATGTTGGGATTTTTGGGCAAATTATCCGTCATCAACAATCTGGTGCTCGAACATCATTTCTATCTGGTTGCCGTAACGCTGCTGTCTTTGATCTTGATGGCAAACGCTTATCTGATAGTTGTTAAAACGGTTTATTTCGATTCGCCGATTATGAATTTTGACCGGATAGACAAGAGTATTTATATTTGCCTGACGCTTAATTTGATTTTGGTTGTCATCAGCCTGGTACAGCCGCGCTTTTTGATGAGCGGTTTTGAACGAATGCCGATAAGAGTATTTTAGGAGGAAAAATGTCAGAATTTGAGGGCTGGTATTGGCAGGATAAAGCGGAAACCGGCAGCACCAATGACGATGCCAAACTCCTGGCGCATAATCCGCCGGCAGAAAAATTTGTTGCAACGGCTGTTTGCCAAAATGCCGGAAGAGGGCGCCGAGGTCGGAACTGGATCGGTATGGACGGCAATTTATTCATGTCTCTGGGGATTAAAGAAGAATTAAAAAATCTGGGACAATTGGTCTTTGTCGTTTCGCTGAGTCTGGCCGACGTAATCTCCACCCTGGGAGCAGATGTAAAAATAAAATGGCCGAACGATGTCTTGGCCCGTGGCGGAAAAATTTCCGGCATTCTGATGGAAAATGCCGAAAACGGCTATATTATCATCGGCATCGGCGTCAATATCAAAGCTGCCCCGCAATTGAGCACTTTGCTCTATCGATCAACCAGCTTAAAAGAAAACGGCATTGAAATCGAACGTCTGGATTTTCTTCGGTTATATCTGAAAAAATTTGACGAGAACCGCAATCTGTGGCATAAAGACGGCTTTGAAGATATCCGCCGCCGGTGGCTGCAGAGAGCAAAAGGTTTGGGAGAAGAGATCCGTGTAATGACGGAAAAAGGCGAGGAGAGCGGCGTGTTTGCCGGTGTGGATAATAATGGATTGTTATTGTTGCAAAAAGGTGATATAGTACAAAAAATTTATGCCGGAGATGTATTTTACAAAGAAGATAAATAAGGAAAATAATAATAAATGAACGAATTTAATAAAGAGGGAATATACTTTTTTGCCTTAGGCGGGGCGGAAGAGGTCGGATTTAATATGTACGCCTATGCCGTAGATGGAAAAATTATTGTTGTTGATGCCGGGTATGGTTTTTTGAATGATGATTTCCCCGGAATAGAAATGGGATTGGCTGATCCGTCTTTTTTAGAAAATTATCAGGAAGATATTGAAGCAATTTTCATCACCCATGCGCATGAAGACCACTTTGGCGCCATTGCCCATATCTGGCCCAAACTCCGTTGCCCCGTATATGCCACGGATTTCACGCTTGGGCATATTGCTTACCGTTTAAGGGAATATAAGCTGGAAAATGAAGTCGAACTTCATTCTGCCACAGATCATCCTCGGATCAAACTGCAAAATT
The DNA here is from genome assembly GCA_944390885.1 of uncultured Alphaproteobacteria bacterium. Taxonomy (GTDB): domain Bacteria; phylum Pseudomonadota; class Alphaproteobacteria; order RF32; family CAG-239; genus MGBC133411. Next base: position 52,599 of record CALXRP010000009.1, read on the forward strand.
TTGATGTTGAGTTTGCCGGACTGGTTCATTCAACGCTGGAAAGCTGCGGGCTGATTATCCGCACCAAATACGGCAATGTCGTTCATGCAACCGATTGGCGTTTTGATGACGGACAAAATGAATTGTCGGTAACCGATTATAAGGCGCTGCATGAGGTTGCCAAAGAAGGAGTTGCGCTTTATGTCGGAGATTCGACCAATATGCGTGAAACCGCCCCTTCGCCGTCAGAAATGGAAATTCGCGAAAGTCTGATAAAATTGGTGCCGACATTCAAAAATACGTTGGTTGCCACCTGCTTTGCCTCCAACATCACCCGAATGGAAAGCCTGATTTTAGCTGCTCATGCCGCCGACCGGACGCCGGTTATTGCCGGAATGAGCCTGATCCAGAATATGAACATTGCCAAGGACTGCGGTTTTTTAAAAGATATTCCGTCTTATGTCGAAGCCAAGCAGGCAATGGATATCCCGTTGGATAAAATGTTGTATATCTGTGCCGGTTCGCAAGGAAATTACCGTAGCGGGCTGACCCGTATCGTTAACGGCGAAAACAAAAATATCAGCCTGGGCAAAGGTGATGCCATTATTTTCTCATCCAAGATTATTCCCGGAAATGAAGAAAAAATTGAGCGGATGCAGGAAAAACTGCGCGATGCCGGCGTCGATGTCATTACCAGTGAGGAATATGCCGTTCATACAACGGGACACGGCGGCAAAGACGAAATCAAAGCCATGTACGAATTGTTAAAACCCCGGCTGGTTATTCCGGTCCATGGTGACAAACGCAATATTCGCGAGCAAAGACGTTTTGCTTTGGAATGCGGTGTCAAAGAAGTCACACAGGTTCATAATGGCGATGTTCTGCTGATCAACAAAGACGGTTATGAGTTTGTCGGCGTTGTTCCGACCGACATTCTCGGAGTTGACCGCAAACAGCTGACCAGCCTCGGATCACAGCTGATCAAAAATCGCAAACGCATTGCTTATAATTGCAGCGTGTTTATCAGTGCTTTTTTTGATGAAAAATGGCAGCTGGAAGATTTGCAGATAAGCTCAATTGATATTTTGGAAGAAAATGCTTGGAACGAATTGAGCGAAGAAATCAAACAGGATATGATAAAATCCATTCCGGGCGAAATTGTCAAATTAAACTACCGCGAAAGCGCCATTGAGGAATATATCCGCGCTAAAATTCGTAAAAAAATTTATGCGGCAACGGATATTAAACCGGTTGTCTTCATGCATTTTTTCAAAAAGCCGGATACGGATGTTGTTCCGCTGTAAAAAGCGCTTGCAAAATCTTTCCTTTGCTTTAATATAATACCCGCAACCAGGAGACCGGTTGTGGTGTCTCAAAAACATCTTATAAGAAATCCGCTCAAGGCGGAGTGCCGGAAATAAGTGTGCTTGCACAACGAATAACGGTGACTGATCTTATACAGTTTTTGAGCTCCGCCACCCTTTATCGGGTGGTTTTGTTTTAACAAATTCAAGGAGCGAGAAATGTTATCAAGAAAATATAGAAAAGAATGGTTCAAGACTTTCCGGAGTTATTGCAATGCGGAATTAGACCGGATAATGACTGAAAGAGGACTGACCAGCAGTGAATTATCCAACCATATAAACTTCATGGAAGGTCGGATAGAAAAACTAAGAAGAAACACTTGTCATATAAGAATGGAAGAATACGTATATCTGTTTTCATTTCTGGATAAGGTCTTGGAAATAAAACTCATCGACGCCAAAGACTACCCTTGGCAATAATATTTTTTGCAATCATTTTCCTTATGTCATTGCCGGACTTGATCCGACAATCCACCCTTCAAAGCACAAAGCCCTTCACAGAAAATGCCGGAGCAACGCGGTCTCTTGAGCACAATGTTGCCGATTGAGCGCCACCGGTCGTACCGGTCATCCCCGGGCTTCGACCCGGGGATCCAAGTCAATCATAAAGTCAATTTATTAACGTGGATTCTCGGGTCAAGCCCGAGAATGACATAGGAAAAGAAAGCCCGAGAATGACAGTACTTTTATACCCTTCACAACCCCGCCGGGTGTGCCGCACACCTGCCGTGCATGTCAAGCCTGAGAATGCCGGGGCTTAAAAACAGTTCCCTTTTTTTTCAAACTAATAAGCCGGACGATAAATGGCTTTTCCATCCAAAATATCTTTAACAATTTCCAGATTTGGCATGACCATTCTGACTTCACTGTCAGAAAACTTGGTGTCTTTTGTATCTTTATACATCGCGGTCTGCTCATCAATCATCGCCATAATATTGCGTGTCATTTCCGGATCTGTCGTTTGAGCCAGCTGATTTTCCAGCGAGCGAATAACCTTATCGCTTCCTTGTTTACGCACAATATAAACAATAATGGCCCGCAAACGCTTTTCTATTTCAAAGAACCGATCCACATCCCAACCTTCGTTTTCAATCCATTTTAATGTCGTATGCGGAAAAGCTTTTCTGGGTTTATCAATATGATAATCAATCTTTTTCTTGCCATCGAGATGATATTTTTTGGTAATAAACTTAGACCATGTTTCCAAAAAGCGGTTTAGCTCGTCAAAGGTAATCACATTTTCTTTAGAGAGCAATTCCGGCAGAGCAGAACGCTTGAGCATTTCTTTTTGAGGATTATAAAACGGAATGGCCACAAAAACCACCGCCAGAACAACGGCAATCAAAATGACGGGAAGTTTATCTTTATAATTCATATTACCACCTCAAATTAGAAATCACATAATCAGGATAAGCGTCATAGTTAATGGAAATTTCCCTTGTTTTTGCCACGTCGGGAATATATCCTTCTCCCAGATAATTAACATGAACACCTTTAGAAATCAAAACGCAGTGCAGTCCGGCAAGATTAGCTGCCCGAATATCCGAGGTAATGTTATCCCCGATAAGCAAGGTCTGCTCCGGTGCAAAATGCGGAATGTCTTCCAAGGCATAAGAAAGAATTTTCTGGTCAGGTTTTCCGACTGTTATAACCCGGCCTCCAAGAGCGGCATATTGCTCGGCAATAGCTCCGGCAGCCAGACAAATTTCACCATCAAGATAAGTTGAAGAATCATTTCCGGCGGCAGCCATCGGAATAGACATGCTCGCCGCCTGTTCCAAAAGGGGCAGATAAGTTTCAATATTATCGTCAGGACTTTTTACGCTGCCGATAAAAATAAAATCGGCCTGCGACAGAGAGAAAACTTCATGATAATCTGCCAGCCCGAAAAAAACAGAAGCATCATCGGGATTCCCCGCAAGATAATAATTCCGCCCGAGTTTGGCCAGAGAACTTTCCGGAGATTTAAACATATAATGCATAATCTCACCGGAAGAAATAATGCTTGAAAATATTTCCGGCGGAAGTTTGTTGCGGCGAAACAAATCGGCAATCTCAGCCGTCCGCTTGGCCGAACTGGTCAGCAACACAAGATTTTTTCCTGATTTCTTAATGTTAATCAGCGCGTTAACGGCATCAACTTTTACCGAATTTCCCGCACAAATAACGCCTTCCAAACCAACCACAACCGTCTCATAAGCATTTATGATTTTTGAAATATTGACGATTGGTTTAATCATTTTCATTTTCTTTACTTCACCCTTGCTGACTAAGAACCTGATTACAAATCAGTTTAACCGCAACACCTTAAAGAAAATTTAACATTCCGGGTTATCTCAACCGTTTTTTGCCTTTTTATAGCTTTTCCAAATCTCGCCGAAAGGTTCCAGAATCCGGGGCAGAACGTTTTTCATCTCCGATATGGCAATGCCGTAATTGGTAATCGGAACGCCGCAGCTTTCACAGATGCCGATGCGAGATAAAATCTCCCGTCGCCCGAACATACAGCCGCCGCATTGGATAACCAGTTTATAAGCTGATAGGTTTTCCGGAAAATCGCGCCCGGAACAAAAATCAATCTGCAGATTTTTGCCGGTCTTTTCTTTCAGCCAGCGGGGAATTTTAACTTTGCCGATGTCGTCTTCCACGGCGTGATGGGTGCAGCATTCGGCCACCAAAACTTTGTCGCCGTTTTCCAGCCGGCTGATTGCCGCCGCTCCTTCGGCAAATTTTGCCAGATCACCCTTTAGCCGGGCAAACAGCGTGGAAAAAGTTGTACATTTGATTTCCGGCGGCGTTTGGGCAGCCATAAGATCTACGACCTGAGAGTCGCAAATTACCAGGTCGGGCGCTTTTTTGCAGGCAGCCAAAGCTTCGGCATAGCGTTTTTCCGTAACGATATTGACAATCAGGTTATAATCAAGCCCTTCCCGGATAGCCTGAACCTGCGGCATAATAAGCCGTCCCTTGGGGGCTTCCTTGTCGATGGGCACGAGCAAAAGTACAAAACCGCCTTGCGGAACCAGATCGCCGAACAATGGCGGCGTATGAATAAACTCATCAGGGCAGATATTGAGCAGAGCAGATTTTAATTGTCCGAGCACCTTATTGCGCGAGGCTTTGTCCAGGGAGTTGACCGCAATGCCGTCTGTCGGAGCGGAATAAGTATCGGCTTTATTGTAAATTTTTATCAAAGGCAAACGGCGTTTTTGTGCTTCGGCAATAACAAACTGCTCTTCGTCGCCGGGCGATGGGGCATCAAGAACCAGCACGATAACGTCCGCACGGTCAAAGGCCTTGCGGGTCTTTCCGATTCTTTGGGCGCTGAGTTCCGTATTGTCGCCAAAACCGGCGGTATCCAGCCAGGTAACCGGACCAATCGGCAGGAGCTCTTGATTCTTTTCTACAATATCGGTTGTTGTTCCGGGAACAGCAGAGGCAATGGCCGTTTCTTGTCCGGTAACCAAATTCAGAAAACTTGATTTTCCGGCATTAACCTTTCCCATCAGGGCGATTTGCAATCGCAGAGCTTTGGGGGCAGCAAGAGGCATAATTTTTTCCTTTCATTTTGAAAAATGAGCAATTTGCTTAATGGCTTCGTTGGCAATTATCAGTCCGAAAATGGCCGTAATGGTCGGCAGCGAACCGAGCGTATTGCGCACACGCCCGCCGGCGGTTTCGCCTTCTTCGTTTTCAATAAAACCGCCGTCAACCTGTTCTTCGGAAGAAACGCAGAAAATTTTATTCAAGTCAAGGCCGCGTTTCTTCAAACGCTTGCGGATAAACTTTGCCAGACCGCAGTTTTTTGTGGCGCCGAGCTTGCCGTATTTTATTTTCGCCGGGTCGGTTTTTAAGGCCGCACCCATTGAAGAAATAAACGGAATTTGCGCATGATAAAGCGCCTCAATCAGACAGCACTTGGGATTAAGAGCATCAATCGCGTCAACCACAAAATCAGGTTTTTCGGCCAGCAAGGCGGGCAGGGTGTCAGCATTGACAAAAACGTCTTTGACAACAACCTTGCAGTCGGGATTGATTTCTGCCACCCGGCATCTGGCAGCTTCGGTTTTTTTTATGCCGATTGTCGATTCGAGTGCCAAAATCTGACGATTGATATTGCTGCGGTCAAAAACGTCAAAGTCAACCAGCATCAGCGTGCCGATTCCGGCTCGAGCCAAAGCCTCCAACGCATAACCGCCGACCGCTCCGAGACCGACAACCATTACCCGCGCATTTTTCAGACATTCCATACCGTCTTCGCCGAGCAAAATCTCAGTGCGCATAAATCTCTCATTTTGTGACATGGACAAACTCTAATGAATTCTCGTAGATTTTCTGAACCAGATCTTCAGTGCCTTCTCCGCGCAGAGCGGCAATTTCGGCCGCCAGCTCCGGCAGGTTCTCGGGATAAACTTCTTGTCCGTGCACCGGCCCTTGATACGGGCCGTCGGTCTCCAGCAGGATTCGGTCTGCCGGAACGCTTTGCAAAACCTCTTGTCGGGCCGGATTTTTCAAAATAGAAAAATTAAAGCCGACATATCCGCCTTGTTTAATAATTTTTTTCAAAAATTCCGGCTTGCCGTTATAAGAGTGAATAACAAATTTTTTGGGCATATATCCCCAAAACATCTCTATTTCCTGCTGAGCTTTAACGGCATGAATCAGAACCGGACGCTTGTATTTATTAGCCAGCCGCAGCTGTTCGGCAAAAATTCTCTGCTGCACTTCTCTGTCCGGATTATGATAAAAATCCAACCCGGCCTCGCCGATCAAAGCCGTCGGATAATCCTGCAGATATTTTTCCAAAAGTTTTTCCCAACCGGGTTCCGCCTCAAAAGTATTCCACGGATGCAGCCCGAAAGCCGGAACGATCGTATCGGGATAAGTCCGGAACAATGCCGCAATAGTCGGCCAGTCATGCTCGGTAACGGCGGCGCAGATAAGTTTTTTCACACCGGCTTTTTTGGCCCCGGCGATAATATCTGTTGCACATCTTTGTTTAAAATCTTGCAAATGTATGTGGCTGTCCATAAACTGCATGGTAATAACTTTCAAAATTTATCAGGATTTTACAAACAAATGACAATTTTTACAAGACCGATTTTAGAAATTAACCTGCAAAATTTGCTTGCCAATTACAAGTTGTTGTCAAAACTGGCGCCAAAGAGCATTTCAGCGGCGGTTGTCAAAGATGATGCCTATGGTCTCGGTGCAAAAAAAGTTGCCGAATTTTTATACCGGGAAGGCGGCTGCCGCAGCTTTTTTGTTGCACACGGTGTGGAAGGCGCAATTGTCCGCAGCGTGGCGCCGGAGGCAGAAATTTATGTTTTACAGGGGATGGGCGAAGACAGTCTCAAAGATTTTCAGAAATGCCGTCTGACACCGGTCATCAGCTGTCCGCAACAGTTGGAATTTTGGAAAAAACACCGTCTGGACGGCATTCGTCCGGTCATTCATATTGAAACCGGATTAAACCGCCTCGGCTTTCGGGAAAATGAACTCGCCGCCCTTTCGGCAGAAGACAAAAACGAATTTTCTTATGTCATGTCGCATCTGGCCTGCGCCGATGAGCAGGGACATTTTATGAATGCCCGCCAGCTGGAAAACTTCCGCCGCCTGACGGCAAAGTATTTTCCCGGTTTGCCGGCTTCTTTGTCGGCTTCCGACGGTGTATTTCTCGGAACAGAGTTCCAGTTTGATATGGTTCGCCTCGGCGCGGCGATGTACGGCATCAATACGGCTCCGTACCGCGAAAATCGGATGCAGAGCCTGATAACGGTAACGGCGCCGGTTTTGCAGGTCGAGGATTTACCGGAAGGCGAGTTCGTCGGCTATTCCGCTACATATCGCGCCAATTCGCGGCGCCGGATTGCCATAGTGTCAATCGGATACGGCGACGGACTGCCGCGCTCGCTCTCAAATGTCGGCAAGGTATTTTTCAAAAACGGCAAAACCCGGTTCGAGGCACGCATAATCGGACGGATTTCCATGGATAACGTTATCTGCGACATTACCGGCATTCCTGATGTTTGCCCCGGAGATTGGGCCTTTTTGCTGGATGAAAATTATACGCTGGACGATATGGGACGAGACGCCGGAACCATAGCTTATGAGGTTGTTTCCCGGCTTGGCAAAAATCCCCGGTTTGATCGTCGGTATAAATAAAAAAAACTCCCGGATAAGTTCACCGGGAGTTTGCAGACCGTTATCTTCTAAATGGCAAAGACTTTTCCGCAATAATAGGTTTTTCCTTTATCGCCGCAGTCTCCGCAGCCCGGACGCCATTCATGGGAGTCATCGCCGCGGCAATTTTTGGCAGAGTCGTTAAACTTGTCTTTCTTTCCGCCGCGATTATGCGTTACCCATTGGAAACCGCCGGTATCGCCGAACTCATAGCTTCTTTCTTCGCCAAATTTCATTGAGGCAAAACCGCCGCCGTCAGCCGTAGCAGAAAAAGTACTGTTGGCTTTAAGGCAAAGGCATACGCGTTTTCCTTTACCGGCAATGTCTTTGGCTTTGAAAGTTCCGCCGGAACTTGCACCGGCATGAGATTCTTGCAGCATCAGGTCATAATTTGCGTTAATTGTTCCTCCCGAAGCAAGGATATAGGAAGAAGATTTTGCAAATATTCTCTGAGCGTTAACCGTTGCGCCGGAGTTTACTTTTAATTTCGAGCCGCTCAGTAGAGCAATACTCGAGCCGCAATTGGTACCGCTGCAATTTTCAACTTGTGTAAACGTCCCTTGACTTGTTGCTTTCAATGTTGATGAGTAAAGGGTCATCTTGGCATTGTTGTTTAACTGCAGCCAATCAACGGTAATATTGCCGTATACGGAAGAATAAGATGATCCGGAAATTTTAATACTCGGAACATTAATGCTGCTTTTAGACGAGCTGGAAAGCAGGTTGACGCTTCCGGTCATGTCCAAAGTCGGCGTTGTGCCGCTAATGCCGCCGGTAATGGTAGAGCCGTTGGATAAAGACAGATAAGAGCCTTTGATCTGGGACGAACTTCCCAAGGTCAAAGCCGTGCTGTCAAGAGAAAGGCTTCCGGTAAATTTGCCGTTCAGCTTAACGTTCAAATCGCGGATAATGGACGGGTTTCCGCCACTGGTTGTCAGAGTAGGTTTGGTATTGGGGCAAACGGAAACATTCTTGCCCATATTTTTCAAATATTCCCTGGCACTGGTAACAATAACGTTAGGCAGAGAAGAAACCGTCCCGTCGTTAATCACGACAATCCTGTTGGATTGTGACGGAACCTGAACAACTTTTTGACCGTCGAGCTCTTTAAATTCACCAATGGCATAAAGAGTGCTCAAACAAGTTGCCGTACATTTTCTTTTGGTCTTATCATCGGGGCAAAGTGTTTCTGTTTCATATTTTCCGCAGGAGGCAGAAGAATACCCTTGGCAAATATTACCAGGCTTTTCTGGCTCTTGAGGCTCATCCGGAGTATCCGGCTCTGTCGGAATAGTAGGAGCATCTGGTTTGTTTTCTGGAGAGACGGGTTTGCTGGGTGTATTTTCCGGCTCGGAATTGTCGCAGCAAATTCGCGTTCCCGAGCATCCGTCAGAGCAAGTCTTTGTTTTTTTGCATCCTGTTTCATCAGCAAGCGGCTGACATTTTGGTGAGCAGGAAACACAGGATTTTTGATTAAAATCGTTTGTTCCTCCGGAAGGGGTAGCATCTTCGTTTGCGCCGCAACTGGTCGTACAGTCATTACCGTAACGGCAGACATAACAGGTTTCGCCGCAGCCGGTAGAGGATGTATAGTCCGTAACATAAGGATAAGAACAAGGAGACTGAGATCCTTCTTTACAGCGGGTATCACAACATTCCTTATATTTTCCGTCACAAGATACACCGACCCCGCGATAAGGTGATGTGCAAGTCTGGCTATATTCGCTCGGGCAATAGCATTCCGAAATCCAGTCACTGTTATGGGGACAGGTCTTGTCATAAACTTTTGGGGTTGGGCATTTTATGTTTCCCGGAGCATAATGATAAACCGGATCAGTTGATCTCCGGCAGAGGTTTTCATCTTCTCCGCCGTCAAATTTCATCGGTTCTTCCATATAGTCCGGCAAAAAAGTAGTCCTGGCCTGTGCCGGAAAAACCGCAAATAACAATGCGGCCAAAATGACAGGCAGCATTTTAGGTGTTCTGCAAAACTTGGGCATAAGTTTTCTCCTGTTGTCGTTCCAATGTAAATATTATGACATATTACAATAGCTTATACAATAAAATATATCCGCGACAAAACGAAATATCATAAAACTGTAATAATTTTATTAAATTTACATATAAAAAATACCTTTCGAGATCGAAAGGTATTTTTCTAAACATTCCATGCAACTTATGCCGCCTTATTTTTTTTGGCATCCATAAAATGTTCCAGCCAGTGAATGTTATACTGCCCGTCAATATATTCTGCTTGAGAAATAATTTCCTGATGAAGAGGAATTGTTGTCTTAACTCCTTCAATCACAAATTCTTCCAAAGCCCGGCGCAAACGCATCAATGCCGCATTACGGGTTTTTCCGTGAACAATCAATTTGGCAATCATACTGTCATAAAAAGGCGGAATGCTATATCCGGAATAAATTTCGGAATCAACACGAACACCCAGTCCGCCCGGAGCGTGCCATTCTGTAATTTTTCCGGGGCAGGGAGCAAAAGTATCCGGATCTTCTGCATTGATTCGACATTCGATTGCATGGCCGCTGAATAGAATGTCATCCTGCGTATATCCCAGTGTTGCGCCGCTGGCAATACGAATTTGTTCACGGACAATATCAATACCGGTAACAGCTTCGGTAATCGGATGCTCCACTTGCAGGCGGGTATTCATTTCCATAAAATAAAAATGACCGTCTTCATACAAAAACTCCAGAGTCCCGGCATTAGTGTATCCGATCTTTTCAATAGCTTTACGAACAATCTCGCCGATTTCATGGCGCTGTTCGGCATTCAGAGCAGGAGAAGGCGTTTCTTCAATAACTTTTTGATTGTTTCTCTGAATTGAACAGTCCCTCTCTCCCAAGTGAACAACATGACCGTATTTGTCGGCCAGAACCTGCATCTCAATATGGCGGGGTTTTTGCAAATATTTTTCCATATAAACCACATCACTGGTAAAAGCAGCTTTTGCTTCTGCCCGAGCCATGGTATACGCCTCTTCCATTTCCTGATCGTTAAACGCAATTTTCATGCCTTTGCCGCCGCCGCCGGCAGTAGCTTTGACAATAACCGGATACCCGATTTTATTGGCCCATTCTTTGGCGTGTTCAATACTTTCAAGAGCAGGACTTCCCGGAGTAATCGGCAGGCCGGCTTCCTGAGCGGCTTTGCGGGCGGTAATTTTATCACCCATCAGACGCATTTGCTCCGCGGTCGGCCCGATAAATGTAATACCGTGAGCTTCAACCATTTCTGCAAAATCGGCATTCTCCGATAAAAAACCAAACCCCGGATGGATGGCATCAGCTCCGGTAATTAAGGCAGCAGAAATAATTGCCGACTTGTTCAAATAAGAATCAGAAGAACGAGCCGGTCCGATGCAAACGGCTTCATCAGCCAAACGGACATGCATGGCATTGGCATCAGCTTCCGAATGAACGGCAACTGTACGAATACCCATCTCCCTACAGGCGCGATGAATACGAAGGGCAACTTCTCCGCGGTTGGCAATCAACACTTTTTCAAACATTGTATCATCCTAAAAAATTATGCAAAACAGGCTTATTCGATAACGATCAATGGTTCGCCGTATTCTACCGGATCACCGCTGGCAACCAGGATTTTCGTAACTTTTCCGCCCTTATGAGCCTTAACCGGATTAAATGTCTTCATTGCTTCAATCAAGCAGACAGTATCACCCTCGGCAACTGTGTCCCCCGGTTTAACATAATCCGGCGTATTGGGATCAGCAGAAAGATAAACAACGCCAACCATCGGAGATTTGACGGCATTCGGATCTTTGCTGTAGTCAACATCAGCAGCCGGAGCCGCTTCTGCAACAGGAGCAGGAGCAGCAGGAGCAGCAGCGGGAGCAGCAAACATTTGCGGAAGGGGAGCTGCAGATGCCGGAGGAAGCGGAGCCCCGCCGCGAGAAAGGGAAATTCGGCAGCCTTCGTCTTCATATTCAAGCTTTGTCAGATTTGTTCTGTCAAGAATTTCAGCCAGTTTACTGATAACTTTTGTATCCAATGGGGTAGACATTGATATTCTCTCTTTCTAAAATGTTAAAAGCTAAAAATCCCCCGCACAGGGGACATCAATTATCAACTTTTCTACCCCGGATTTTATAAAAAAACAACAAAAATATTCAAAAATCCATAAATTTGCACAAAAAAATGATAAAAAACGTCAGTTTTTAACGTTTTTTGAAAAACTTATGTTAAAAGAAAAAATAGGGTGTGATTATGCAAGAATGTCAACTTAAAATAATAAAAGCGCCATAAGGCGCTTTTATTATTGTTGTACCGGAATAAACATAAAAGGAGTTTTATACATGCCGGCTATTATAATCATAATAACGACTATTGCCGGTGGCGCAAATAATATTTTTTCAAAGAGCTCATCCGGATTTTTCCGGGCAATCTTCCAACACCAGAAAAAATAAAAAAGAATGGTCAGAATAAAATTTCCGATCAGCCCCCAAAGGGAAAGCCGAAAGTTTATTCCTGCGGGAACCAAATATTGCAGAATATTTGCAGCAATAAGCATTACAACTAAAGACATCAACAGCTTCTGAAAAATATCCGAAGAAATTTGTTTTCTGTATCTGAACACAAAATAAGCATTCACCACAGACAGCCCCGCTAAAAAGAGACTCAAATCCAAAAATAAACCATAGATCCAATTTACCATATAATAAGAATTTAATAATTTTACAAACCACGCCAATATATAACAACTTTAAAAAAAGACAAGATGTTTTTGGATATATACTTAAAATTTGTATTTTCTGTCCATAAAATACTTGAATAAATCTAATATCATGCTATACTTTCTTAAATTTCAAGGAAATATAAATGCCTGAGACCAACTTCAGATATGTTGTTTATGGAATGAAGGCAAAAACTTTGGCTGCAGTCATTACGCTGTTGAGCCTTGGTCCGACGTCTTCATTGAACCGTAAAGAAAATATACAAAAAGACGCCCGGGAGCGAATGCAGGAAATCTCTTTGCTGAATGATCCGATTCGTTTTCCGACTTATGAAAACCCGTCAGACAAACGGGTGCTTTCTCATGCCTTAAGAAATGAATTGAAAAAGGTTGATTATCAGGTAGATACGGTCGACTTTTTTCCTGCCGTTGCAGGAAGTGACGGGTTGTATCAAAATTTGGGATATTATGATGCAGAGAGCAAAAAGATCACGATCCACCATTTCAGGGAAGTAAATTTTCTGGGAGCGGATTTTCCCGTTGTCAACCATTTGAACAGTTCAAACAGCAAAGAAGCCGTTTTGGCGCATGAATACCGCCATGTTGTTAATGCCGGATATGATAATGGCAAATTAAATCTTTGGGACTATGCCCAAAGTCTGCGGGATGATGAAATTTCCGGCTGTATTGCTTCTGTTCTTTTAAAGCGGGAAAAGTTTTTGGAGAATGGAGATTTTTCTGTTTTTAACGGAGAGCCGGAAGCAGAATATTATGCCGAAGCGGTAAAAGCCGGACTGTTTTATCCGCAATATGGTAAAATGAGTCGCTTGGAGCAGCGGGTTTTAATCATTGCCGGCAGTAAAATATGGGAACAAAACCGATCTGCCGGATATGAGAACCTTTTTCGGGAAAAAATTGCTGATTTTGCCGCCGGAAAAAGTTTCGCCGAACTTACTCGAAATACGGAAAAAGAATATCTTAAATTAAGTTCCGCTTATTATACTTTCAACTTTGATGGTAAAAAAATTGATTTGTCACGAGAACGTCCAAAGCCGATGCCGTTAAACAGCGATATGGAAATTTATATAAAAATTCTGCTATTCAAACATAAAACCCGTGAAATTATGCAGCCGGGTCGTCAGGCCATACAAAAACTTGCTTCGGAGTTATATAGCCGCTGGTAAAAAATATATAATTGTCCGCGCGGCTGAGCATAAAAAATCCCTCGCGAAAACGGAGGGATATTGTAAATGGTGCTCAGTAGGAATTGCTAAGCAAAAGGCTGACAGACGTCAGGCTTTTGTCTGCAAAATCTTTGTAACATCTTGGCAAGCCAGGGGAGCGGGAGCCCCCGCCGCGCGCCTAGATGCCAAAGGAGGCCCGTCCCCGGAAGGACAAGCCATAGCGCAGTCCGCGCGGCTGAGCATAAAAAAATCCCTCGCGAAAACGGAGGGATATTGTAAATGGTGCTCAGTAGGAATTGCTAAGCAAAAGGCTGACAGACG
>CALXRP010000010.1 GCA_944390885.1 uncultured Alphaproteobacteria bacterium
TCTAACGGATACAGCAGTACATCTTATAAAAGATGTTCCTGCGGTGTACAAAGCAGTACTAAATGTTATAAATGTAATGCTAGCTCAGGCGGCGGTGGTGGTAGTGGATCCACAGTACGGTGGAGACAATATATTGAGCCGAATGTTTCTACAAACTTTTGTTACCAACTGACAGCTAATGGTCAGATCTGTAAAAAAGGTCAATTTCAAAGACATTACAAGGTAACTGTTTACTGTGTAAACGGCAGTACAAAAAATAAAATCTTCACAAGTTCAGCTTGCAATACTCAATGGAGCAAATGTTATGACACTGCAGCGGAATGTAAAGCCTCTGATCCGAGTTGGCCCGGTTCCTATAGTGGATACTGCAAAGACGCAAACCATTCTGCCAAAGGTACAGGTTCTGAAGGTGAAGGAAAATGTACCTTGTAAAGTAACAACTCAAAATCAAAAACCCCGAAAGAAAAAACTTTCGGGGTTTTGCTTTTCTTGACAAAAGAATAAATTTTTGTTAAAAAATATGCAAAACAAAATTATTAATTAATAAAATTATTTTTTTATGGTAGAAAATAAACTATTATCAGAAAAAAGAGTTAGGTCTTTTTTTATCTCGCCTCCGGAAGATTATGAAGTCCATTGCAAACATTTATTGTGTCAAAAAGACCATTGCATGGGAAACCGCAAATTTATTGCCGGTGAAGAATATGACATTTGGGTGAGCTACGCGCCAAAAAGGATTCCGATGGAATATGTTGTTCATGGCATATCAACCCGGGATGAAGATATGGCGTTTTCCACCAATAAAGTTTTTGGCTCTCTGATAGATGTAATTTCAGCGCCGGAAACGCAGAATATTTTTTACGGGCGATGGATGTATCATCTGGTCAGCCTTCCGGATGTCGGAAAAGTAATGGTGCCGGATTGGGCTTTTATCAGCAGTAAAGTCCGATCTGTTTTGGATGCCGAAACCCGCCAGAAGTTAAACTGTCTTGTCCCTGGCATATTAAACGCTTTAGGACATAACAGGCTGGTTTGGCTGATAAAAAATAATTTTGCAAAATCCGCCATGTTCATTGACTTTGAAAGTCCGCTGGAAGTCAGTTTGTTGCTGGTGGAAAAAATCGGCTTTTTTGCACCTTTGTCACAAAAGAATACGATTATCGGCAATAATAGTTTCAGCTTTGACGGTGCACGTGTCCTTTTTAGCTAAAAAAACAAAAAATCTCTCTTCGTAAAAAGAGAGATTTTTTTTGTGCTTCTTTACCAAATCATTACATTTGGCATTATATTATTTTTGAAAAAAACAAACACAGAGGAGAAAAGCCATGGAAATGCAAGAAGGACTGCTGACCCGCCGTTCGGTCCGGCGCTATGTTAAAGACAAAAAGGTTGAACCCCGGGATCTGACGGAAATCTTACAAGCCGGAATGTATGCCCCTTCCGCCATGAACCGTCAGCCATGGGAATTTTTGGTTGTTGATGATGAAGAAAAACTCAACCGCATTATGCAAATTCATTCCTATTGCTCGTTTTTGAAAGACGCCGGAACGGCAATCGTCGTTTGCGGAAACCTGAATGATCAGATGGCCGATAATTATTGGATGGGCGATTGCGCGGCCGCCACGGAAAACATTTTGCTTGCGGCTCATGCCAAAGGACTGGGAACTTGCTGGTGCGGGGTTTATCCGACAGAGCAGCGGATGAAAGAGTTCTCTGCCTTGTTAAACCTTCCGCCCCATGTCCGCCCGTTTTCGCTGGTTGTTATCGGATATCCTGAAAGCGTACCGCCACAGCCGCAGGATCGTTTCAAGCCGGCAAAAATACATCATAACGCCTGGTAAGGAAAAGCAGATGAAACTATATATATTCCGTCACGGAGAAACTTATGCCAATGCCGTGCATTTATGCCAGGGCGTAAAAGACTTGTATCCTCTGGATGAGGTTGGAAGAGGGCAGGCGCTTGCTCTGGGGCAGGAGCTTGCCGGGCTGAAACTGCCGGTAATTTACGCCAGCCCGTTGAGCCGGGCGCAGCAGACGGCAAAGTTTGTGGCCGAGCCGAACAAAACGCCGATAATCACGCTCGACGGTTTGAAAGAACACGATTTCGGAATAGTTGAAGGCTGGCCGGAAAGCAAAATCGCAGAAAATTACCGGGAGCTGTTTCTAGGGGTTTTAGCGGCAGAAAATCCGAAGACCTTTGATTGGAAAATGCCCGGAGGCGAAAGCCGCCGTGAGTCTTTAGAACGTTTTTGCCGGGAGATTGAATACATAAAAAATAATTGCTCCTATGATATTGCCGGCGTTGCAACGCATGGCAGCATTATGAGCAATTATTATTATGCCGTATTTCATGAGGCCCGCGCTTTTGCGAATTGTGAATATTTTATTGTTGAAATTTAACCGGGAGAAAGAAAATGCCTTTTTTGATTGTAAACACCAATGCGGAACTGAAAGACAAAAATCCTGCAGAATTTTTGGCCGCTGCGACTGAACTGGTTGCCGGAGAGCTGCATAAGCCGAAGAATTATGTCGTTGTTGTCTTAAATGCTAATCCTGACATTGCTTTTGGCGGAAAAAGCGAAAACAAAGGCGTATTGGCAGAAATGAAGTCTGTCGGCTTTGGCGGAAGCAAGCGGAACTTGGCAAAACTGCTGACCGAGTTTTTTGCCGACCGTTTGCAAGGCGTGGCTTTAAGCAATATAAATATTGAATTTACCGATATGCCCGGCAGTGATGTATCAATCGGCGGCAGCCTGCTCGGATAACAAAAATCCCCGTTCCGAGCGGAGCGGGGATTTTTTTGAATATCAGCCGGACTAGATGGCAATAATCCCGCGTGAAAAGGCATAGATCGCCCAAAGTGCAATGATGACTAGTCCGCAGGCCAGGCAGGATTCCGCTTTGGTAAAGGCTTTTTCCTCCGGTGCATTTTGTTTGCGCGCCCAAATAAAGACCGGAATACCGAGCGCCACAATCACAACCGCCATCATCAGGTAGTTCAACCCGGCGGCATAAATCAGCCACAAGGCATACAAAGCGCCGAGAACACCGGTAATCAGCGCTGCCGAACGCTTAATTGCAACATTGGCCGGATATTCGCCGTCTTCGCAAATCTTCCACAAATATGCGCAAGAGGCAAAATAGGCCGGCAGCACCATCACGCCGGTAATGCTGAGCATTGTGTTCCAGGCATTGCTGGAAAAATAGACCAGCAGAATAAAGAGCTGCATCATGCTGGAGGTAACCCACAGCGAAACCGAAGGCGAGCCGTATTTGTTTTCTCTGGCAAATTCTTTCGGAAAAGTTCCGTTCTTGGCGGCAGCCTGCGGAATTTCGGCCGTAACCATTGTCCAGGCCAGCCAGCTCGTCAAAACCGAAACCAGCAGTCCGATGTTCATCAGCCAGGAACCCCACGGACCGACGGCTTCTTCCATAATTCCGGCCGTCGACGGATTGGGAACGGCGGCCAGCTGAGCTTGCGACATAAAGCCGTACGGCAACAGCGATAACAGAATATAAATCGCCAGGCAGCCGAGAAAGCCCAGAAATGTGGCTTTGCTAACATCTCCGGGGGTTTTAGCCCGGTTAGACATAACAACGGCGCCCTCAATGCCGATAAAGGCCCAAAGCGTTACCAGCATTGTGCTTTTTATCTGGGTAGAAAGATCGCCGAGTTTGGCTTTGGTCGCAATTGCCTCGCCCCAAAAGTCAAAGTCGAATTTTGAAGACGTAAACATCACCGCCATAATGACAATAAACAATAAGAGCGGCACAATTTTAATGACCGTACCGATCATATTAACGACGGTTGCCTGCCGAATGCCGCGCAGAACCAAAAAGTTAAATCCCCAAATAATAATCGAGCCGCCGATAATCGAGGCCAGATTGTTTCCGCCGGCAAAATGGGGCGGAAAGAAATAGTTGAGGGCATCCATGGTAATAACGGCATAGCCGACATTGCCGCAAACCTGACACAACCAATATGACCAGCCGATGGTGAACCCGACATAAGGGCCGAACCCCGCACGGGAATACATATAAATACCGGCGGTCAGATCCGGTTTTGCCATGGAAAGAATACTGAACGTGTTGGCAATAAAATAAATACCGATACCGGTAATCACCCAGGCCAGCAGGACGGCACCGGCCGAAGCTCCGGCAGCCATATTCTGCGGCAGGCTGTAAATGCCGCCGCCGATCATCGAGCTGACAACAATACTGGCCAGGGCAAAAGCACCGAGTTTGCCGCTTGTCTGCGCTCCGGCAGCGGATTTTTTACTAACTTGCTTTTCAGCCATTTGCTAAATTCCTCTCAAAGAAAATAAGGCGCCAAAAGAAGCAAGCTTCCTTCAACGCCGGATTATAATGAAAATGCTATAGAAAGCCCAAAATTGTTAGACCGAAGCCGGATCGGCGTGTTGGAAGTTCAAAAAGCCCATGGCGGTCAGGCTGTAACCGAACTGTTGGGTAATGTTGACATAGTTATGCCACATCTGAAATTCGGAATGTTTCTCTACGCCGCGGATGGAAAGCTCGTGATTCAGCGATTTATTCAGCCACATCTCGGCATGCCCTTTGGCAATGTCGTCGTCAATCTGGGTGTCAAAGAATTCAACATATTCGGCCGCCCATCCGCCGATAAGCTCGCCGTTTTTATCTTTGCCCCAGCAAACACCCAACCCCGTGGCAATTGCCTTGTGCTCGTCGCGACTGGCACCGTGCCCGGCCATAATGACTTCCAAAACCGCCCCGTGTTTGAACTGGCTGACGATTTTGTCGTTAATCGGCACAATCTTTCCGAAAAGCTCTTTCGGCAGCACCGAAGTATAAGGAACAACGTTAAAGTTTTCGATTTTCGCCTGCATCAGGGCAGAGTCGTAGCAGAAAGTTTCAAAAGGTTGCGGCGGAATACCGTCATCGGCTTGTCCGGCACCGCCGGTGATAAATGCAAAAGTCGGATAGCGTACGCCGTGAACTTCTTGTACCATAATCAATCTCCTTTATAATTTTTGTTAAAAAAGTCTGATTGCTGGGAATATCAGCTGCGAAAGGAGGTAATGCCGGAATGGCGGATTTCAATAAAAACTAAAACCTATTGCTATAAAAACATTCATAACTATCCACAAGAAGCTAATGGGATTGTATTTTAAATTAGTTATAGTAATTTTATAGGCAGGAAAAACAATAAACTGAGGATAGAAAAATGTTATTAAAAAACAAGCTGCTCGTCGCGGCTGCAGCCTTAATGGCGCTGGCCGGATGTAAAGAAGAAGATAAAACCCAACAAGCATCGCAGGTTCCTGCCGTAGACGTTGTTCAGGTCGCACCGCAGGATATTCCGCTGGCATTTGAGTTTGCCGCCCGTGCTCAGGGTTCGAAAGAAACGGAAGTCCGTGCCCGCGTCGGAGGCATTTTGTTGAAGAGAAACTATGTCGAGGGCTCCCGTGTGGAAGAAGGCCAGCTGTTGTTTGAGATTGACCCGGCACAATATGCCATTGAGCTGGACAAGGCCAAAGCCAACCTGATAGATGCCGAAGCCACGTTGTCTCAGGCCGAAAGCCAGTGGAACCGGATTGAAAAACTGCATAAGGAAGGCTACGCCAGCGGCAAAGATTATGACAGCACCAAAGCCGCTTACGATTCTGCCAAGGCTGCGGCCATGCTGGCAAAGGCTAATCTCGATGCCGCTCAGCTGAATTTGGATTATACCAAAGTTACGGCGCCGATCAGCGGAATTACCAGTATGGAAACCCAGTCGGAAGGCAGCTTGATCTCTTCAACCGGTGATGCCAGCCTGTTGACCCACATCACGCAGCTTGATCCGATTTATGTCATTTTCTCCGCTTCTGAAAACGAGATCTTGTCTTTGACCAATATGGTAGACCGCGGCCTGATAAAATATCCCGATACCAAAGCCAAGGAAATTAAAGCCAAAGTCAAATTCGGTGATGATACGGTTTATAATAAAGAAGGTGAAATTAACTTTATCAATCCGACAGTAGATGAAAAAACAGGAACAATCAAACTCAGAGCCGTTTTCCCGAACCCGGAAGGCCGCATTCGTCCGGGACAATTTCTGCGTCTGCTGATGGAAGGCCTGGTCAGAATAAATGCGCTGGTCGTTCCGCAGGAAGCCGTTATGCAAAACCCGAACGGAACATTTGTCTACCGTGTTAACGCTAATAACGTAATTGAATCCGTTTCCGTTCAGGCCGGATTGATGACCAAAGACGGCGGCTGGATTATTGACGAGGGCTTAAAACCCGGCGATAAAATTATTACCGGTGGAATTATGAAACTGCGGCCGGGAATGACGGTCAACCCTGAAGTGGTTTATGATCAGGAAGCCGTTCCGGAAAAAGAAGAGAAATAAAAGGAAAAAGAAATGTTTTCAAAGTTTTTTATTGATCGGCCGATTTTTGCTACGGTTATCTCATTGATAATCGTCCTTGCCGGGCTGGTTTCGATGAAAGTTCTGCCGGTTGAGCAGTATCCGAACATTGTCCCGACCGAAATTCAGATTTCGGCAACCTATCCGGGCGCCACGGCCGAAGTCCTGGCCGATACGGTAGCCGCGCCGATAGAGCAGGAAGTCAACGGCGTCAAGAATATGATTTATATGTATTCCAATGCCACTTCCAGCGGCTATCTGACCATTGGTGTCGTCTTTGACATCGGAACCGATCCTGACCAGGCGACGATTGACGTAAACAACAAGGTTCAGGCCGCCACGGCAAAATTACCGCCGGAAGTTACCCAGCAGGGTGTTACCGTAGAACAAAAGTCCAACTCCATTTTGCAGGTGCTGACGATGAAGTCCGACAATCCGCAGTATGATACGGTCTATGTATCAAACTATGCTTTGCTGAATGTGCTGGACGAGTTAAAACGTATCAAAGGCGTCGGTAGCGCTTCTCTGTTCTCGTCGCAGGACTATTCAATGCGCATCTGGTTGAGCCCGGACAAACTGGCTGACTTTAACTTAACGCCGCAGGATGTTATTGCCGCCATTAAGGAACAAAACTCCCAATTCGCTGCCGGACAATTCGGACAACAGCCGATGGACAAGAGCATTGCTTATACATACAGCGTAAACACCAAAGGACGCCTGGTGAATGAGAAAGAGTTCGGCAACATTATCCTGACCAGCGACGGCAAAGGCGGAATGCTGCGTCTGAAAGACGTTGCCCGCATCGAGCTCGGCGCACAGGATTACAGCGTCAGCTCCAAGTTTAACGGTGAAGATGCCGTTGCAATGGCAGTATATCTGCAACCGGGAGCAAATGCTTTGGAAACCGCCAATCTGGTCAAAGCCAAAATGCAGGAACTTTCCAAAAACTTCCCGCAAGGAATAACTTATGAAATCCCGTACGATACGACCATCTTTGTAAACGTATCGATTAACGAGGTTGTCCATACGTTTTTTGAAGCGGTTCTGTTAGTTATTGCCGTCGTTTATCTGTTCTTGCAAAACTTCCGGGCAACGTTGATTCCGATTCTGGCCGTGCCGGTTTCAATTATCGGGGCCTTTGCCGGAATGTATGTCTTGGGCTTTTCCATCAACCTGCTAACGCTGTTCGGACTGATTTTGGCAATCGGTATCGTGGTCGATGACGCCATTATCGTACTGGAGAACGTCGAGCGCCTGATGAAGGAAGAAAAACTCTCGCCGAAAGAAGCCGCAATCAAAGCCATGCAAGAGGTTTCCGGCCCGGTTGTCGCCGTTGCGCTGGTTTTGTCTTCCGTGTTTCTGCCGATTGCGTTTTTGGGCGGAATGACCGGCGTGATGTATAAGCAGTTCTCCGTCACAATTGCCGTATCGGTGCTGATTTCCGCTTTGGTGGCCTTGACTTTGACGCCGTCTCTGTGCGCGCTGATTATCAAGCCGGACCACGGTAAAAAAGAGCCGATGCTTTTCTTCCGCTGGTTTAATGTCTTTTTTGAAAAAGTAACGGATTGCTATTTGGCCGGGGTCAAATATTTTCTGGAACACCGCAAAACGGCAATCTTAAGCTTTTTGGCTGTCATCGTTGCCATTATCGGGCTGTTTCGGATTATCCCGGGCGGTTTGGTGCCGAACGAAGACCAGGGCAATCTGCTGATGGCTTATAATATGCCGCCGGCGTCTTCTTTGCCGCGAACCGTCGATTTTACAGATAAAATCTCGGAAATGGTAAAGCAGAACCCGAATGTTGAAGACGTATTGACGATTAACGGTTTCAATATGCTTTCTGCCACCCAAAATACTTATTCCGGCATTAGCTTTATCACGTTAAAAGACTGGGAAAAACGCCAAAACGCAGATCAGTCTGCCGATGCGCTGGCCGGTACGTTTACCGGAATAGGGATGAGCCGTCCGGAAGGCGTGGGCTTTTCTTTCAGCATGCCGCCGATTATGGGCATGAGCACCACCGGTGGTTTTGAGGGATATATCCAAAACCGCGGCGGACATAGCTCGGCGGAGTTGATGGCAAAGGTCGAGGAGTTTATTGCCGCGGCCGAAAAACGCCCGGAACTGCAAAATGTCAAAACTACGTTTTCGGTTTCGACACCGCAATACCGGATTGATCTGGATCGTGTAAAAGCCCGTGCGCTTGATATTCCGATTGATTCCATTTATTCGGTTTTGCAGTCAACTTTCGGCAACCTGTATGTCAACGACTTTACCTATATGGGGCGCAATTTCCGCGTTTTGCTGCAGTCGGAATCTCAGTTCCGCCGCACGCCGGATGACTTGCGCTATGTCTATGTCAAGTCCAACAGCGGGCAGCTGGTTCCGGTGTCAACGCTGGTAAATGTTGAGCGTGTAACCGGTCCGGAACTGATTAACCGCTTTAACATCTTCCCCGCTGCCAAAATTATGGGTGATCCGGGCAACGGCTACAGCTCCGGCCAGGCCATTGCGGCAATGGAAGAGGTGGCGGAAGAAGTCCTCGGTACGGATTATGCGTTGTCTTGGGTTGGCTCTGCTTATCAGGAAAAATTAACCGGCGGTGCCTCTACACAGGCATTCGTCTTTGGTCTGATAATGATCTTCCTGATTTTGTCGGCTCAATACGAAAAATGGTCTTTGCCGTTTGTGGTTATCCTATCCGTTCCGTTTGCGGTTCTCGGTTCGCTGTTGGCAACCTGGCTGCGCGGGATTGAAAACGACCTCTATTTCCAGGTCGGATTGGTTACCCTGATTGGTTTGGCGGCCAAGAACGCCATTCTGATTGTGGAATTTGCCGTTATGCAGGTTCAGGCCGGTTTAAACTATGCCCAGGCAGCGCTTGAGGCGGCCAAACTGCGGTTCCGCCCGATTGTCATGACCTCACTGGCCTTTACCTTTGGTGTTTTGCCGCTGGCAATCAGCACCGGGGCAGGGGCGGGCAGCCGTCACGCTATCGGTACCGGTATGATCGGCGGTATGATTCTCTCGACCTTTGTGGCAACCCTGTTTGTCCCGATGATGTTTGCCATTATCGGAGAAACTTTTGACGAGGAAAATATACTCCGCCGCAAAATACGCAAACGGGCAGAGAAACTCGGGCGTCCACAACTCAAAGGAACGGGCAGATAATCTGCAAAAAAAAAGCGTCTCTGAAAAGAGGCGCTTTTTTCTCGGAAATGTTTTATAAAATGCTCCACCCTGCAAGATCATTGATCTTCTCAAGAGCTTGAGTAGAATTCCAGCCATATAGGTTGTTATAAATGCTGATTAACGAAAAATCATTAATATGCAATAAAGCATTTTCATTATTGGCGTTCAGCGGATACTTCATAATGTATAGCAAAATTAGGAATTTTTTTCTGGAATCAACCAGTTTTTTTTCAGCTTGTTTTCCCAAATAGCCAAATTGAAAATAAATCCCGATGGCATTATCCGAGCCGTTTTCAAGCAAATACATTTGAAGCTTTTCAGAAAGCAAAGGATCCGACGTTTTTTCATCTTTATAAAGACTTTTCAAAAAACAACGCCATAAGGGAAGTTTGTTTTCATCAATAAGCATTTTTATTTGGAGAGAAGATAACTTGTTTTGGCTGACAAACTTAGCAAAATCATCATAAGAAAGATAAGCCACAGATTCCTTTTGGCTGTCACGATAAGCTGCCAGCAGCTTCAGATAATCAGGAATGACACCTGATTCCAGATACGCCAAGGCTTCTTTCGTCAGCGGGTGCCGGACAATGTAATAAGAGATGATAGGAACATTGTGAGAGTACATAAGTTTCATCAACGTCTTGTTTTCCAGCTCATAACAATCAAAATATTCATAAATCGCTTCCAGTCCGGCAGCAGATTCGTCAAGCAATTGCGGCAATTGTTCCTCAAAAACGGGACTTAGCCGTTGATGTCTGAAAAATTCTTTAAGTTGCTCGGGAGATGCCAAAGTAAACAAGCTGTATTCTTCATCAGAAGAAAGTTTCTTATCCAAATAAGTTTCAAACACTTCCTGGGGTAATTTTTTAGTACTCATAATAATATTTATATTTTACGTTAATAATAATTTTTAGCGAAAAGAAAATAACACAAAAAGAATAAAAGTCAACAAATAAAAATATTTTTGTCAATTTGTAGAAAATAAAAAAAGCGCAATACCTGAGGAGGTATGCGCTTTTAATATTATGCTCTGGCTTTTCGATAAATTGCTCCCACAAAGGCAACAATAATTTCAACAAATGCCAGCCAGCTAAACCATATCATATGCCCGCTCAAAGATAAACATCCGTAAAAACCAACCAGACAGATCACCCCAAGCAAGAAACTCATGACAAATGTAAACCAATTATGCTCTGAGTTAAATAAATTCCAACAAACATATGTCAGAATAGTCAATCCGAACATGCTTAGAACAATAGCGGTTGCCATTGTACCGAGGTTTAACACGATTACCAGAATTCCCAAGCAAATTAATGATGTTTTTACAACTTTTTTATCAAATTTATCCATATTTTATAATTTTTTAGAGTTATTAATTAATTTTCTTCATCAAAAGCATCCGGCGTAAAAAAAGCCAAATTAGGCTGCCAGGAACCATTTTCAAGAGCTTCAAGCTGTTCAGCTTCTTCCCAGATTTTGGCAGACAGGGCGTCAGAAAGCTCTGCAACTTTTTTTCTGTTCAGAAGAGCTTGTTTTATCGCAAAGTTTTTGTCAAACAGTCGAGCTGTACACGGATACAAGGTCACGGCTGTCTGTACGTCTTTTTCCCATTGTGAGGTTCCAAGTCCTGAAGCATCGCAAATCAAATTAAAAATTAACATTCCTAAATTTGATTTTTCTCGATAATCAATGCTTTGAAAAGCTTCTTTCCAGCAAAACATAATAAACATTTCGCTTTCTTTTATAGAAACTCTAGCTTCTCTCATTCTGATTATAAAATCTGAAAAATTTAGATTCATTGGTATAATAATTTTGTTAATAATCCGTTTAGAATCCCTTTTATAACATATTTCTATAATTTTGTCTAGAATAAAATTCTTGCAAAAGGAAAAGATTTGTATAAGACAAAAATCGCAGCCGGGAGACCGGTTGTGGCTTTTGGGCACTATATAAATTGATGCCTCACCCGCCAGGTGCGCCGCGCGCCTGCCGTGCAGGTCATTGCCGGACTTGACCCGGCAATCCAAGTCAAACATAAGGCCTTTTTATTTATCTGGATTCTCGGGTCAAGCCCGAGAATGACAGTGCCTTTATGCTCTTCACAAACTCCGCCGGAGCATCGCGGGTCTTAGGGCACCGCATAAATCGATCGCTGCCGACGTTCGGCCGCGGTCTCTTGAGCACAGTGCTATCAACTTGCCGCGCGCCTGCCGTGCAGGTCATCTCCGGGCTGTGTTTTTTATTATGTCATCCCCGGGCTTCGACCGGGGATCCAAATCAAACAAATTTTCTTCTTTGTCATTGCCGGGCTTGACCCGGCAATCCATTTGGCGTCACCCTGAGGGTGTGACCCGGCAATCCATTTGGCGTCACCCTAAGGGTGTGATCCGGGGATCCAAATCAACAAAGAAAAAAAAGAGGGAAAAAATCTCCCTTGGAAGAAATAAAAAAGGGGGGGAAACAAGTTCCCCCTTTTTCTTTTAATTATAAGTCAGCAATAACCGCCAGACTGATAATTTCATCAGGATCCGTCACCATACCGTTATCGCCGCTGCCGCGTTTGATTAAATCAACAAATTCCATTCCGGAAGTAACTTCACCCCAAACGGTATATTGCCCGTCCAGCCACGGACAATCGGCAAAACAGATAAAGAACTGGCTGTCGCCGGAATCCGGATGCATTGCCCGCGCCATAGAAACCGTCCCACGTTTGTGCGGATTGCGGTTAAATTCGGCTTTCAGTTTTTTGCCGGTGCCGCCGGTACCCGTACCGTACGGACAACCTGTCTGAGCCATAAAACCGTCAATTACGCGATGAAATTTCAAACCGTTATAAAATCCGGCCCGAACAAGCTCTTTAATCCGCTCAACATGATTCGGAGCGGCATCCGGAAACATCTCAATCACAACATCACCGTCTTTTAGCTTAAGGAGCAGGGCATTTTCGGCATCTTTTACCTTATATGAATGCTTAATTTTCTTGGCTCTGGTTTTGCTGACGGAAAGTTTCTTGGTTTCCGGAGATTTCAGACCTTTTGTCTCAGATTTTTTCAAAGTTTTGGTTTCCGATTTCGGAAGTTTAGGGCTTTTTTCTTTGATCTTGTCGCTGTCGACAACTTTTTTTACGGCTTTCATTTCATAATCCTCTTTTTCAAATATCACTATGTTGTATCTGAAAATTAATATAGGGACTATAAATTAAAATTGCACTAAAGTTTTGAATAATTTTATTTTAAGCGCCCGAGCACATAGTCAACACGCTCTTGAGCGTTTAACCCGGACGGATAGGTCTTGTCAATTTCCTTCAGTCGGCCGGCCAGTCCGATTCCGTTGGCAATCTGAATAGCCAGACCGGGACGGGCGTTTAACTCCAGCATCATCGGTCCGCGATCACGGTCAAGCACAATATCAGCGCCCATGTAGCCCAGGCCGGTCATATCATAGCCGAGCGAGGCAATTTCCAGATGCTCGCGCCAAAACGGAACACGCAGATCCATCAGGTCTGCGCCGGTATCCGGCTGTTTTAAAATCGGCTTATTGTACATCACGGCTCTGAGCGGCAGCCCGGTCTTGATATCCAAACCGACGCCGACGGCGCCTTGGTGCAGATTGGCTCGTCCGCCGGAAGCTGCTGTCGACAAACGCATCATCGACATCGCCGGAAAACCCTTATAGACAATAACGCGCACATCGGGAATGCCTTGATAGCTGAAGTTTTTGAAAATATCGCTGAAATGAACAAGTTCTTCAATCAATGCCACGTCATATTTTCCGCCGAGGGAGTAGAGGCCGCTTAAAATGTTTGAAATATGCTGATAAAGCTCTTTGAACGAGATTTTTCTGCCCGACGGCGTTTCAAAACTGTCCGGTGTGTAGGATCGAATGACCAAAACACCTTGCCCGCCGCTGCCGTGTGCCGGTTTGACGACAAACTCTTTATGCCCGCTGACAATGCTTAAAATATTCTTGACCTGGTATTGATATTTGATGACCCCGATCATATGCGGTGTGTTAATGCCGATCTTGTTTGCCAGAATCTTTGTCTGTACCTTATCATCAACCAGCGGATATAAACGCCGTTTGTTATATTTTGCAATAATGCTGTAATTCCTGTCGTTCATACCCATAACGCCGGCTTCTTTGAGTCGTTTGGGCGAAGCAAGGGAAGAAAACCAGCCGAACATCATTCTTTATCCTTTACCAGCGGTGCAAAGCGCGACAATTCGGTCAGACGGTAGCCGGTATAAGTGCCGAGCAGCATAACCGTAAACAAAATGACCAAATTCAGCTCGTCAAAAGCAAACATAATGTGACGGATATATTCATTATTGACCACAAAATAAGTAATGACGGCCACCACCAGACTGTAAACAATTTCACGGCAGGCGTTTGCAGCACCGTCTTCTTCCCAGGTGATTGAGGCACGCTCAATAATCCACGCCATAATGATAATTGGGAAGAATATTGCCGAAAGCCCGACTTTGAAATCAAACTGATAACCGATAATTGTTAAAATCTGCATGATAAGGATCACAAAAATAACCACGGCAGAAATTCTCGGCACCAGAAGCAGATTCAGCTTAGACAGCCAAAAACGAATGCTCAGCCCGAGCACAATGATAATACCGAAAGCAATCAGCCCCGGAACAAAACCGGTTTTTGTCAGCGCCATGGCCAGCAGCATCGGCGTAAAGGTTCCCATCGTCTGAATGCCGACCACGTTTCGCATCAACACGACAATCAAAATTGCCAGTGGAAAGATAGAAAGCCATTTCAGCGTGTTTTGTTCAGCCAATGGCAAATTGTAGATAGAATAGTCAAAACGAATCTTCTGGTCAGCCAGTTCAGCGCGTTTTCCGGCCAGTTTGAAAGATGATGTAATAGATTTCAGCACCGAGAATTTGACGGCCGAATTCTCACCGCCTTCCACGTCAAGCAGGGAGTCGCCGCCGCGTTGAAAAATAACAAAATTCTTCGGCAGACCTTTTTCACCTGTTTTTAGGTTAAAAAGTTTCCATTTCCCACCGATATAAGCCTCCAGCATCAAGTCTGCGGCCATAGACTTTTTGTTTTCTTCCAGTTTTATGCCTCTGACGATTCGTGATGATATGCCTTCCATGGCAAGCAGTGTTTTTACAGCTTCGGCAACGTCTTTTTGTGTTTTTTTCATTGGCAGAAAAGCCACAACGGTAGGTTCCGGCGGAAGCTGATTAAACAGCTTAATAATTTTTGCCGGCCATTCGTCGTTCGGATATTGTGTTTTGGCAATGTTCAAAAGTTCTTTGGCCACATCCCGGAGCTGATCATCCATAACGGGCACTTCCGGTTTTTTGGGCGGATTAGCTTTTACCCGTCCTTTTCCATCAACATTGTCAAACAGCAGAACGCGGTAATAAAGATTTTGTTCGCCTTCGGTACCGGCTTTGGCCGTGGCAATGATCCGGGGAGAGTTTTTGTTAATTTCCTTGACTTTGAAACCGTTAGCCACCACATCTTCTTCCAAAATCTTAAATTCGCTGCTGGCTGTCGGACGAGCCAACGAAACCTTAATAGGCTCTCCGTTTGGTGTAAAGAAAACATGCGCTTCAATCGTCCAGACATTAGTATTTTGCTTCGGAGCAAAATTAAAACCCCAATATTCTATTTTATAATAGGCTGCATAGGCGGCATAAACAGCGGAAAGGATCAAAAGATAAGTCAGAATACAACGTACGGAAAAAAACTTTTTCATGAGAAATGTCCGGTTAATTCAATGTATGAGAAACAGAGGTATCAACAATGGCACGTCCGGTCAGAATATTGCGTCCGATAAGAGCCTGATATTCAAATTTTTCCCGGTCAGCCAGAGAAAAGACGGCAGAAATGATTTCATTGCCGAATTTCACGTCCATATTAACGACCTGCCTTTTTTCGTCTTGATGTTTGCGTTTGATAACAGCTTGACGGATAACTTTTTTCTCAAAACGGTGCGTTTCGCCGGTATCGTCGTTTGTCAGGATAAAAGAAACCCATTTTTCGCCGTCGCGCTCAAAAGTTTTCAAAGAGGTAACATCAACGGAGGAGTTTTCCGCTCCGGTATCGATTCTGGCCTCAAAAGGAGATTTCATCGGCAAAAAATAAACCGGCTCCACCGCACCGATAACACCGAGTTTTGTCTGCTTGATTTGCGGAACTTCCACAGCCGGAACAATCGCCGGCTGAACCTGGGTACGGCAACCGGAGAAAAAAATCATGGCACAACAAAGGACTGATAAACTAAATATCTTTGACATCTTAAAACACTTTCTGACAGATTATGTAAATGTTAAAAAACTTTTACTATCATTTTCGCCCTGTTGTAAAGCAAAATTTATACAAAATTAAGAAATAAAATAAACAATCTGATTTATCCCCAGAGATAAAAAATTTAATGATTTTTTAAATAAATTTTTTTAGAAAAAGGTCAACTTGTTTCAAGAGTTAACACATCCAAAATTTAGGTAGAGCATAATGAGCAAAACAGCCAAGAAAAAAGACGTGCTGAAGCGGCTGAATCGGATTAAAAAGAACCGCTTTTTCACCAGATTGATTCTCTATGTGGGAGCAAGCGCCGCCACATTGATGAGCCCCGGTCGTCCGGGAGTGTCGGCCAATTCATATAACCCGGACATGATCACTCGCAATATCAAAAATATTTCGTTTAACAAACTAAACAAAGAGGCAGAAATCTCCAAACGTGCCGATTGGTTCTTCGACAATGCAATAGATTCTCTGCGCCGTCAGTATAATGAATTTACTTCATTAAAAAAGTCACAGCAGAATAAAATGATAAAAGAGCATTTCTTCGGTGATCTGAATATTAAAGGAGGAAATACTTTTTACTGCTTGGCAGCCACAATGTCAAACTATGCCCGCAATAACAAAATCACTCCCGATTTAACAGAAATTTTGCCGGATTTGTCTTCCGACGATTCTTATACTAAGGCACATTGCAAAGGTTTTGTTGATTATATGCTCAAAAAATCAAAACAGGAATATGACAATAAGTTTGTCATTAAAAGTGCCAACCTCAAAAAAGAAATAGACAAAGTAGGAAAGGGTGCCATCTTTATTATTGAGAGCAAAGAAAACAATTCCAGCGGCTATCACGCCATTACATATATCGGTAAAGATGACAAAGGCGTTGCCCAGTTTATGAGCTATAACAGCGAGCGGATAACCCCGCTTTCCTATTGGAACAAAGGTGCGCCGGTCAAAGGATACGCCGTTGATTTATACGGAATGTATAAGGCTCTTTGGGAAAAGAAAACGCAAAACTGCAATAAAATGGAATTTCTGGCCATGATGTATCAAAACCGCGAAAATCCGCTTTTGCCGAAATTTGAGCCGATAAAAGCCAAAGAAGCTTCTTTGCCGGTTTCGTCGTTGTATGTAAAAAAAGCCAAGGCCCTTGCACCGTTAAAAGTCAAATCGTCTGATATACCGGTATGGATGGCCGTAGGTAAAAAACGCAAATCCGGTCCGGTATTTTTCATTGCCAAAAATAAAATTGCCTTAAAACGCAAATTCCAATTGGCGGCACGCTGGACCAGAAACAAGGCTCAGAAAAAGAAAAATGCCGAATTTGAAAAACTCGCGGCCTTTTTCGAACATCCTAAAAAAGGCACAACCTATGATGCCACCCCGTTATTTGCGGACTATAAATATAAAACAATATAAAATATCCCTCCCGTTTTCTCAAACGGGAGGGATATTTTTTTAGTTGCAGCTTATAACATACATACATGCCACAGGGACTTTAAATGGTGTGGAACTACAATCAGGTCTATATGTTACGCAAGGACCGGACGAACTGCATGTCCAACCACGTCCGTAAGTACAATCTAGACCAGACGAGCCGGAACTACCACTGCTGCCTGAGCCTGAAGAACTTCCGCCGCTACTTCCGCCGCCAGAAGAAGACGAGCAGGTAGAACAGCATTTTCTGGTACCTCCACACCCGTCAGAACAAGAATATGAACCGCAGGAACATCCGCTTTCGCTGGAATAGGGGGTGCAACAGGACTCATAAGGATAATAACAGGTCTTTGTGCCGCAGCCGTTTCGGGTCGACCCACCGCAACCGCCGGGGTTGGAAGTCGACGTACCGGACGGACAGTTCATGTTACAGGTGTAATAACAGGTATATTCGCAGCCGTCCGTACCGTTTGAGCCGTAAGACGAATAAGTTAAGGACGTATAACTCGGACATCCGCTTGGACGGCAACAAGTTCCGTAAGAAGAATCATAAGCACAACGTCCGGAGTTCTTTTTGAGTTTCTGGCCGGAAGGACAAGAGTTTGTATAACCGGTATCACGGCAGGCACGTTGATTATCGGTCTTGCATTGTTTATACAAAGAACCATAACTCGGACAGGGTTGATCCACATATTTTGGAATAGAACAAGAAGTTGTGTTATAACCGTTTTGTTCACACCATGTTTTAGCGTCACATTTCAGGTAATGGTCATCGCGGTTACACTGTCCGACCTTGGCATAATATTGCGGACATTCACCGGAAGCATAATAGGTGAAGCCTTTGCTTTCACAAAATTCGGTATCTTCGTTAATGTTCATATTCCCACCGCCACCGGCCAAATCTTCATCGGCACAGTCTGGCAGAAAGCAAATGCCACTATATGCGGGAGATGGGAGGAAGACCGAGAAAGCAGCGGCAACAGCAAGAACCGACACCGCAGAGTTAAGTTTCATGTGTAGCATAGTGTTATAATTTTTCATCGGCTTCCTCCCCAAGCAAGCGTGCTTGACCCGATCGATTGTCATCATTGTGCCAAGGCTTACGCGTTGCTCTTTTCTTTTTCTTGAGCAGCATTGTGCTCAGAATGGTTAATAAAAATTCTTTTCTTTTTGTCGTCCTTTTCCTTTGTCATTGCCGGGCGCTTTTTTTTCTTTCGTCATCCCCGGGCTCTGACCCGGGGATCCATACTTCAAAGCACCTTGTCATTCACAAATCCCGTCATAGCAACGCGGTCTCTGGAGCACAGAGTATTCAACTCGCCGCGCGCCTGCCGTGCAGGTGGATCCCCGGGTCAAGCCCGAGAATGACAGGAAAATAGTGTGGCAAGAACGACAATAAAGATACTATAGCATAAGAAAATCAAAGAGTCAATACTTTGTGAAAAATGGGGTGAGGATTTTGGCTAAAGAAAAGAGATAATAAAAAACCCCGCTGAAAAATAGCGGGGATTCTGCAAGAGCAGGTAAAATTAAAAGAACAGGGAAGCGCGCAAAGAAAAGACCGTATCATAATCTGATTTTGGGTTAAGAGCCGGTTTAATGTAAAATTGGATATCCGGCGTTATTGTTGCCCATTTTGAGATACCGAAGGCCCAATACGCTTCCAGTACGGTTTCGTTGGGACGGGCGGATTCATCTCCGACGCCGGTCTTGTCAATTTTATTATAAGCGGCAGCCAGACCAATCTGGTCAAGCGGGTTTCGATCCAAAGGATCATTATAAACCGTACCGAGCACAAAAGAAAGATCAGCAAAGGCAGTACTTCCGGACACGCCGTTCAGTCTGGAAAAGACGGCCCATTTTTCGCCAATGTTCTGAGATGCGTTCAGCGACCAGCCGTTTGTTGTCTGCGGCTGCTCTTTAACGGCAGGTTGGTTATAAACCATAACGGAATATTGTCCGCTGCCCAGTCCTTTAATTGTCGGCGTATAAGAGAGCGAGGCAAAAGTGGTATAATGCTCTTCGTCCAAATGATTTACCCTGACGCTGATGCCGTCAATATTTGTAGCGTCTTGCGCCCCAACGGTCAAAGACCATTCGTCATTCGGCGCAATCTGAGTAAAGAGGCCGACTCCGGATGTTGAATAAGTAGAAGTAGCGTTTTGCGAAAGCGAGTAGTTGATAAAGTTAACCTGTTGGTTAGAGTCGTAAGCCGTTCCGTCAAAATTATACAACGGGAATTGACCGGCTCCAATGGTCAGCCAGTTCCATTTCCCGCCGAGCTGATAACTGTAATAAAGTTCGTCAAAAGCATTGGAGGAGGTTGTATAATCATTAATGGCGGACGCAACACCGATATTGTTTCCGATTCTCTCTCCGCTGGAACCGCCGTAACGGGCAATATTATAAGCAAAGTTCAGTGTTCCGGTTCCGTATTCGTTTTGAAAAGTCGTCCAGGTAAAAGACGGATAAATAATTGTCTGATAAGCCGTTTTTTTACCGTTCGGAGCACCGCGCTGCGCCATATATGAGATGTCTATCGAATAATCAAAGCCGTATTCTTTGCTGAGCTTGTTCTTAAAATCCGTATAATCCTGTCCTAAATCAGTAAAACTGTGATTTCGGCGGATTTTGCCGGCGGTCGCGCGTTGCTTGGCCGACTTGGACTGATGTTCGTCGCGGGCAGACAATGCCCCTTCGTTTGCCTGCGTTTTTGCCAGACTGGCCGTTCCGTCCGCCGCAAAGAACAACAATGCGCAGGAAAGGGCAGAAACAAAATAACCGGTTTTGCGTTTGATCATTTTTCAATCCTTATCTGAAAAAAATTAACTTCGCGGATTTATATATAAGCAAAAATTGATAATTAAAGGCGGCGGATAAACTTATTGACAAAAGGAGCTTACGCGATATACTCAATCAATATTTCGAGAATTATTAACTAAATTATTAATTAAAAAAATTAAAGCAATATGAAAGAGCTTGTTTTATGTGCTGAAACGGCATCGGATATTGAGTGTGAAATGTTAAATTTTATTGACGGTTTTGGTGTTCCGAAAACAAAAATTGTCTGCCATCCTCGTTTGGTTTGTTTTTATCAGCGAAAAGAACGAAAGAATGTTTGGGCAATGACGTTAAAAGACAAAGAGCGCATGTCTTATCATGTTTTTCTTTATATTGATAAAAATATCATGACCATAGAGGTCGGCTCATTCAAATTTTATCCCATTCCGGTCGGAACAACGCTGGATTGCGGCATCGTCGGAGTACAATACAATTCAAACGGAGAAACCGAACAGGTTTTGTATTGCCGCCGCCGGAAAAAAGCTCCTGCCCGAACGGAAAAGGAGTATTACGGACTGGAGGCCGACAGTGAAGAATATCTGGAAGAAGCAGCTAAGTCGTAAAAACAGTTTAACAAAAAAGCCTTGGTCAGAAAACCAAGGCTTTTTGCTTACAAATTTTCGCGGTTTCGGGTAGCAAACGGCATATATTGTCCGACTCCGCCAAAATATTTTTCAAAGAAGCCGGGTTCCTGTCCGAGAGTTTGGGTGGCATCGGTACTGACAGCCACTTCCGTTCCGTTCTTTTTGTTCAAACGGTCAATGTCTGCCACCTGGTCATATTTGTCAAACTTGATTGTCAACACATCACGGTCAATTTCGGTAGGTTTGAAAAAAGCCACCTGTTTGACTTCGGAAGACATATAGATCCAAGTATTTTTATCCAGAGAAACCACGGAAGACGGAGCACCGAGCAGGCTCAAAACCTCTTCTTTACTTTGTCCGGGTTTGAGTTGGGAGATTCTGTCATTTGTTGGCATATTGCCGTTATGTGACACAAAAACATCGCTTGAGCAGGAGCAAAGCATTGCGGCGGTAAAAATGCTGAAAAGTATTTTGTTTGTTGACATCTGAAAATCCTTGACGTTAATATCACAACAGTTTTCCACTTTATAACATAAGGAAACAATTTATGCAAAAGCTTTTTTCTTATCCGATAGAAGTAGACGGATTATCATCGGCGGTTAAAAAATATCAAATCACGGCCTCGGCTAAAGATTTAGTCTATCTGACGGAAGTTTTAAAGGTCCCGGCGGTAAAATCCTGCACGGCGGAGATCTGGTTGAAACATAACCGTCGGGATCATACATTGGATGTTACCGGCAAGGTCAAAGCTGAATTGGAACTGACCAGCGTTATCAGCCTTGAAAATTTTGATAAGGTCTATGAGGGAGACTTTGCGCTTCATTACGACACCAAAGCCACTTATAAAGATATCCGCGATATGGAACCGGAGTTTGACGATGACGTACCGGATATTGTGGAAGACGGAAAAATTGATCTCGGCGATATTATCATCGAGCAGGTGGCGCTGATGATTGAAGATTATCCGCGCAAAGACGGAGAAGTTTTTGTTTTTGAGTCGGAGTTTGATGCCGAAACGACGGAAGCGATGAATCCGTTCAACGTTCTAAAAAAATTAAAGAAGTAATATTTTGTGCTTGCAAAATGTAAAAATATTGGCTAAAAGGATTTCAGGAATTTTTAAACCTCATTAATTTAGTTGCATTTAAAAACTAAATGGTTTATGAATAGCTTTGAAAAAAGTGTAAATAACAATTAATAGAGTATAAGAAAATGGCTACACCTAAAAAGAAAACTACTCCTTCACGCCGCAATATGCGTCGTTCCCACGATGCTCTGAAGGCCAATTCCTATCAGGAATGCCCGAACTGCGGAGAGCTGAAGAGACCGCATAACGTATGCGCTTCCTGCGGATACTATGACGGTAAAGAAGTTGTTGCTAAGAAAGCTTCAGCTGAATAATTTATTATAAATCTATATAAATATGGAGCAGATGTTGTCTGATACGAATAATCTGGTCATATCAATCGATGCGATGGGGGGAGATAATTCCCCCAGAGTCGTAATTGAGGGGCTTGCGTTGGCCGCAAAAAAAAATCCGGACGCCAGGTTTTTACTTTTTGGTGATAAGGATAAAATCACAGCCCAGTTGAAAAATTACCCGTCATTGCAGGAAGTCTGCGAGATCCGTCATTCTGACGAAGTCGTAAGCAATGATGACAAGCCCTCACAGGTTATTCGCAACCGCAACACCAGTATGCATATGGCAATCGATGCCGTCAAAAACGGCGAGGCTCAGGCGGTTGTTTCCGCCGGCAATACCGGTGCTTTGATGGCTATCTCCAAGCTTGTGCTCCGTACCATCCAAAAAATCCATCGTCCGGCAATCGTCAGCATTATGCCGCATCAGTTTGGCAAATATGTTATGCTCGATTTGGGCGCCAACACGGAATGTGATGCCCTGAATCTGGCCGAATTTGCATTAATGGGCGATATCTTTGCCCGCCATGCCCTCGGACTTTCGCGCCCCCGGGTTGCCCTGTTGAATATCGGAGCGGAAGAAATGAAAGGCAAGGAGGAGATTCGCCATGCCGCACATCTGATCAAAACGTCCCGTCTCGATATTGATTTTATCGGTTATATCGAGCCTCACGAAATCCCGAACGGGGTAGCAGATGTTATTGTTTCCGACGGTTTTACCGGCAATATTGCCCTCAAATCGATTGAAGGAACAGCGCGTTTGGTCTTACGTCTGATGAAAAGCTCGGTTCAGAAATCCTGGCTGGCCAAACTCGGAATGCCTTTTATGCTGGGAGCAATGCTCGGCCTGAAAAAAACAATGGATCCCCGCCTGTATAACGGGGCAATGTTTGTCGGCCTGAACGGCTTGTCGGTAAAAAGCCATGGCGGAACAGACGCTTTGGGATATTCCGTTGCCGTTGGCAATGCCATTTCGCTGGTCAGACAAAACTTTGTCGCCACCATCAGAACGGAACTGGAAAAAGTAGATTTGGACGAACTCTCACAGGAAATTATCTATGACGCTTATTAGATCTGAAATTATCGGCCATGGGCACTATCTGCCGGCAAAAATTTTAACCAATGACGACCTTTCCAAAATGGTCGAAACCAATGACGAGTGGATCAGCACCCGCACCGGGATCAAGCAGCGCCACATCGTTACGGACGAGCTGACATCGGATATGGCTGTTGCCGCGGCGCAAAAAGCCATTGCATCTGCCGGAATCTCCGTAGAAGACGTTGATTTGGTTGTGGTTGCAACCGTAACGCCGGATAATACCACACCGGCTGTTTCTGCCAAAATCGGCGGAAAACTGGGCCTCAAAGCCGGTACTCCGACTTTTGATATTTCGGCGGCTTGTTCAGGATTCGTATATGCCCTGACTTTGGCGGATAATATGATTCGTCTCAAACAGGCAAAATGCGCGGTTGTCATTGGCGCTGAGAGCTTGTCTAAGATTGTTGACTGGACAGACCGCAACACCTGCGTTTTGTTCGGCGACGGGGCAGGGGCTGTTGTTTTGCGCGCTTGCGAAGGCAAAGGCGACAATACCGATACCGGCATTTTGTCAACCCGTCTTTATTCTGACGGCAGCCATTATGATAGTTTGAAATCTACCGGCGGCGTTTCTTCGACCCAAACGGCCGGTTTTATCTGGATGGACGGTAAAGAAGTCTTCAAATATGCAATCAATTCCTTGAGCCAGGCAGCTGAAGACGTTATGGCTGATGCCGGTGTTAAAGCTGAAGATATTGACTTGCTGATTCCGCATCAGGCAAATATTCGCATTATCAACGGTGTAGGCCAAAAGCTCGGTCTGCCGGAAGAAAAAGTTGTTGTTACCGTCAACAATCATGGCAACACCTCGGCAGCCTCCATTCCGTTGGCATTATCCGAAAGCTTTGAAAACGGCAAAATCAAAAAAGGAGATCTTGTTGTGCTGACCGCCATGGGCGCCGGATTTACCTCAGGCGGAGCCTTAATCAGAATTTAACGGGAGTTTTTTCTGTTTATTAAATTGCTGATTCGGCTTGTCATCTGAAATAAATTAAGCTAAATATTTCGAGCAAAAGAAAAAAGATATCGTTATTAGTAATATTAAAGGAATATGAGATGAAAACAATTACTCGTGCAGATGTTGCTGAGACTATTTATGAAGAAATCGGTCTTTCTAGAAAAGATTCTAATGAAATTTTGGATATGGTTTTGGATGAGATTGTGCAAGAGCTGGCTCGCGGCAATGACGTGAAATTGTCTTCTTTCGGAACGTTTTCCCTGCGCGATAAAAAGGCTCGTTCCGGCCGCAATCCGAAAACCGGAGTCGAGGCTGTTATCACCTCCCGCCGTGTAATTTCGTTCAAGCCGTCCCAGACGATGAGAAAAACAATCAACGCATAATTTTTAGGAAAAGCAAATGGTTGTCAACAAAAGTAAATCTGCTTTCAGAACAATTGCAGAAGTTGCGGAAGAACTTGGCGTGGCAACCCATGTCCTGCGTTTTTGGGAAACCAAGTTCTCTCAGATTAAGCCGATGAAAAGAAGCGGTGGCCGGCGCTATTATCGCCCGGATGACGTTGAATTGGTCAGGACGATAAAAGAATACCTTTATGACAAGCGCTACACCATTGAGGGCGTTCAAAAGCTTTTTAAGGAAAAAGGAACCAAAAAGCTGGTCGGAGAGGAAATTCAAAAAGATTTTTTTGAAGACGTCGACCCTTCGGCTCTGGATGACAACTGCCGCGAGCTTGTCAGCGGAATTGTCAGTGAGTTAAAAGAAATCCGGGCGGAAATGCAAAAAACAATGGAAATCGCCGCCGAATAAAAAAAGCGCCAAAGTCATGGCGCATTTTTTATATAAATTTTTGCCATTCTGCTAATTTGGTATCAAAACAAAGCGTTGCATTTGCCGGGCTGGTCGAGGGCAGGGTATAATGCTCCAGTTCTTCCAACAAACCGGAATGATATTTTTTGAAAAACTGAAAAGACTTCTGCCCGTTAAAAAGCAGTTTTTGCACTTTGGAATATTGTGCCAGTAGCGTCTCAAAATCATTGGGGACTTCTTTTCGGATATTGCTGTCCAGACTGCCGTTTCTTTCGCAATATTGCAAATTGTCCCATAAGCCGATTCCATGTGCCAGCAGGCAATTTTTCTTTTTTTCGTAAGACTGAAACACCTGTCCGTTATTGAAGGTTTCTGACATAATCTTCCAAAAGGCATTCCGCGGATGGGCATAATATTCGGCAGCATCCAATGATGCGATTCCGGGCATCGTCCCGATAATCAGGATTTTGGTTTTTTCATCAATCAACGGAGCAAAACTTTGCGGCATCTGATACCTTTCAGGAGTTTTATTTACGGGGTTATTAAAAACGCCGAATTAAAAAATGTCAATATTTAACCGCCAGGCCGCTGATAATCGTATAGCCTTTGTTGTTATTGTCGGAATGGCGCTCAAAACCTTTTGAGTTGATATAGCCGTTAATCAGAAAAAGCTCAAAATACCGGTTGAGAGAAAAGCGGTTTTCCTGCACAAACAAGTCGTCGCTGTTGCGGGTATTTTCGGCTTCGGTATGCAAATAGGCAAATTGTGTCTTAAACCGTCCGAAATCATACCCGATGCTAAAATCCCAGGCCTGTCCCTCGCGGTAATTGTCAAAATAAGCCGGCAGATGAGAATTAACCGCCTGAGTCGAAATCGGATTGCGGTCGCCGTCGATATAAGCCTTTTTGTATGAGGCCGAAACATAAAATTTGTTGAGTTCCCAACGGGCGCCGAAAGCCCATTCTTTATCCGTACGATTAAACAATCCGTGCGTAACGGAAGTGTAAAGCGTTCCCTCCGGCAGCTCCCAGCGGTTTTTCATCCCGGTAGTATAGCCGTCTTCTTTGGTTTGATATTTTGCATATCTGCTGACCATACCGCGGCGATTGGCATTGTCCGGCGTATAGCTGAACCCGAATATCGTATTGCCGATTTCCGGTGTAAAATAGTTAAATTTTAAGGCGCGGCCGTCATCCATAATATTGGTCGACTTTGGGGTAACAAATTTCACGCGTTTAAAACGGTTGCTCCAGTTGGCACTGGAAAGAAAATAAGTCAGATTGCTGTTTTGCACGCCGATCCACGAAATTTTTCCGGCTCCTTGATGCAGCTGATAAGCCGCACTGTAACTGTAACCGGCGGTAAAGCGCCCATAATCGGGATTTTCGGCCAGCAGATACGGATAAAAGCGCCAGTCTCCTTCCGAGTAATCACGATAATGCTGGCGATAGACGACCGTGTAATCGGCATGCAGCCCGAAATGTCCGAAATCATTGGTAAGATAAGCTGCTTCTGCTTTGCCGTCTGCCCGAAAAACGGTACGGTTGGAGAGATTGTCAAGATTATTGCTGTCCCGCGTTTCCATAATGCCGTAATACAGCCCGGCCAGCCCCGATTGTGTAAATTCCCAGCCTTGCGCTGCGGATAACTGCGGCAAAAGACAAATTGCGCCTGAGAATAAAATAGATTTTAGTATTCTGACAGCCATAAGATAGTCGCACCGGATAATTTGTTGCCGCTGATGGTTAAGTCCTCAAAATATACTTGGAAAGCATCCGGAATGTCAAGCCGGATTAAAGAAAAAACTCAAATTTCATAACCTTAAGGCCGTATTTTCATTCTTGTTCCTCGCCGGTAGCTTTGCCGCCCGCTTTTCGGTAAAAGGAATTAGAGGCCGGAAAATCTTTCATCGTCCATAAAAATACCTTTTTGCAGTCCTTATATTTAAGCTTTTCCAGAACAAAATGCAGCAGTTTCCTGCCCAGCCCTTGCCGTTGATAAGCCGGTGCGATATAAAAAACGGCAATCTCCGCTTCTTCTCCCAAACCGGGAGCCAAAGCCAGAAAACCTGCCGGCCGGTTATCAGCGGACACCACAAAAACCAAACCTTGTCGAATGTCGCTTTTCATTTTCTCCAGACGTTCTTTCGTAACTTTTCTGTCGTTAAGAACTTCTTGCGGAACATAATTGCGATAAGAATGTTTCCAGGCCTCGACATGGATTTGTGCAAGCAAAGCGGCATCTTTTTCCGTTGCTTGGCGGCAGGTTATGTGAGGTATAGTGTTCATATATTTTCCCTTTTTGATAAGAAATATAAAAAATATTCTTGCATCTGGCAAATAATATTTTAATATAAATCAAAATCTTATAATTATATTTAACAATTAAAACTTTATGATTATGACCGTAACAGTTATCACTATTGCCATTTTGATGGTGGTATTTTTCGTTGGAAGAAGATACTGGAAAGAACACCAAACTTTGCTTTCTGAACACAAAAAGCGTCTTTCCGAACAAATTCCTCAAATGACTGATGCCGGATAAATCTCCGAAGTAGTATTTTGTTTGATGAATTGGAAGAGAATTATTCGCCGGAAAAAGTATTAGAATATGAAATGCTGGTTGCCGAGTATAAAAGGCGTCGGGGAGAATAGGGAGTATCTAAAAAAACAGCCGGGGACTCAAATCCTGCCGGTTGTTTTTTTATATGCCAAATTAAAGGTTTCTCTGCTCCATATGGCGCTTAATAAGCTGCATATCCATATGCTTACCCTGCCGAAAATCCTCTTTATATTTTTCAATAAAACTGTCAAAACTATGAATTTTTTCTTTGTTCAAGCCATATTTGTCAGCCAGCCCGGTTATATAATCAAGATTTTCGGTTGTTGAGATGATGGCGTAAATCCGGTCAGGATTTTCTGCAAAATCAACGGTTTTGATGTTTTGTTCAGAACCGGAATCCTGTGTCAAACGTATCTCATCGGCATCTTTAGGCGTTAAAGCAAAAATACACCCCGCCGGCAAATAATTTGAAGACAATCCGCAGAAACCTTCTATTGTCGTATCTACCGAATATTTCGAGGTAACGTCCACAGTTCCCGGAGAAGTCAGAGATCTGCTTTCCTCTTCTTCCAAATATCCCAAATGTCCGCTGGACAAGATTTTCTCCAGAGAAGCAAGATGTCTGACTCCGTGAAACCACAGAGGATTTTCATCGGTGATGGTATTTCGGATGGTATCGGCATAAGTTTCTAAAATCCGCCTTCTTTCTTCCGTATCAGCTGGTGTATCAGGGCGTGCAAAACTCAATTCCTCACTGAGATGATTCAGCTGGCGTAAATACCCGTCTTTAACTACGGGATTTCTGCAAGTTTTATATTTTGTTTCAAGCAACTTTATAAGTTTCTGCCTTTTTTCGGTAAAATGTTCAAAACTCATTATTGAAAATCCTTTCCAAAAAGCAAACCTTATAAAAAGTATAACATAAAACAAAGCAGAAATACAATTTTTTCGCTTTTAGCCTTTAACAGAAAACACCTGTCAAAGATTATCAATAAGAATTTTATAATTGAGGCATGATTTCCGTTATAAAATCAGAAGTATTTTTTTCCGGAATCCATAAATAACAAGCACTTCTGGCTCTGGTTAAAGCCACATAAAACAATCTTCTTTCTTCTGCTTTGGCTTTTTCTTCTCTGTCTTTGTACAATGTATCAAAAACAATATCTCCTTTGACCTGACTAGGAAAACTATATGGAGGTGTATTGGTTAAATTGATAAGTACGATAACATCTTTTTCCAAGCCTTTGGATTTGTGCATTGTCATATATTTTTTTTCATCAATTTGTTTTCCAAATGACTTGCAATCATAGTTGTATCGACCTAAAAACAAAACTTCTTTTTGCGGATAATTTTGTTTGATATGATTTATTAATTCATTCCACTTTTGTTGCTTATTAGAAGAATTATAATAAATCGGAATTAACTCGGTTTCCGGTTGCTGTGATGTAGGAAGTTTGTTTTTTAAATACTTGTCTTTACGTATAAAATCAGACGCTATTTTCACCAAATTTGGACCGTTTCTGAACGTCTGATTAATATATAATTCTTTTGAATTCGGAAAATATTTGTTAAAATTTTCAAAATATTCCAGATCACTTCCGCGCCAAGCATAAATTGACTGCCAATCATCTCCCACACACATAACTCGAGCACCGGTCTTTTCTTGCAGGGCTTTAATCAGCTTAAAATTGTCTTCGGCAACATCCTGAAATTCATCAACCAAAATATATTTGTAGTTTCTTTTAACTGTTCCCGTGGTAATAAAATCAATGGCTTGGTTGAGCATATCATTAAAATCGATCTGACAAGTTTTTTCCAATTCTTGCTGATAATCGTCATATATAGGAAGCAATAAATTAAAAAAAGCATTAATATGATTTTGTTCCAAATTTACGACATGTTTGTTCAGCAAATCTTCTTGAATATTCTGCAGGTCAGCCGTACTTCCATTGGGATATTTGATTTTAAAAACAGTAATAAAAAACTGAGCTGTTTTTTGAAAAATTGAGCCTCTGGCTTTAAGAATGGCCGAATTGATATATCTTTTGAGTTCAGAATCATCAATATTTTGAAAATTAATCCCCAAAGCCTCTAATTTGCCTTCCAACACTTTAAAGGTATCAGCATTAAAATTTTCAAGAAAAATATCTGCTTGATTTTGTTTTTGTGGTGGCCAACAGATTGTAGCCAATACTTTTTGCCCAGAACAAATAAAGCACTTAACATTTTGCAGAGACTGCATTTTATATTGAATTCCGCGCAGCGTAAGAAAGTTTTGTAGTCTAAGCTTAATTAAATCATCTTCTTTGCTTTCAGAAACAATCGAAAAACCGGCACTTTCCAACAGACAGACCTTTTTTCTTAATTCCTCATCAATAATTTCATTTTGATATATATCTTCATAATCTTGTTTTTTTGCAAAATCAGTTCCAAAGCGCCAAAGGTTTTGTATCCATTCATCACCGCCTTTTTTCACTTTGATGTCGGTATACTGTTTTAAAACTTTGTTAAATGGATTTTGTTCACTATCGGGATCAATAGAATTTATTTGCGGATTTTTTTCTTGAACAATGCTCAGCCCCAAACTATGAAAAGTATGTATTGAGGCTCCGAGATGTTCAAAACCGAAACTCTCCACTTTTTCTTGAAGTTCTTTTCTGTTTTTTTTGTTAAAAACAACAAGCAATACATCATTTGAATCTTTGATTTTTCCTTCGGCAATCAAATCTAGCGTATGTCCAAGCAGGGTGGTACTTTTACCGCAACCGGCACTGGCAACAACTAGAGCCGCGTCAATATTTTCTTTTTCATAATCCAATTCTACAACTTTTTTCTGCTCATCCGTAAACTTTTTACCAAGTTTTTCTTCCACCCAATCCAGACTTTTTTGTCCGGTCGGTTTATCAGAGGTAATCAATCCCGAGACATATTTTTTTTCAAAAATTTCCTTATATTCATCGATCATTATATCAAGAGTATTTAAAAACTCTTCTTTACAGGCATCACTCAAAATATCTGGCTGATTATAAGTTGCAGCACAGCGAGACTGCGGATAAGTGAAAGATATTGAAGTAGGATAGGCGTCTTTATTCCATTGCAATTTTGCTTTTACGCATTCAGAAGTGGCATAGCAGATTTCAACATTGTTTATGTTAAAGAATCTTCCGTTCTTTGTCCTGTTAATATAAACACTGATATAAATTCCGTTCTTAATCTCTTGACCGGGATATATAAAACATAGCCACGCTGTA
This sequence comes from uncultured Alphaproteobacteria bacterium, assembly GCA_944390885.1. GTDB lineage: Bacteria > Pseudomonadota > Alphaproteobacteria > RF32 > CAG-239 > MGBC133411. The sequence goes on from CALXRP010000010.1 coordinate 30,822, forward strand.
TAGCCTCTGTATGAGCCGGACAAATGTATCGAGCGATAAGATGTCATAACCTTTGTAACATAACCGTTATTTTTCCATGCCGAAGCATTAACAAATTGTTTGATCAAATCCCAAAGTTCTTCCCGAGAAATTTCAGCCATTTTATTTTCCTTGTATCTGATAATTTAAAAATTCGGCATATCTTTTAACGGCATTTGATAAAGTTTTGCGACTGAGCAAATCTTGTTCTTTATAGTCGTTATAAAGATGATTTGTATTGTTTTCCCAATTGGCAATCAAGTGCCTCATTTCATTTGTATCGCTTATTTCCCACAAATTACGTTGAATATTGGTTAGTTTTCCAACCTTGTTTATGCCGCTGATATAACTGTTAATGGTATTATGAGAATATTGATTTTGTTCTAAATATTCTCTGAATGCTTGTTTTATATCCGGATTCGTAGATGTAGAAAAATAAGGAACCGTTTTTGCGCCAATATAAAGCTGCCTCCTGTCATCAGAAACCAAAGTACAAGCTTTAATAAAACTAAGGCACGCCTCATCAACAATATTTGAAAGAAGTCCCCCTTTGTCTGAATAATTTTTAATAATATCAAGGAGCTCACGCATGGTATCAAGCCACGTGGTCAACTCAGGATCAGCCTTAAAAGATAATTTCACCATTTCTTTTTCAGGTACAATAGAGGCGGCGATATCTGCATTTTCACGCTTGTTTAAAACATCGGCAATCACAATGCATAAATTTTTATCATCTAAAGAAAAACTTTTTAGTTTTCGAACTATGATGGATGGTATAATGCCTTCATTCAAAACAAAGTTACACCAATTTTCAGTTATTTTGCTCATTTGACCTCCTTAAAACTATAAAAATTATATAATATATAAAAATATAGTCAATACATATTTTCAAAAATAAACTTTAAAAAATATAGTTACTATAAAAAACTATTGACAAATATAAAAAATAGTGATATATAGTTATTGTAGTAAAAATTATAGTGGAGGGCTTTATGGAAAAATTAAAATTAGCAGAACTGTTAAATCTGAACAAATCTATTAATGATGAGCTAAAAAGACGAAACATTGTCAGAACAAGCAATATAACGGGGGATTTGGGGGAGAATTTATTCCGTTTGGCTTTTGGGTGGAAATTGGAGAATAATTCTAATTGCGGCTATGATGCTACAGATTCCGAAGGTCTGAAATACCAAATCAAAACCAGAAAAAGTGAAAACAATACTATCCAATTTGGTGCAATTCGTGATATTGATCATCATGCTTTTGATTATTTAGCCATTTTGGTTTTGCATGACAATTTTTCAGTGCGTTATGCTGCATTGATGCCGCGGCAACTTGTAAAAAAATATTGTAAACATCAGGATTATACCAATTCAGAATTGCCGATTTTTACGATATCTCAGTTGCAAAAAGAAGATTCGGTTAAAGATGTAACAACTGTTTTGCAAAAAGTTATGTCAACATTATAATTTTATTAAATGGAGAAAAATCATGTTTTGGTATGTGAAAATGAATGATACAATTTTACCAACCCCATATCGCACAATGAGAGATGCACTTGACGCTATTCGCATTATGCAAAAAGAACTAGGGCCGGCAATGTATGAACCGGTATTAAAATAGAGGAGAAAACATGTTAGAACCTAAAATAGAAACGTTTATCCGTTGTTGTATTCAGAAAAAAGATACAAAAGATTTGAAAGACTTGCTGGGGGAAGCAGTAAATATCAATGAGTTCGGCCAAAACGGCCGAACTCCGTTGATGGAAGTTTGCCGCCATAATGCCGCTCCAACAATTGTTCGGTTTCTGCTGCAAAACGGAGCAGATGTTAAAAAACGCGGCAGAGGTGGAGAAACGGCACTGATTCTTCTTGGACACTCTCAAAAATCAAGTCAAGATATTGACAGTGTGTTGTGTGAACTGCTCAATCATGGCGCAGACATTAATGAAAGTGATAATGAAGGCTGTACGGGATTATACTACGCCTCACTTAATCTGTCTAATCCAGAAATAATTGATGTCTTTTTGCGGCACGGAGCTGAACTTTACCAGCCAAATCACAAAGGCATAACACCTGCAGAAAGAATATGTTTATCTGCCAAAGAAGCAAAACACGTCGAAAATTGTCTTAATAATGTGAAAGATGTTCAATATATGTTTAGTTTATTTATTTCCAACGGAAGAATGTCTGCCTTTTCAGATGGTTGGAATAAAGAAAGTGTTGAGAACTGTATTAAAATTTTTCTTCAAAAAGGCCTAAATATCAACTATCAAGATAACGAAGGGATGACACCATTAATGTATTTTTGTAAAAATAATTCAAAAGATATTCCAGAGCCGGTAAAGACATGCCTTTTTAAAAAAATAATGTATCGTCCTAATTTAGATACGGCAGCCGAAGTGATAAAAATTTTGATTAAAAATGGAGCAAAAATAAACATAAAAAACAATCGAGGCAAAACAGCGTTTGATTTATGTAACAATAAAAAAGAGCTTTTAAATGCTCTGCAATATGAGGAAAAATAAAATATGATGAAACTTTCCAAATCAGACTATGTTTTGGGGTGTTCTTGTCCAAAAGCACTTTGGCTCAAAAAGCATCGAAAAGATTTATATAAAAACGATTCGGGAAATTTTATTGAAAATGGTTATGATATACAAAATTTGGCCTGTCAGTTATATCCTGAAGGAATCATGATCAATGCTGAACCTTGGGAGGTTTCCAAGGGCGCCAAAGAAACTCAAAAACTCAGCCGGGAAAAATCAATTTTGTTTGAGGCCGTTGCAGAATTACCTTGTGGAGCTTTTTGCCGGGCTGATATTTTACAGAAAAGCGGGCAGGGATGGAATTTGATTGAAATCAAAAGTACAAATTCTATTCATCCGGAACATATTGATGATCTGGCTTTTCAACATTTTGTATTTTCCAAAGCCGGATACCAAATAAAAAAACATTTTATCTTGCATTTGAATAAAGATTATGTTCGGGGCAGAAATTTAGATATTTCATCCCTTTTCAAAACAGAAGACGTAACATTGCAAGTGTTGCATAAACAAACAGAAACCGCAGCGCAATTTGCCCAACTTTATGATATTCAAAATCAGAAACAAGAACCTTGTGTTTTTGTTAATAAAAATTGCTTGAATTGCGAGTTTTATGCTTATTGTGGAAAAAATATTCCAGAATATTCTATTTTGAATGTTTTTAGAGCAGACAAAATAAAAAAGATCTATGAACAAAACGGCTCTTATGAGGTAGAAAAACTAGATTTAAAAAAATATGACGGCACCAATGCAATAGATATACAAGCTTGGCAAAATAAAGAAATTATTATTGATAAACAAGGAATAAGAGATTTTTTGCAGAAGCTTGTTTATCCGTTATATTATTTGGACTATGAAACTGTTATGCCGGCAATTCCGCTTTTTGAGGGATCAAGGCCATATCAACAAATTCCATTTCAATTTTCGTTGCATATTCAAAAAAAACAAGGAGGAGAATGTAAGCATACCAGTTTTTTACATAAACAAAAAACTGATCCGCGCCGTGCTTTGGCCGAGTTTTTAATTCAATCCTGTGGTAAAAAAGGTTCGATAATAGTTTATAATGCCAATTTTGAAAAATCACGTAACAAGGAATTGGCAGAAATGTTTCCCGATTTAGCCGAGAATATCCATGCCGTAAATGACCGTATTGTTGATGAATTAATTCCGTTTCGTAGCCGTTTTTTGTACCATTATTTGCAACAAAGTTCAGCTTCAATCAAAAAAGTTCTGCCGGCTTTTACATCTTTGTCTTATGATGAACTGGACATTCACAACGGAAACGAGGCTATGGAAGGTTATTTAGATTTTATTGAAGGAAATTTGACTTTAAAAGAAGAGCAAAATTTATTTCAAGCCTTGGAAACATATTGTGGTCAAGATACCTACGCCATGGTTTTGTTAATGGATGTTTTATATAAATATTCAAAATAAAAGGAACGTAAACCAACAAAATGCAGTAATAAAAAAATAACCGGAGCAATAACATCCGGTTATCTGTCAGATAATCAATTTGATATCTATATTAAAACTGGTCGGGATGACTGGATTTGAACCAGCGGCCCCTTGCACCCCATGCAAATGCGCTACCAGGCTGCGCTACATCCCGAAAATAAAAAATAATAATTTCAAAGCAAGGAGCCACGGCCCCTAAGTTCACTTCGTTCACTCCGGCTCGGTTCGCAGCGTATCGCAAACTTCATAAAATTTCGTTTGCTCTCCGGCTTCCTGTCGCCTGAAATCCTAAAAATCCTCCCCCGGAGCATTTTTAGCATCTCAGCCCCATGCAAATGCGCTACCAGGCTGCGCTACATCCCATCGTCAAAAATAATCTATACGGCTTTGGCAGAAAAAAAGCAAGCATTTTTTTCATTTATAAAAAGTTTCTTCCTCTTATCCCTAAAATATTGCAGAATTCAAAAGAAAATGCTACAGTAAAACAAATTGATGCAAAATTACAGAGAAACACAATGACGATATTTTTTTCAGTCTCACGCCATGAGCCCTATGATCGTTACGGAGCCAAATATCCGATAACGCCTTCCGGTATAGCCGATGCTTGGATAAGCGGTTCGGAGTTGGAAAAATATTCCTGTCCGGTTGATGTGATATATGCTTCACCTCTGGCAAGGGCAAAAGCCACGGCAGCAGTTCGAGGGAAGTCAATAAATTGCCGCCAAATCATAATTAATAATGCTTTGTATGAAAATGCCCTGCCGGAAGAAATTTTCGAATTTTACCGACAGATTATAGCCGATGCGCAAAATAAGAAATACCGGCATATTCATCTGGTAACACATCAACCGGTTATTGCCGCCATGGGAGAACCTTATTCCACTTCCCCCGGAACGATATATATTCAAAAAGCAGAGAGCTGGGAAGACATAATGCCGCGAAAAACCGAAGTTTTAAAACTTGCGCCGACAGAAGAGCGATTATATGCCCTGCAGTTTGAAAATCCTAGAGAATATGATAAATTAGCCGCGCGTTATAATAAGCTGGCAGATTTAGCAAAAAATCATGAGGGATCTTTAGAAGATTTATTAACAATGTTTGTTCAGGCAGAATCAGCCCTTCAAGTGCCGACAGCATTTCGTACAGCGTCACGCTAAATTGAGAAATAAAAAGTAAGAAAAATATTACCGATCAGTTAGTCATTAATGGATTTTTGAATATTCTGCCGTAAAGAAACCCAACCGTCACTAATACAGTGTTTGGCAACCAAATGTCCTTCTGTTGTTGCCGCCTGACGAAAATACTCAATAATGAACAGTCGGGCAGAATAAGTCAGCCCCAAAGAATTACGTTTTCCATTTTCAATCAGGCTTAACAAATCATTTTTGGAGATATTTTCCATATTGCAAAGCTCATCCAAGGCCTCCCATTCTTTATGGCATAACCGGATGCTTGTTCTTCTGTCGTTTACTATTACAACCTTATTAATGAGTTTAGTCATATCTTCCCGCACCGTTCTAGTTTTTATTAGTACAACCTCATATATAAACCACAATACAATTTCTAAAGAGTAGAATAATATGAACAATAGCTGTGCAGAAATTGGCTGCTTTTTTATTTTATGCATTACAATCTTTCTGAAAATTAAGGTTATCCCCTTAACGCTTCAGCTAAAGAACGCAATAAAACATATAAAATTTCATATATACTACTTAGGCTTTCTTTAAAATGCAATCATAAAATAGTATGTCTTTAAAAATTCAGACATTCATAATCTTTTTTCAGGCAAAGCGAGAATTTAGAATTATAAGCAATTATTGATTTTTAAAAAAGAAAAACAGCCTGTTGTTCAAACAGGCTGTATAACTTATTTAGAAGATTTTGATTTTTTGACACTGATCTTTTTGACTTTCTGTTTTTCAATATTAGACTTCGGAATTGCCACCCTGAGCAAGCCGTCGCTATATTCAGCGTCAGCTTTGTTATAATCCAGATCCCAGGGCAATGGAATGGTTCTTCGTACCATCCCGTATGAAATTTCAGAAAAGTAATGATCCTTGTCTTGAGACGAGTTTTCATCTTTTTTTTCGGCACTTATGGTCAAATATCCGTCGGAAGAAATCTGCAAATCAATGTCTTTTTCTGCCACGCCGGGCATTTCAGCCGTGACCGTAACATTAGATTTGTTTTCCGACACTTCGATTTTGGGTTCCAGATTGATGGTGTCGTTAAATCTGGGAAAATCGACCATGTGCCAAAGATGAGACATCAGATTACGAAGGTCGCCACCGGATGAAGCGTGTATCGGCACATCGTATTCCGCCCCCTTGTCTTTTGTTGTTAAAGAATTTCTCATTTCCCCTCCGATTAAAAAGGTTAAGTTTTGTATTAGTCAGCTTAGCAATAACAATCTAAGCCCGAAACAAACTTTTTCAAGTTATAGAAAGCATCAATGCCAACGCGATTTAATAATTTCTTCCAGCCTTTTTTTAGCCAATTCCAGTTGTTCTGTGTTTTCAAGGTTTTTTCCGGCGCGGTTCATGTAGAACATAAGCCTGTGCAGAGCCAGAGTCGGATTGTTATTGGCTCCGCGCAAAAGCGTTTTGACAATAACGCCGGCCGGCTGAGTAAAAGTTCCGACCGGAAGATGAGGATGAGTATGGTTTTGTTCCAGCCAATGTTCGTTTTTTTCCATGTCCTTCTCCTTATAATATGTGGTGCAATCGATATAAGCGCAGAACATTACAAAACAATAAAATTTTTTATCTATACCTTGTCTTTACGTAAAAGAGATATAAATCTCCGTTCCGGCATTAATATGGATAAGGAAAATAAAACAGTGAAAATCACAACCGACAGCATTGTCAGATATCAAAACGGCGAGGAGATCTTAAAACATCTGAAACATCCGCTTGTCAATACCATATTGATTGCCAATGACTTAAAAAAACGCTGTCTTTGTCTTCCGGCAGCTTCTTACAACAGCCGGCTGGAGTTGCATTTTTCGGAAATAAAAAAATTGGTGATTGGGGAGAACAGCAGCTTGATTGTCGATCTGCGCGATAATCCTTATATCAGGGAGCTTGTTGTCAAAGATGGATTTGCCGGCAGCATAAACCTGGCACGCAGCAGTATAAAAAAAATAAAATTTGGCAATAACTGCCGCGGTGATCTGATTTTGGAAGATTGCATGAACTGTTTTTTCCTTAAAGCCGGAGATATTTTTAGTGGCCATGTCCGAGTAAAAAATTCGTGTTTTCATAGTTTTTCCGTCGGGTACTATTGCTATGCCGATATAAAAATGGAGAACATTCGCGGCCGCAAAAAGCTTTCGATCGGCGCGTCTTTTCGCGGAGAAATAAATATAAACGGCCTGAATATCCCCCGGTTAAACGTCGGACACGATTGCCGCGGACGGATAACTCTATCCGGCCAAAATGACAAAGAACATACCGGTCGGCTGAATATCCTCGACGATTTTTCCGGAACCTTGGATTTAAGCTCGGAAGGTCAGGCTGAAAAAATCGAAGTCGGAAGTTTTGCCTCCGGAAATTTTAATTTATTGGGGTGCCGGGGATTGAAGTTTCTGAAATTTGAAGATGCATTCAGCGGAATAGCAGATTTAAGCGGTTCGGACGTTGAATATATTTGTGCCGGATGTGGTTGTCGGGGCAAAATCGTCGTGATCAACTGTCCCCGCCTGTCTTTGTTGGAACTGCCGTTAAATAAGCATAACGACATCACGTCGGAGAGAAACCCTTTGCGCATGGAAATCCGACGCAACCGGCTGTTTTGTCATTTTCATGAACACTCTTTGCCGCGCAGCTATTTTACGCCGTTTTACATGGTTTTGTTTCGAAAATTTTGCCGCAGATTGCGCCGAATATGAAAAAACGGGAAAGTCAAGCAAAAAATCTGCATAAAATGCGAAAAAAAGCGCCTTTTAACACGCTAAGGCTATTTAAATAATGTTACAGTTATGTTACAATAACTTCATACTAAAGATATTATTAAGAGGAGACCCAGCCATGAAGGGGATAAAGTTTAAGACCATTGGTCGTAAATTGATGGACGATGTTTCCAAAGCCAAAGACAAAAAAGAACTGCTGACGGCATTAAAAGATGCCTGTTGCAAAACGGCCTCTCGGGAAAAAGTGGAAAAAGAACTTGAAAGAATGGATTTTCCGACCGGAAAAGAGGTGGCAAAACTTAAAGCGACAATGGCGCGTGTTCGTCTGAATAATGCGGAAATCAAGTTTCAAAAAACATTAGCTGCGGCCAAAAAGCCGGAGCAGGTCAAAAAACTCCTTCATAAATATCTTCAAACCGAAAAAATGTTTTCCAAAGCGCAAGATTATGCCATGATCGGAATGGATGCTTATCTTGAAAAAGGTTTTGGTTCTGCTGATGATTTTAAGAAAGACATCAAAAAAGTTTTTGCTCCGGATCGGACGCTTGAGCAGCAACGCTTGCGTCAGGAGACCTATGGATAATCCCGTGTGTGGCGGCGGCTCCGTATCTTAAACGATGCGGGGCTGTTTTTTGTAAAAATTTTTTTTGGTTGCTTGTGCAGGCTGAGCCAAACAATCGTGCCACAAACTTTTGTCTCCTGTCGGAGAAAATATAAGCGTTCAATGCCGGAATTAAAGGATCAAGCAAGCTTGGCCGCGATTTTTTTTGCCTGTCGAAGGATTTCTTCTTCGCCGTCAATTTTCTTACCTAGCATCAGAAGCCGGCCGTTACAAATAACTGTGTCAATTACTGAACTGTCTGCCGAATATACCATGTTGGAAATCAGATTATAGTTCGGAACCAGCAGCGGATTGTTCAGGTCGACCAAAAGGCAGTCGGCAAGCTTTCCTTCGGCAATAACTCCGGCATCAAGCCCGAGCGCTGCGGCACCGTTTTTCGTTGCTGCTTGAAAAATCTGCCCGGCCGAACCGGCCGTCGGATCGCCGGATTGTATCTTAGCAGATAAAGCCGCCAGTTTCATCTCGTCAAGCATGCTGACATTATTATTAGAGGCACTGCCGTCTGTCCCGAGTGTGATAAATGCACCTTTATCCCAAAGTTTTTTGAACATAAAAGCTCCGGAACAAAGTTTGAGGTTTGAGGCCGGATTGGTACAAAGTGTTACGCCGTGTTTTAAGATGATCTCAATATCCCGGTCATCAAGATGAACGGCGTGAGCAAGAATTGTTCGCGGAGAGAGGGCGCCGAGCTTTTCCAAATACGCAATCGGCGTGCAGCCGTGTGCCGCCAGACAATCGTCAACTTCCTTGCGGGTTTCGCAGGCGTGAATATGCAGTTTCATATTATGTCGTTCAGCCGTTTCAACCGCAAAACGGATAAGTTCTTCTGAAGTCGTATAAACCGCATGGACAGCCAGAAATTTGCTGATACGTTCGGGGCAGGGATTTTCAAGGGTCAAAAACTTTTCGGTATCTTCTTTTTTAGCCTTGGTTTTATCCGGCTCAAACAAATCCATCTCAACAAAAGAAACGGCTGCGCGCATTCCCATCTCGCAAATCGCCTGCATAATGGCCTTTTGCTCAAAATACATATCAGAAAAACCCACCGTGCCGGAACGAATCATCTCCAGCGCAGCCAGCTTAGTTCCCCAATAGATGATTTCATCGTCAAAAGTTTCTTCCCTTGGCCAAATATCCTGTGACAACCATGAAAAAAGCTCTTTGTCATCACCAAGCCCGCGCAAAAGGCTCATTGCCGCGTGGGTATGCAGATTATAAAAAGCCGGAAGAATGGCCTTGTCTGTCCCGTCAATAATCGTATCGGCTGCCAAATCCAAATTCGGCGCTATCCGGGAAAAACGCCCGTCACCGCCAATAAAAACATCAAGATGATTTTGTCCGAGCAAAACGTTTTTAATCAATATAGTCATCAGAAGTCCATCCGGGAAATTGCTTATTCTTTTGTTTGTTCTTGCAACATTTTCAAAAATCTTCCCATTTGACCGGTAGCCTGGCTGATAAAGTCATTATATTCATCTTTAGAGATTTTGCCGTCATTATCCGTATCAAGCTGAGAAAAAGATTTGGCAGATTTTTTGCGGGTTTCCCGAACCATATACTCAATATATTCTTCTTGAGAAATGCTGCCGTCTTTGTTTGTGTCCAGTTTATTGAATTCCTCATCACTAATCTCCTGCAATTTAGATTGCAGCTGAGCAAAATCAATCTGCTGGGACGGCATTTTGGTCGAAACATCGGCCCGAGTCGGAGTCGGAATTGCAAGCAGACAGCAGAGCAGGGCATATTTAAATTTATTCATCTTATTTTCTCCCCAAAAACAAATACATTCTATCAAAAAATAAAGCCAAAAGATTAATATTTGCTTACTGTAATATTGTGCCGCAAAAGATAAAATTCAACTTGCAAAGGGAAAAGATTTGTATAAGATAAAAATCGCAGCCAAGAGGTTGGCTGTGGTGTCTCAAAACATCTCACTAATTTATCCACCATGAGGTGGAGTGCCTAAAATAAGCCGTTTTGCGGACGAATAATGGCGACTGTATTAGTGCAGTTTTGAGCTCCACCGCCTGGAAGAAAACTTCCGGCGGTTTTGTTTTAACAAATTTAAGGAGCGAAAGAAATGTTATCAAGAAAATACAGAAAAGAATGGTTCAAGACTTTCCGGAGTTATTGCAATGCGGAGTTAGACCGGATAATGACTGAAAGAGGGCTGACGAGCAGTGAATTGTCCAACCATATAAGCTTCATGGAAGGGCGGATAGAAAAATTGAGAAGAAACACCTGCCATATAAGAATGGAAGAATATGTATATCTGTTTTCATTCCTGGATAAGGTTTTGGAAATAAAACTCATCGACGCCAAAGACTATCCTTGGCAGTAATATTTTTTGCAATCATTTTCCTTATGTCATTGCCGGGTATATTATTTTCTATGTTATCCCCGGTATATTTTCTCTTTCTAGTCATCCCCGGGCTTGACCCGGGGATCCAAATCAAACAAATTTTCTTCTTTGTCATTGCCGGGCTTGACCCGGCAATCCAAATTAACAATAAAGCCAATTTATTAACGTGGATTCTCGGGTCAAGCCCGAGAATGACAGTACCTTTATGCCCTTCACAGTCCCCCGCCGGAGCAACGCGGGGTACGGGGCACAATGACATCAACCCGCCGCGCGCCTGCCGTGCAGGTCAAGCCCGGCAATGACAAAAGAAAGCCCGGCAATGACAGTTTCTTGTACAATCTCTCGTCCGGCACTTTTAACTGCCCTTTGTGAATAGCTTAGGTTTTGGAGCAAAAAACGAAAGTGGAACCCCTTATCCCCCCTCTTTGCTAAGAGGGGGACAGGGGGAGTTAGCCCCGCCCTTTAACGAGTACTTCTTAGTCTTTGTGAAAAAGAAGAAATTAAAAACACTATGTGCCTTCTTGCCGTCTTAGCCTTGTGCTTAGACGGCCTGAACTTTTTCACGAAGACTTAGAAAACGAGTTCAGGGCTAGTATTTTTGGTTACTTTTGTTACATGACAAAAGTAACAAAAGAAATATCTCAGAGAAAATTAAGAAAAAACTTTTTAACACTCAAAAAGTAACAATAAAAAAGAAAGAAAAAATATTCTTGGGGATATAATAAAAGGGGCAGAGCCCCTTTTATCAATAAGATCTGGCGTAAATCACATCCATCGCCGCCGGTTTTCCGGTCAGTAGGCAAATGCCTTCGCTGTTGCTCTGGTCAAACGGAATACAGCGGATTGTGATTTTCATTTCTTTAAGAATGTCTTCCGTCTGCGGATCGGCGCACCATTTACCGCGAACAAAAGCAACTTTGCCTTGCTTGTTGTCGGGAATCCATTCGTTAGATTGAGCAAAATAACGGCGAAATTCTTCCGGAGAAGCAATATCCGTACGGATGTTGGCCGTTAAACGATCTTTAGCACGCATATACATCGCAGACTGAATATTTTCCAACCGGGAAACAACAGATTGTTCAAATTCTTCAGCCAAAACGATTTGCTTGCCTTCCGGCGTGTTGAGTTTGAGACGCTCTTTAACCATAACCTTGTCGCTTTCCACGTCGCGCATACCGATTTCGCAAATAATCGGGGCGCCTTTCTTGGTCCATTCCCAGAACTTGTCCACACTTTTACGGTCGCGTTTGTCGACTTTAACGCGGATTTTTTCGCCAAACGGAGCCAGCGGTTTGAGCGCGGCTTGGATTTTGGCAATATAAGCCATAATCTTGTCTTCGTCTTCCGGATTTTTGATAACCGGGATAATAATAACCTGATAAGGTGCAATCCGGGGCGGAACGACCATTCCGTCATCATCGGCATGGGTCATGATAACGCCGCCGATAAGCCGGGTAGAAACGCCCCAGGAAGTCGTATAAGCATATTCCTGTTCGTTATTTTTATTCACAAAAGAGATATTGGCGGCTTTGGCAAAATTCTGCCCGAGGAAGTGTGATGTGCCGGCTTGCAGGGCTTTGCCGTCCTGCATCATGGCCTCCACGCAATAAGTATCGATTGCGCCGGGGAATTTTTCGTGTTCCGGTTTGCGGCCCATCAAAACCGGCATGGCCAGCGTTTCTTCACAAAGTTCGCGATAAGCCTCCAGCATACGTTTGGTTTCTTCTTCGGCTTCTTTGGCGGTCGAATGGGCGGTATGGCCTTCCTGCCAGAGAAACTCGCGGGTGCGCAAAAACAGGCGCGGACGCATCTCCCAACGAACAACGTTTGCCCATTGATTGACCAGCACCGGCAAATCACGATAAGATTTGACCCATTTTGAGAACGAATCGGCAATAATGGCCTCGGAAGTCGGACGAACGATTAACGGTTCTTCAAGCTTTGAATCCGGAACGAGTTTGCCGTCTTTCATAGACAAACGAGAATGGGTAACAATCGCCATTTCCTTGGCAAAACCGTCAACGTGTTCAGCTTCTTTCTGAAAGAACGAGAGCGGAATAAACATAGGAAAATAGCAGTTTTCATGGTCGGTTGATTTAAGTTTCTCATCAAAAACGTCGCGGATGCGTTCCCAAATGCCGTATCCCCACGGCTTGATGACCATACATCCCGGAGAAGACGAGTTCTCGGCCATATCGGCTTCGTTAATAACATTTTGATACCATTCAGGATAGTTGCCTGCTCTAGTGGATTTTAATACCATAAGTTTATTCCTTTTTTTAATATGACATAATTAAAGATCCGCAGCCCCGTTGCTGCAGACACGAGATGCAATCTAACAGAAATATTACCGTTTGTGAAGCCCTTATTTTTACACAAAAATTAATATTGTCCGAGTCTGAAAATTGTGATATAATAAAATTCTAAAATATATTAGTTTTTTTATTATTATTAACCGGAAACGGCTGCCTTACGGTAACTGTTTCATAAAATTATTACAACTATGATGACAATCTTATGGAATATCTTTGCGCTGGTGTTGATGATTTTTGCAGTTTATTGCATTTTAATCACCAATAAAGACAGTGCAGCAGGAAAAGAAGCGCCTCTTGGCGGAGCTTTTGTGTTCTGTGCTATTATCGGTGTCTTTTTCCTCTATCGGTTTATGCCGGTTGCAGGATTTGGCATCTTGGGATTCCTGGATATGTGCCTGTTATCGCTGGCAATATCTGCAGTTTTGTGGGTTTGCTGCTTTGTATGGTATTCATTCATCAAATAAGAAAACGGGTTGATCTCTTTTGAGATCTTCCCGTTTTTTTCTAAAAATTCAAAAGCTTTAGTCAAGAATATCATTTACTTCTTTAACAGCCTTGCGGTTTTCTTTGCTTTGTTTCATTTCGGCGCGCATGCCTTCGCGTTCCTGCCAGTGTTTCATCATCAAATCGCCGCGTTCCTGAACCTGTTTTTGCATCAGTTCTTTGTTGTGCTGGGCCTGCGTTTTTAAAATATCTTTATTGGCGACGGAAAAGCTCGATTTATCGATTTTTTTAATGGCCTTGTTGTAGTCTTCGACAATTTCGTTGTTTTCTTCGCTCATCCAGTGTTTGATTTTAGCGTCTTTCTTGTCTACCATTTCAACAGCAGCTTTCATCTCTTTATCGGTAGAATTTTTACGCTGAGCCTGAGCTTCCGACAAATTAGCCAGCAGGACGACCGGCAAAATCGCCGACATAATATAAAACATTTTTTTCATCAGATTATTCCTTTCAAAAGAGTTTTTTCACGCAGTGCGGATATAATCAGCAAAATCCGAAAAACAACAAATTTAAAATAATTTTCTTGCAATCTGAAATATAAAGTTTAGAATCTTCCCTATAACTAAGCTCTGTGGTCAGAGAGTGCATGCTTCTGATAATTGTTGAGTTGATAAACTATTGGCCAGACAGTTTTCCACAATAAGATAGTTATATCGTATCAACCTGTTTTTTATAAGGAAAATTACAAATGGCAACAGGAACAGTAAAATGGTTTAACAACAAAAAAGGTTTTGGATTCATCACGCCGGATGCTGGCGGACAAGACATTTTTGTTCATATAACGGCAGTCAAAAAAGCCGGGCTTCGTTCTTTGGAAGAGGGGGTTAAAATCACCTACGAGCTTTTGGAAGAAAGGGGCAAAACTGTTGCCGGCAACTTAAAGCTTGCATAAGTACTTTTAAGCTCAAGGCCAAAACCCGGATATAATGTCCGGGTTTTTTGCTGCCGGAAAATATAATTGACAATTTTGTCAAATTAAGCTATAAAGCCTTTCAGACTAATATTAAAATTTATATAATTATGAACGGATTAAATATTATTTTTATGCTCTTGACTGCTTTATTGGCGTTTGGGATGGTCGTTAAGACTACGGAAATTATAAAAGCGCGTGGTTTGGTAAACAGAGGTTTTCTGATTTATGCAATGCTGATTGCAATAATCTGGTGGATGTTTCAGGAATTTGAAATGACTGAAAATTTTTTCTGGCGCGGTTTGGCCGGCGGAGTTGTCTTTTGGACAATGTGCTTGGTAGCTCCGACAGCAGAAAAGATGGGAGATTTTTCCTGCATAACCCGAACAGAAGTTGCAACAATGCTGGCAGTTATTCCGGTTTTGCTTACGGCCGGGATTTTGTTCGGTTTGCCGATATTATACGTTGTTTTTATTCCTTGCTTGTGTATTACGGGAATGCTTGTGTATTTTGTTGCAAAAAATAAAATGCGCGCCCGCAAATATCAAAAAGAACTTGGAACAGATTATGCTGTTTTGCGCAAAAAAAGTTGTTTGACCCGGTTGAAAGAAGAGATATCTTCCATAACGGATGTTGAAATCTTGGAACGCGCCATTGTCAAAAGCAAACAACGGCTGTTGCTGAGCGGAAAAAAATGTGATTTCGGAAATTGCCGGAATACGGAAGGCTGCTGCCGTTTTCAGGGAAGCGTCAAATTGCAGTCCAATGATTTTATTCGCGGCTGCGAGTTGGAGCAGTTTAATTTAGACCGGCTCTTAAGCCGTAAAGAAGAATTAAAAACAGCCAAAAAAAGAGCTGTATAAGAAAAAGCCCCGGATCTTTTGCAAGAATTTCCGGGGCTTTTTGTGTCAATAATTAACAGGGTTCACATTCTCCTGTCCGAACATTACAAGGTCCGGTAGAACCAAAGTTTTCTATGCAATATTCATAAGAAAAAGTAGAATGTACATTTTCAAAAAATTTCCAACAGGCATGACCCCAGTAGTTATTTGTTCCTTCCCATGTATATCCGGGAGGACAGGAGCCTCCGCCAGAACTTTCGCCACCAGACGAGCATCCGGATCCTCCACACTGAGTATCACATGATTCCAGGGTTCCGTCTTTACAACAATCGCCGTGACAGGTTGAATGAACGGAACACCAGTTAGAAGAAGAGGAGTTACAACAAGATTCACATCGTGTGCAAGTTCCGCCACAGCCGTCAGAAATCGTATAAGATCCGCAGGAACAAGAACTTGTTGTATCAGAACAACTTGGCGTGCAGCAGGCTTTATAAGGATAATAACAGGTCTTTGTTCCGCAGCCGTTCTGGGTCGATCCGCCGCAGCCGCCGGGATTGGAAGTCGACGTGCCGGATGGACAGTTCATGTTGCAGGTATAATAACAGGTATATTCGCAGCCGTCCGTACCGTTTGAGCCGTAAGACGAATAAGTTAAGGACGTATAACTCGGACAACCGGTCGGGGTGCAGCAGGTACCGTAAGAAGAATCATAAGCGCAACGCCCGGAGTTCTTTTTGAGTTTCTGTCCGGAAGGACAAGAGTTTGTATAACCGGTATCACGACAGGCCCGCTGATTATCAGTTTTACATTGTTTATATAAAGACCCGTAACTCGGACAGGGCTGATCCACATATTTTGGAATGGAACAAGAGGTTGTGTTATACCCGTTTTGTTCACACCATGTTTTAGCGTCACATTTGAGGTAATGATTGTCGCGGTTACATTCTCCGACTTTGGCATAATATTGCGGACATTCACCGGAAGCATAATAGGTAAAACCTTTGCTTTCACAAAATTCGGTATCAATATTGATATTCATGTTAATATCACCTTGAACAACACCGTCATCCACACAGTCTGGCAGAAAGCAAATGCCACTATATGCGGGAGATGGGAGGAAGACCGAGAAAGCGGCGGCAATAGAAAATACTGACACCGCAGAATTAAGTTTCATGTGTAGCATATTTCTGTTAATGTTTCTCATCGGCTTCCTCCCCAAGCAAGCGTGCTTGACCCGATCGATTGTCATCATCGAGCCAAAGCTTACGCGTTGCTCTTTTCTTTTTCTTGAGCAGAATGCTGCTCAGAAAGGTTAATAAAAATTCTTTTCTTTTGTCATCCCCGGGCTTGTTCCATTCTCGTCATTGCCGGACTTGATCCGGCAATCCAAGTCAAATAAATCAGCTTTATTACTATTCTGGATCCCCGGGTCAAGCCCGGGGATGACAGATGCTTAAGAACGACAATAAAGATACTATAGCACAAGAAAATGCAAGAGTCAACAATAACTGAAAGATGGGATAGAGATTTTGGCTAAGAATAGAAAATAAGAAAAAACACGTATTCTGACATATGAGGATAATCTAATTAAATCATGCTTTCCAGAGAATTGAACATTTCAGTAATGTCTTCCGGATTACAAAGTCTGTGGTTTGAATTTTTCAAAAGTTTCACAACAACTTGCGTGCTGCGCAAACATTTTGCAATATTTTGCGCCTTGTTCGGTTCTATGCAATCGTCTTTCATTCCTTGCAGCAGATGAACAGGGCAGTCTATCGGGATCTCTTTACCGAGCAGACACATCGGCCGGGCTGTTTCAAACATTTGTTTGGTAAAAAGATAAGTAAAGTCTTTGGTAGAAAATTCGAGCCTGCCGTTTCTTTCCATATCCTGCCGTTGTTGCGGTGTAAAGACATATTCTTCCAAATCGCGGGTAAAATCGGGCGCGGCCGCCAGCCCGACAATGCCCTGCACCCGTTCCGGCCGTTCGATTGCGGCCAGCAAACTCAGCCATCCGCCGATGGATGAGCCGATCAAAATTACTTTACCGTCAACAATATCATCAATAATTTCCAATAGCTGTGCTTTCCAAATCAGCATATCGGCTTCTTCATAACGCGCCGAGTCGGAACCATGCCCGGCCAGTTCATACCGAAAAAAGCCGATATTATGCTTCTCACACCATTCTTTAACGCTTTCCGGCTTGCGACCCCAGCAATCCGAGAATAAACCGTGGGTATAAATCACGCTAATTTTGTGGGTTGACAAAGATTTTGCTTGGCTATAGTCAATTTTGGTTGTAAAGTCTGTTTTAAATTTGTGATTTTGCATAATAACCTCAAATAGAATGAAATTTGGAAAGGATTGTAGTTTAGAAATGAGCAGCAGTAAAGATAAAACACCGGTTGTCCTCCAGGTTTTGCCTGAAATGGAAACCGGGGGTGTTGAAGTCGGAACGGTTGAAATCGCTTCTGAGCTGCAAAAGCGCGGGATTAAAAATTTCGTAGCTTCGCAGGGCGGACGAATGGTTTATGATCTCGACAGATTAAAAGTGCCGCATTTTACGCTGCCGCTCAAAAGCAAAAATTTTTTCAAAATGCGCAAAAATGCTAAAGCTTTGGAAAAAATCATCCGCGATAACGGCATTAATATTGTGCATGCCCGATCTCGTGCACCGGCATGGAGCGCTTATTGGGCGGCCAAACGTGCCGGGGTAAAGTTCATTACCACGTTTCACGGCACTTACGGCCTTGGTCCTTGGGGAATTAAAAAGTTCTATAACCGGATAATGACTTATGGCGAAAGGGTGATTGCCATTTCCAACCACATCAAAAATCACATTTTGCAGAATTATAAAGCGGATGAAAGCAAAATTCGGCTGATTCACCGTTGCGCCGACATTGAGCGTTTTTCACCGTCGGCCGTCACGCAGGAACGGATGATAAATAAAATAAAAGAATATAACATTGCCGATGACAAACCCGTATTGCTGCTCCCGGGACGGATTACGCGCTGGAAAGGCCAGCATTTGCTGATAGAAGCGCTTGCCAAAATGAAAAATCAGAACTACTATTGCATAATCACCGGCGACAGCCAGGGCCGCCAGCATTATATGGACTATCTTGAAAATTTGGTTCATAAATACAAGCTGGAAGGCCGCGTCGGCTTTTTCGGGCGTTATTCCGATGTTCCTGCTCTGATGATGGTTGCCAACGTCATTTTATCGACGGCAATAGAACCGGAAGCTTTCGGACGGATTTCAATTGAGGGGCAGGCAATGGGAAAAATTGTCGTAGCCTCGGACATCGGCGGAACGCTGGATACGATTATTGACGGCAAAACGGGCAAATTGTTTAAGAGCAATGATGCCCAGTCGCTGGCCGATGCTTTGGATTGGGCTTTGAGCCTTTCTCCGGCAGAGGCGGAAAAAATCGGCAAAGCCGGCATAAAGAACGTGCGCGATAATTTTACCAAACAGATTATGTGCGACAAAACGATTAACGTATATAAAGAGCTTTTGGGAGAATAACGGTTATTTTCCCGGCGGAACGACGGATTGCCATTTGCCTGCCGTTCTGTAAGATAATAAAATGGCAAAAATAAAATAAGGAAATTTAAAAATGGTTGCGATTAAATTGCCTGACGGCAGTATTCTTGATATGGAGAGCGGTGTCAACGGTTTTGACATTGCCAATAAAATTAGTTCTAACCTGGCCAAGGCGGCCATAGCCATCACCGTAAACGGCACAACCCAGGATTTGAGCACCCCTATCACGACCGACGCAACCGTAACAATCATTACCGGCAAAGATAAAGAGGGTTTGCACATCATCCGCCACTCCTGCTCGCACGTTATGGCAGAAGCGGTAAAAGAACTGTGGAAAGATGTTCAGGTTACCATCGGCCCGGCCATTGAAAACGGTTTTTATTATGACTTTGCCCGCAAAGAACCGTTTACGACCGAAGATTTTGAAAAAATCGAAGCTAAAATGCACGAGATTGTCAAACGCGATGAAAAAGTAGAGCGGATTGTTATGCCGCGTGCCGAAGCAATTAAATTCTTCAAAGACATGGGCGAGCATTATAAAGCCGAAATTATTGAAGACCTGCCGGAAGACGAGGTAATTTCTCTGTACCGCCAGGGCAGCTTTACCGATCTCTGCCGCGGGCCGCACGTTCCGTCCACCGGCAAAATCGGTGACGCTTTCAAACTGATGAAAGTTGCCGGAGCTTATTGGCGCGGCGATTCGACCAAAGAAATGCTGCAGCGTATCTATGCCACGGCCTGGGCCGATAAGAAAGATTTGAAAGCCTATCTCGAAATGTTGGAAGAAGCCGCCAAGCGCGACCACCGCAAACTCGGTCGTGAAATGGACTTGTTCCACTTTGAACCGGACTATGCGCCGGGTGCGGTTTTCTGGCATGACAAAGGCTACAAAATTTACCGCAAACTGATTGAATATATGCGCAAACGTCAGGAGAATAACGGTTATATTGAAATCTCCACCCCGCGCGTTATGGATCGCTGCTTGTGGGAGACTTCCGGCCACTGGGACAAATACGGTGCTCATAACTATTCCGGCCAGACGGAAGATAAAAAATGGTTCTGCATTAAGCCGATGAACTGCCCGGGTGGTTTGCTGGTTTACAAACAAGGCATTAAGTCTTATCGTGATTTGCCTTTGCGTATGGCTGAGTTCGGCAAAGTCAACCGGTATGAGGCTTCCGGTTCTTTGATGGGGCTGATGCGCGTTCGCGAGTTTACGCAGGACGATGCCCATATTTTCTGCACGCCGGAACAAATGGAAGAAGAATGCATTACGACTTTGAAGCTGATTTTGGATATTTATAAAGACTTTGGCTTTAATGACGTAAAGATTTATCTCTCAACCCGTCCGGACAGCATTTACCGCATCGGTTCCGACGAAATTTGGGATTTGTGCGAAAACGCGCTGGCCAATGCCTTGACTTCACACGGTTATAAATTTGAAATCAACGAAGGCGAGGGCGCTTTTTACGGCCCGAAACTTGAGTTTATTTTGAAAGACGCCATCGGCCGCGAATGGCAGTGCGGAACAATCCAGGTTGATATGAACCTACCGCAGCGCTTTGATATTTCTTATATCGGCGAAGACGGCGAGAAACATCAGCCGGTTATGCTGCACCGCGCGTTGTTCGGCTCAATTGAAAGATTCTTAGGTATTTTGATTGAGAACCATGCCGGCAAACTGCCTTTGTGGCTTTCTCCGGAACAAGTCGTTGTCGCGCCGATTGTCAGTGAGTTTAACGACTATGCCGAAGAAGTCGCCGCCGCTTTGAAAAAAGCCGGCCTGAGCGCCAAAACCGATTTGCGCAACGAAAAAATCAATTATAAGATTCGCGAACATTCCGTTGCCAAAATTCCGGTCATTGCCGTTGTCGGGGCTAAAGAAAAAGAAAACCGCACGGTAACCGTCCGTCGTATCGGTTCGGATAAACAAGAGGTTATGAAACTGGACGATTTTGTAAAAGCTTTGGCGCAAGAAGCACAAATGCCGTCACAGGATAAATAACTGATTGGTAAAAAAAAGAAAAACCGGTTGGAAACAGCCGGTTTTTTTTGTTAGAAAATTAGCAATGCTTTGCTTTATCGTTCTTCCGGGCAGTGTTTTTTTCTTGTCATTGCCGGACTTGATCCGGCAATCCATTTGGCGTCATCCCCGGGCTTCATTTTTTTTAGTCATCCCCGGGCTTCATTTTTTTTAGTCATCCCCGGGCTTCATTTTTTTTAGTCATCCCCGGGCAGTGTTTTTTTACCGTCATCCCCGGGCATCGACCCGGGGATCCAAGTCAATCATATGGCTTCTTTTTTATCTGGATTCTCGGGTCAAGCCCGAGAATGACTGTGCCTTTATGCCCTTCACAATCCCCGCCGGGTGCGCCGCCGACGTTCGGCCGGACGGATTAAAATTCATAACTAACACCGGCCTGGAGGTCAAAACCTTCGCGTCCGCCGTTACGATAAACAAGTTGGAAATAGCTGTCCACAACGTCCCATTCCTTTATCACGCCAAGCGCATATTCACTATATGGCTTAACCGATATTTCCGGCAAAACAACATTATCTGCCTTAACCTTGCTGTCATCAACCAGATTCCAATAATAACTATACCCGATATACGGCATCCAACCGTTGCCGGCATCCCACATCAGGCGTAGTCCGGGCGTCAGCTGTACAATCTGTATGGCGTCGGAATCTATATCAACACCGGCAGATGTTGTATAATCTGACGTTTTCACATAAGTATAACTTCCCATAAAGCTCGGCTGCAGTGTAAAGCCGTCCCCGAGATAAAAATTCCTGCCGGCTTTCATGGCAAAACCCGTAGAAAGATTATGAAAATCATCCGTGCCAAAACGCGTGTGTGCCTTGCCGTCGCCATACATCACATTAGCTGTCAGTCCTGTCCAGAATTCCCCGCGTTTAAACATTGCGCTTGCGCCTAATACCGCTGCTTTTTGGTTAATTCTGACACCGTCATATTTCTGACGAGAGCCTGTTGTTCCGACATAGCCGGAAAATACGCCGTCCCAACAATTGTCAAAATAAACTTTCCGGCTGTCTAATCCGACAAGCATACCCCATACCCGGTTGTCAACTTTCGGGCCGTTATCCAAACTGACTTCTTCATCGCTCATAAACGGCCTCATCCATGCCCGTCCGGCCATCACATCGCCGGATGCCAGACCCGCCGGAGAAACCGGCATCATCGCCGTGTTTCCTAACGCTTCGCGATAAACATTGGCTTGCGAAATATAAACCCCGGCATTTGTGCTCACCGGAACAGTCGTCACATCCGGGTTCAAATCGCCATAGCTGACATCGCCGCCGGAGGCGCCGCTTTCCGCTTTTCCGGCATTGATAAATTCTATTTCACCGGTAGTTTTGTCATATGACGCATCATATTTATAAATCGGACCATATGCTTCTATATCTTTTTTCATGCTTGCCTGTTCCGACAAACCGTCTTTTGTATCAATAACGGCCACTTTTGTGTTGGGCGAAGTCTCATCACTCAAGATATTTAACTCATCAATAAACAACGACCCGCCATGCAGGTTTATGGTATCTGCCGTAATAAAGTCGCCGATCTTGTTCGCCAGGTCAATATCCAATCCCAAGCGGGTCACGCCGGACATCAGGTTGAGTTCTTTGGGGGCAAATCGGTTGATTGCCTCGTCAATCAGGCTGATTTTTCCCCCATACGTGTTAAGGCTGCTGGTTGAAAAATCGCTCCCCGATTTCATAACCGCCGTAACATCACCGCCTAAATAAAGCGCCTGTTCTTTGACCTCGTTATTAAATTCAACCCGCCCGCTGTCATCCCCGGTTATGGTTATGCCGGGAAAAGGAGCAGAAGCTTGTTTAACATATCCGCCTTCGACCTTGATAACAAATATCTCCTCCCCATACATAACAATATGATAATCATCACCCTGCTGCGTAATTTGAGCTCCTAGATTTTCCATTAGTTCCAATTCGGCCGCCACTTCGTCTTCCGGAATGATAGAAGAATAATCTCTCATCATATAGCCGCTATCTGTCCAAGCCAGATGTATCTGCAAACTTTCTCCGTCATAAACATAATACCCGCCGGCATTATCCGAAACAACGTCATAACGCCCGCTTTCAGACAATTCTTCCTCTATATCAAAATAAAAGCCGTTAATTTTATCATCAAAGCGGATAATCCCGTTGTTAACGGCATTTAAGGTCAAATTGCCCTCATTATAAATCGCTTCGCTGTCCTCAACCTTGTTACCGTCAGCGTCATTATGAATAATCTTGTTGCCCGAAAATTCCGATACCCCGTTATCAGCCGTGATTGTCATATTTCCGGCATTATATATAGCTCCACCTTGGGCTGTTTTTCTATTTGTTTGAATATAGTTGTCATAAAAACTGCTGTTGGTTAAGAATATACTTCCTTTATTATAAATAGCTCCACCGGCTATTTCACTGCTATTTGATTGAGCTTGAGCATAGTTGCCACTAAAATCCCCGGTAATATCCCCGATGAGACCGTAATTATAAATAGCTCCGCCGCCTGCACCGCCATCTGATTGAGCATGGTTGTTGGTAAAATCTCCGGTTATGTTGGCAATGATTCCTGCATTTACATTATATATCGCTCCTCCCAAAGCAAGTCTACTTGCTTGAGCATAGTTACCGCTAAAATCCCCGGTAATATTCCCCATAGTGCCGTAATACATATATATCGCTCCGCCATAAGCACTATTAATATCTGATTGAACATAGTTACCACTAAAATCTCCGGTGATATCCCCAATGGTTACAAAATTATTATATATCGCTCCATATATCGCTCCG
Source organism: uncultured Alphaproteobacteria bacterium (assembly GCA_944390885.1). Classification (GTDB taxonomy): domain Bacteria; phylum Pseudomonadota; class Alphaproteobacteria; order RF32; family CAG-239; genus MGBC133411. Next base: position 54,673 of record CALXRP010000010.1, read on the forward strand.
CCTTGCGCCATTCCACTATCCGATTGAGCATAGTTACCGCTAAAATCACCAGTAATATCCCCGATAGTACCACCATTACCTATTGCCCCACCTGTAGTATTGCCTCTGTTTGATTGAGCATAGTTACCGCTAAAATCCCCGGTGATATCACCGATAGTGCCATAACTATTATCTATCGCCCCGCCGTCTGCTCTGCCACCCATAAGTGCTTGGACATGGTTGTTGGTAAAATCACCAGTAATATCTCCGATAGTACCGTTATTATTATCTATTGCCCCGCCTGAAGTATCGTAACTAAATACTTGCTTATTATTTATAAAATCTGCATTAATATTTCCAAGTGTTCCTTCGTTTGTTATAGCGTGGTTATTTGCACTAGAACTTTCAAAAACTACGTTTTTGATTTGCAAATCTGTTTGAGCGGAGGAGGAAAAGTCAAAGGCTTCTCGCCCGCTGCCTGTAATTGTTGTAATGGTATTCCCTTGTCCGTCGATAACAATGCCGGGAACAGCCGTGGTGATTGTAGAATTAAAATCATCCGGGACGTCAATATTTTTGTCTAAATAGACTGTTCCACCGGCACCTGCACCGTCAATACCATTCTCAACCGCGCTCTTCAATTCATCCCAGGTCGAGACATGAAGCTCCGTGGCAGAAACAGGCTCAAAAGTCAGAAAAACGGCAGAAATCAAGACACTATAATACAACTTCTTTCTAAACATCGTCCCCTCCAATTTCTATTGGATATTTCCATCAATATAATATACCACATTTCTCCGTCAAAATCAATGAGTATTTGAAGGCAACAATTTTATTTTGTCTTCCTTATCACATTTCTCCCCACCGCCCGCCTGCCGTGCAGGTCATCCCCGGGCTTCGACCCGGGGATCCATATTTCAAAGCACAATCTTGACCGTGGAAAACAATGGAGCAACGCGATCCTCAGGGCACAATTCTGACAACTGACCGCTCAGGCCGTTGCCTGTGGATTGCCGGATCAAGTCCGGCAATGACATAGGAAAAGAAAGCCGAGAATGACGTAAGAAAAAAGAATCCGGCAATTTCCCTTGAATTCGTCTTAAGCCTTATTATCTATAACGCAGACAATTTTTAATAAGGCCGAAAAAATGCAGGATAAACAAGAAAAAAAGACATATTGGGGGCTGCTGCTGATTATTATCATAGCCGTGGCAGCTGTTTTTTATTTTTATCATAAGGAAGCCGACCGAAACAAAAAGACAAAAGTGCCTTCTTCGCCGGATCTCGTCTTAAACGTTATACCGGTTCGGGCAGAAAAAATCACGGTTGACAATTCTTACATCGGTTATGTTACGCCGATAAACTCTGTTGCCGTAACGCCGTATATCAGCGGATTTTTAGAAGATATTATGGTTTCCGGCGGGCAAGAGGTCGAACAGGGCGATACTTTGGTTGTTATCCGACAAGACGAATATAAGGCCAATCTGAATATGGCGCAGGCCAAACTGCTCCAGTCCCGGGCAGATTATGCCAATGCGGCGATTTATTATAAAAGAATGCGCGAAGCCGGAACAAAAATCATTTCCAAAACCGAGCTGGACAATGCCAAAGCGCAGTATCTGACATCGCGGGCAGCCGTTGCCGAAGCGCAGGCCAGTTTGGCTTTGGCCAAAGTAAATTATGATTATACGGTCATTCAGGCGCCGATATCGGGAATTGTCGGAGATGTCAGTCTAAGCCGCGGAGATTATGTTTCACCGTCTTCTCCGCCGTTGTTTACCATTATCCAGTATGATCCGATTCGCGTTGTCTTTTCCCTGACCGACAAAGAATATCTTGATGAAATAACGCGCAATCCGCAGCAGCCTTTTGCCAATGAAAAAATAACGCTCCGTCTGGCCAATGGTAAAATTTATGCCCAAAACGGACAATACAAATACATGGGAAACGAGCTTGACAAGCCGACAAGCTCAATTTCGGTTTACGCCGATTTTGCCAATCCCGCGCGAGAACTGGTGGCCAATGCTTATGTCGATGTGCTGGTTGAAAAGACATATGACAATGTTGTCCGCGTTCGGCAAAGTTATGTAACTCTGGAAAATAAAGGAAGTTATGTCTACACGGTTCATGCCGGCCAATTGAATAAAAAGGCCGTTGAAATCATAACGGTTTCCGGCAATGACTATCTGATCAAAAACACCTTTGCGCCGGGAGAATATCTGGTTATTGACAAAGTCGGCAGAATAGCGCCCGGACAAAAGATAAAAACGCGCTTGCCCGAGCCGTCGACAGAGGAGAAGAAATAATGTTTTCTGAATATTTTATCGACCGTCCGCGTTTTGCCGCCGTTATTTCCGTAATTATGGTTCTGGTCGGGCTTTTGGCAATTCTGGTTCTGCCGGTTTCGCAATATCCAGAAATCACGCCGCCGCAGATTGTTGTCAGCACAACCTATCCCGGCGCCAATGCCAAAGTTTTGGTCGATACGGTGGCAATTCCGATAGAAAACGAGTTAAACGGCGTGGAAAATATGCTTTATATGTCTTCCTCCTCGGATGACAACGGCTCTTATCAACTGACCATCACTTTTGATATCGGCACCAATCCGGATATTGCGCAGGTTCAGGTTGAAAACCGCTTGCAGCAGGTAAATTCGCAGCTGCCGGCACTGGTTATCCAAGAAGGTATCAGCGTAGAAACCAGGTCAAGCAACTTGCTGGCCATGTTGATTTTGCGCTCGCCCAACCGGACGTATAACGACTTGTTTTTAAGCAATTTTGCTTATGAGAATATCCAAAACCCGCTGGCACGTATCAAAGGCGTCGGCGATGTGCAGATTTACGGCCCGCAATATAGCATGCGCATTTGGCTGAATACGGAAAAAATCTCCTCCCTCGGGCTGGACAGCACGGATGTTGTCAACGCAATTGAAAATCAGAACGTTCAGGCCTCAATCGGCGAAATCGGTGCTGCGCCGAGCCGGCCGGATACCGCGGTTGTAATGTCTTTGACCGCCAAAGGGCTTTTGGACAGTGTGGAAGATTTTGAAAATATTGTCATCACAACTTCGGCCGACGGTGGAATTATCCGGCTGAAAGACATTGCCCGGATTGAGCTGGGAGCCGATAATTATAGTATGAATGCCCATTTTGACAACGCGCCGGCCGTGGTCATCGGTCTGAGCCAGACGCCGAACTCCAATTCTCTGGATATTATGAAAAATGTCGAAAAAGAAATTGCCAAGCTCAAAAAGACCTTTCCGGAAGATATGGAATTTGCCGTTGCATACGATTCGACAAACTTTGTCCGCGCATCGATTGAGAGCATTTTAGAAACGCTGATAATTACCTTTTCCCTCGTCGTGCTGGTAACTTATGTCTTTCTGCAGCGTGCCAAAACAACGCTGATTCCGTTGATAACCATTCCGGTTTCTCTGGTGGCGACTTTTGCCGTCATTTATGCGCTCGGTTTTGATATTAACATTTTAACACTGTTCGCCATGATTTTGGCCATCGGTCTGGTGGTGGATGATGCGATTATCGTGGTCGAACGCGTCCAATACCTTATGCTCAATGAAAAATTGGATTCCAAAAGCGCGGCAATCAAGGCCATGCAGCAGATTGCCAGTGCCATTGTGGCCACCACCTTTGTTTTGCTGTCGATTTTCATTCCGGTCGGACTGATGGCAGGCATTACCGGAAAGATATATCAGCAGTTTGCCGTGACGATTGCCACTTCCGTAACCTTCTCGGCATTTAACGCGCTGACACTGAGCCCGGCATTGTGCTCCATCTTCTTAAAAGGCGACGACGGCACAACGAACAACCGCTTTTTTGTCTGGTTTAATGATCTGATTACTTTTTTGCGTGACAAATATGTTGCTGTTGTCGGCTATTTTTCAACTTATCTGAAGTTAACATCCGTGATTGTGTTGGGAACAATCGTTGTCGTCGTCCTGACCTTTGCCGGCACAGCCACGTCTTTTATTCCGGAAGAAGATCAGGGGATTATTTTTACCAATATCCAACTCCGCAATACGGCCACCATCAACCAGACCAATGACCTGCTGGACAAGCTCGGACAAGAGGTTTTGCAGGAAGAGGGCGTCAAATATTTCATTTCCGTTGCCGGCTATTCGCTTTTGGGCGGTGGCGGAGAAAACGTTGCCCTCGGCGTTATCGGACTTGCACCGTGGAACGAACGGACGTCTAAAAACTTGTCAATGGAAGGCATTACCGCCCGCTTGACGGAGAAATACGGCAAAAATGACGATGCAGAAATAAACTTTTTTGCCCCGCCGTCGATTCCGGGCATCGGCAGCGCCAATGGCCTGACTTTTGAGCTGCTTGCGATTCAAAACAGCCTGACGCCGGCCGATTTGTTTAATAAAATGGAAGAATTTCTGGCTCAGCTGAACCGTTCTCCGGAAATGTCTTATGCCTTTTCAACCTTCACGGCTGATACGCCGCATATATTTCTGGATATAGACCGCACCAAGCTGGAGGCCTACGACGTACCGGTAGCCAATCTGTTTACGGCTCTGCAAAACAATCTCGGTTCACGCTATATCAACAACATTACATTAAACGGCCAGGTCAACAAGGTCATTATCCAAGCCGACTACCAGTATCGTCAAAATCTTCGCAACGTTGAGAATATGTATGTTCGTTCTCAAAAAGGAGATTTGGTCAGGATAAAGAGCTTTGCTACGGTCAGCACGGAAATCTCCCCGGATATTATCTACCGTTACAATCAGTATACGTCGGCCTCGGTTACGGCTCAGTCTGCTTCCGGCGTCAGTACCGGTACGGCCATTGATGCCATCCGCAATTTGGCATCTCAAATGCTCGGCCAGCATTATAGTGTTGCCTGGACGGGACTGAGCCTGCAGGAAGTCGAAGCCGCCGGTTTGGCAGAAATACTGATTGCGCTGGCACTGGTCTTTTGCTATCTGTTCCTCGTTGCATTGTATGAAAGCTGGATGTTGGCCTTTTCGGTAATGTTTTCAACGGTGTTCGGAATTTTAGGCGCTTTAATCGGCCTGCATCTGATGGGGCAGTCGCTGAGTATATACGCCCAGCTCGGGTTGATTATGCTGATCGGTCTGGCGGCCAAAAACGCGATTCTGATTGTTGAATTTACCAAGGCTTACCGCGACGACGGCGCCACGATTCTCGAAGCGGCCAAGAAAGGAGCGGAAGAACGGTTTCGGGCAGTGTTAATGACGGCTTTAACATTTATTCTGGGCGTATTTCCGATGGTCATCGCCACCGGCGCCGGAGCTTCGAGCCAGATTGCCATCGGAACATCGGTCTTTTTCGGCATGATAGCCGCAACTTTGGTAGGAATTGTCTTTATCCCGGCGTTGTTTGCCGTATTTGAGAGTATTAAAGAATGGTCGGACGGCGGAAAAGAAGAGGAAAAATTGATAGCCGAAACCCAAAAGAGCGGAAGCAAATTAGGTATCAGCCTTGATGATACGCCGGAGCAGGGAGGTGCAAAATGAGAAAGAGTTTAAGTCTTGGTTTGTTAGCCGTCTTGCTGTCTTCTTGCACGGTCGGACCGGATTATCACCGCCCGCAGATTTACAGAGATGAGGAAATCTCCAAAAACCTCGGCCTGAATCCGGCCGAAAAAATGCCGATATCCAAAGACTGGTATACTCAGTTTAACGACCCGGTGTTAAACGAACTGGTTACCCTGAGTCTGAAAGACAGCCCGGATGTCAAAATCGCCGTCCAGAAACTTCGCCAGGCCAGAAACGAGTTTGATATTAATGCTTTTAACTATTTTCCGATGATAGACGTTGACGGCAGTTATCATTATAACAAGCCGAGCCGCAAAATCGGTTATACGATAGATACGGATTATTATCAGACCGGATTAGACGCCTCATGGGAGCTGGATATCTGGGGCGGCGGCCGGCGCCTGACCGAAAGCCAGCAGGCGTTGATGAAAGCCGCGGCGGCAGATTTGGATAACGTATATGTCAGCCTGGCCGCCGAAACAGCCTCGGATTATATCTCGTTGCGCAGCTTGCAGGTACAGTTAAAAATTGCCGAACAAAATTTGGAGCTGCAACAAAAAATTTATGACATTGTCAAACGCAAAAATCAGGTTGGCTTAGAAGATGATGTTGCATTGAACCAGGCCAAATATGCCATTGAAACAACCAAGACCCTAATTCCGGATTTGCAACAAAACATATCGGAAGCGCGCAATGCTTTGGCCATTTTGACCGGCCGTCTGCCCGGGCAGCTGGACGATTTGCTCTCTGACCGCAAAAGCAATTTGGTGCGCAAACGTTTTCGTTTTGATCTGGAAAAAGTTTATAAACAACCGGCTTCCGTGATTCGTCTGCGGCCGGACGTTCGCACGGCCGAACAGCAGCTGATTGCACAAAATGCTTTGGTCGGACAAGAAATTTCCAAACTTTTTCCGAATGTCAGCCTGAGCGGATTTTTAGGCTTTCAGGCCTTGGAGGTCTCGGGGCTGGTCGGCGACAAGAGTTTTATGTACACTTATTCTCCGGCGGTAACATTGCCGCTGCTGCATTGGGGACAACTCCAAAATCAGGTTGAATTGCAGAAGAATGTAACATTGGAATATTTTTATCGTTACCAAAACAGCATTTTAACCGCCGCAGAAGAAGTCAAAAATTCCATGAGCGCCATCAGCAGCGAATATAAGAAGAATCTGTCAGCTTACGGCGCAGCTGCTTCCCAGCGAAAAGTAACGGCAATGACTTTGGAAAAATATAAGCGCGGGCTGATAGAGTTTAATGATGTTCTGACCGCCGAACAAAATCTGCTGAGCGCTCAAAACAACCTTGCCGCCAGCAACGGAAAAATCTACCAGAACATTATAGCTTATTACAAAGCCGTAGGAGGCGGATATGCCAAAGATGCACCGGAATTTTGCTCGCTCTACAAATCATCGTTATTAAACGGAACACCTTGCAAAGCTCTTTGAGGCTTATAAACATAGATATTGGTAATTTCCGGAATATTGGTTGTTCTATGCTCATAGCCGCGTTTTTCCATACATTGGCGATATTTGCGCGGACTGATACTTTCGTCATCACGCAACGAATTGACAATTAGCGGCTGAGCGTTCCAGTACGGAACATAAGTTGCCCAAATTCCTCTTTCGGAGTGCCAGTCAGCCCGGATATCAAGCTTTGCTTCTTCCGAATAAAAATAATTACTGAAATCCGGCATCAAAACCCAATCTTCCGCTGCCCGCAGACATTCTGAATGATCACTGGCAAATTTTTGAATCCCCGTATTCTTCCTCTCCCAATGATAAATTACTTGACCTTGCGGATCATCACTGTAAAAGCTTCCGCAGGCACCAAGCCCGAAAATCAGAATCATAAGGGCGGTTATTTTGTTTTTTGCCATTGTTATTTTTTCCTAAAAGTCCAGATTCGCATAATGTTTTGCTGCCAAAATGCCTTTAACGCTGTCTTTTAATATATCTTTAAATGCCGGCCGAGATTTAATTTTTGAATACCAAAGCTTTGCATTACGATAATTTTCCCAGGGAACATCACCGAGATAATCCAAAATAGACAATTGAGCGCTTGCGCTGATATCGGCATAAGAAAACATTTCTCCGCCGACATAACTGCGTCTTTCACAAAGCCAGTCCAGATATTCCATATGGAAGTTAAGGTTGTTGATACCAGTTTTCAGCCTGCGTGAATCCGGAGCCAACCCTTGCCCGAAACGTTTATGAACCTTTTCCACCACAACATTTTTATAAACATCATGATAAAATTTAAGGTCAAACCATTCGCATAGCCGGCGCACTTCTGCACGTTGTTCGGCATTGTCCGGCAGCAGACGAACTTCTTTGTCGGCATCTTCCAAAAATTCGGATATTGCATAATTCCCGGAAATAACCTTACCGTCATTTATAAAAATCGGCAGCTCCCCGGCCGGGTTCAGCTTAAAAACATCCGGAGACATATCCCACGGTTCTTCTTCTTTCAATACAAAGAGCATTTTTTTCTCGCTCATGGCAATCCGGATTTTGCGCGAAGCCGGAGAAAACGGATGATGTATTAAAAGAACCATTTTACAACCTCTGAATTTTTCCCAAACCAATCTGATAATAAATTCTAATCATTAGAACAAAAAGGTCAAGCCCGGAGATTATTTTGTATACATCGGCGGGGTGACGCTGTTGTTAATAACCTCAAACTGATGGATAATATTCAGCAGATATTTTTTAAACTTTTCCTGCACATCTTGTCTTTCCAGATATTTACCGAGCCGCCCGATAAGAAACTTACGGTCTTCCGAAACTTTTGAAACACCGATAAACATGGGAATATCCCAAATAATCTGTTTTGAAAAAGCCACATAGTTACGCAGTCCGAGTTTAGAAGCCTCGATCAACCCGGTATAATATCCGGTAAAGACATAGTCTATCTCTTTGGTAAAAAGCATTCTGAACAGTTCGTTCGGATCGCGTATTTTTATCACATCATAATCTTTCATCTGTTCGGTAACAAAATCGCTCAGGATCTCTTTTTCCAAAATTGCCCCTTTAAGTTTTTTTACATCTTCCAACGATTTAATCTCGTTTCGGCGGCTTGGCAGCGTCATCAGCGTAATCGGATTGGAGATCGGCGCCGGCAGAACATAATCAAGCCCGGCATAAAGCTTGGTGTCATGATACATGCCGAGCAAAATATCAATATTGCCGCTGCGCACGTCGCGGATAATGCTGTTATAATCGGTCAGATAGTTCAGATAAACCATATTGGCGTTATTTTCTTTGGCAAAATCGTTGAGAAGCTCCTGAAAAAGATATTGCCTTTTTCCGGCTTGTTTATTGTTATCCTGGTCAATTTTAACAATTTCGTAACCATACGGAGGATAATCAGCAAAACCGGCAGCGGTAATTTCTCTTTCGGCTTTTGTTCCGCTAAAATCCACCAACGCGGCGGCATTTCCGGCTGAAAACAAAACAAAGATGGCAGTCAGCAAGATTTTTTTGGGATTGTTCATATTTATTCCTTTAAAAAATGAAGAAAAACGTATATATCATAAACCATATTATATACAGTTAATGTTAAAAAAGATTTTATATATTTGAGTAGGTCAGGTGAAAAATGAACGAATCCGATCAGTATTCCAGCAATGAAATGCATTCATTGTCACAATCGGAGTTGGAAAGCCGGGCTCTTATTAATACGGCTTCAAAACTTAATTACATCAGAGAACATTGGGAAGAAGGAAAGTCCGGGCTGGATGAAGCCTTGGATAAAAACCGCAAATTATGGACGATTATCGCCTCAGCCATGAAGGAAGATGATTGTCCCCAGCCGGAAGAAGTCCGTCAAAATATTTTAAACCTTTCAATCTTTATTTTCAAACGGACAATGGATATTTTAAGCGATCCGAAGCCGGAAAGCCTGAGGGTTCTGATTGATATCAATATGAACTTGGCCAAAGGCTTAAACCATAAAGGCACAGACTAAAAAATACCAAGCGTTCCGGATTCTTTTCGGAACGCTTTTTTCTATCATCAAACTGCACGGCAAATATTAAAATCCGAAAGCCAATTTATTAACGTGGATTGCCGGGTCAAGCCCGGCAATGACATAAGAAAAGAAAGCCCGAGAATGACAGTGCCTTTATGCTCTTCACAAACTCCGCCGGAGCAACGCGGTCTCTTGAGCACAGTGCTATCAACTTGCCGCGCGCCTGCCGTGCAGGTCATCGCGGGCTTATTTCTTTCTTGTCATCCCCGGGCTTCGACCCGGGGATCCAGATCAACAATAAAGCCAATTTATTAACGTGGATTGCCGGGTCAAGCCCGGCAATGACATAAGAAAAGAAAGCCCGAGAATGACAGTG
>CALXRP010000011.1 GCA_944390885.1 uncultured Alphaproteobacteria bacterium
TTCTTCCTCCCGCCCCCGACAGTGTCGGGTGTTCGAACAAAACAATATACAAAAAAAGCTGCCTCATGGCAGCCTTCTTGAATGGTAGCGAGAGAGGGGTTCCTCTGGCTCGTAAGTTTTTTCAAAAAACTAACTCGCTGCGGTCACTCGGTTTGTAACGCTTGTTTCGCCGCAAACTTTTTCGGCTCACAAGCTGACAAACCTTCGCCGTTCGTTGAAAAACAACCGGAGCAACGGTTGTTTTTCTTCCTCCCGCCCCCGACAGTGTCGGGTGTTCGAACAAAACAATATACAAAAAAAGCTGCCTCATGGCAGCCTTCCTGAATGGTAGCGAGAGAGGGGTTCGAACCCCCGACACAAGGATTATGATTCCTCTGCTCTACCGACTGAGCTATCCCGCCATCAGAATTTACGTCTTTAATAATATTTCTTTTTTTCATTGTCAACACCTATTTTCACAAAACAATAAAATTTCCTGCAAAAAAATTCCCCTCCGTCTGGACAAACATTTTATAGACGTTATATTTAGTTGCAGTTTAACCTTTCTGCCATATCGGAAAAACAAGGATGGAAGCCGACGTCAAAGGAAGCAACCTGATGATCGGTGTATCTTTCTGATTTTCAAACCTGTATGATATTTTTTAAAAGGAGAACACACATGTCCGATTTTCTTTTTCTCGAATACCCTAAATGTTCCACCTGTCAGAAAGCCCGTCAATGGCTGGAAAACAATAATCTGCCCTTTACTTCACGGCATATTGTGGAAAACTGCCCGTCTGCCGGAGAACTGCGGCTCTGGATTGCCCGCTCCGGGCGGCCGGCGACAAAATTCTTCAATACCTCCGGCTTAAAATATAAAGCTTTAAACTTAAAAGAACGCCTGCCGCAACTGACAGAAGAAGAGCAGATTGCGCTGCTGGCCTCAGACGGTATGTTGATAAAACGCCCGCTGCTTATCGGAGAAAACATCGTCCTTTCCGGTTTTCGTCCGGCAGAATGGGAAAGCCTCAAAATTTAGGTTTCTAACTTTTCAAAAAAGATTGACAGCCATATCGAATATGCTAGATATTCCGATATAAGTTTTTATATTTTAAAGAGAAAATCATGTTCAAAGCTTTTAATATTCAGGAATTCATCAGCGCATTTTTCGTTCTTTTCGCCGTTATCGACGTTGTCGGTTCAATCCCCATTCTGCTTAATCTGAAGAAGAAAGGACGAAAAATAAATGCCGCACGGGCAAGCATTCTGACACTGATAATCTTTCTCATTTTCTTTTACGGCGGAGAGGCTTTCCTGCACTTGTTTAACGTTGACATATCTTCGTTTGCGGTTGCAGGCTCTCTGATTATTTTCATTATTGCAATGGAAATGATTCTGGACATTGAGATTTTCAAAGACCAGCCCGATGCTCCCAAAGACGCGACCTTCGTTCCCGTCGTTTTTCCGTTGTTGGCCGGCGCCGGGGCTCTCACAACCCTGCTCTCCATTCGTGCTCAGTTTGAGGATCTAAATATCCTGCTGGCGGTTCTTTGCAATATGATAATCGTCTTTTTGGTTCTGAAAATGACCAAACGACTGGAAAAAATCCTGGCCCCGGGAATCATCTATATCTTTCAAAAATTCTTTGGCATTATCCTGCTGGCAATTTCAGTTAAACTATTCACTGCCAACCTGGCATTTCTAATTAAAACAGCCGCCGGATAAAATTTTGTACATTTTCCGTTGAATAAAGCACCATAAGCTGTTGACGGAAAATTTTTAATAAATTACACATAGATTCAATAAATTGAATTTTTAAAGAGGATAGAATGGAAAAATCTACAGTCATTGGTGTCGTTTCAGGTGTTGCCGCAGTTGGTGTCGGTATGGCTTTAAAAGGCGCCGATCCGCACGCTCTGATAAATCCTGCCGCATTTTTGATCATCATTGGCGGTACTGCAGCCGCACTGTTCAACGCTTTCACAATGAAAGACCTCAAAAAATTTCCCAAACTCCTGAAAATCATTTTTGCCGGCAACAAACTAAGAAACAAACAAGAAATTCTTGACCTCTTTGTATCTGCTGCCAAAACCGCCAAATCTGAAGGCGTTGTGGGGATCGAACGCATCGCCAATGATATGGACGACCCTTTCATCAAAACCAGTCTTTCTTTGGTAGCTGACGGTTTTCCTGAAGATTTCATCTACGAAACACTGGAAAGTGAAATCAAACAAATGGAAGAACGTCACCGCTCCGGCGCCGCAATTTTTTCCCAGGCTGGCATGTACGCACCGACACTTGGCGTGTTAGGTGCTGTTATCGGCTTGATTGCCGCTTTGGGAAACTTGTCGGATATCGACCAGCTCGGCCATTCAATTGCAGCGGCTTTCGTCGCTACCCTGCTCGGTATTTTTACCGGATATGTCATCTGGCACCCGTTTTCCAATAAATTAAAACAAATTTCCAAAGACGAAGTCGAGCTCAAAAAAATGATACTGGAAGGTGCCCTGGCCTTGCAAAGCGGAGCTTCTTCTCTGGCTATGGAAGCCAAGCTTCAGTCTTTTATTCCGGTTTCTGAACGCCGCCTTTCCCAAAGCAAGGAGTAAAAGATGGCCAAACGCAAACCGGAACAAGAAGCACACGAAGAACATGCCGATGAAACCTGGCTGATTCCGTATTCAGATTTGCTGACGCTGCTTCTGGCACTGTTCATCGTTCTCTTTGCCTCTTCCAAATTGGATAAAGCCAAAATGAGTCAGATGGAAGCTGCTTTCGCTGCCGCATTCAATGCGGCAACTGGACTGGACCGTTTGAGCGGAAACCTGGGTGAATTCATGAGCAGCATTCAAGAGCTTGGATTAGATGCAAAAGTCAGTCTGGGCTCCGATGACCGGGGTGTATCCATTGAAATTGGCAGCTTGTCAATGTTTGCTCCCGGAAAATCAGATCTCCTCGACAGCATTCACCCGATTCTGGATCAAATTATCGTCTTATTGCAGGAACCTCGTTACAAACGTTTCCGAATTGCCGTTGAAGGCCATACCGATGATGCAGAAGCTTCCGATTCGGATTTCCCGTCCAAATGGGAGCTTTCCTCCAACCGTGCTGCTGCTGTCGTCCGTTATTTCATAAAAAGAGGCGTTTCTCCGGAGCGGCTGCAAGTTATTGGCATGGCCGACATAGCTCCCAAGCTGCCCAACTACAATGCCTATAATGAAGCAATTCCGGAAAACCGCAGCCGCAATCGCCGTATTGAAATACATATTGAACCCTAGAATATTCAGGAAATAAAAAATGGAAAAATTATCTTACCTGCTGGAACATCATCTGGTACTCCCTGCCTACGGCCAATGGCTGATTTTCGGGCTAATTGTCTTTATCCTTTTGTTTCTGGATTTGTTTGTCTTCCACCGCCATGCCGAAGAACCCAAACTGAAAGAAACCTTTTGGGCCTGTGTCTTTTATATCGCCATTGCAATCGTTTTTGGTTTCTTTGTCATTTACGAACGCGGCACAGAAACCGGAATGCTCTACTTTACCGGATTTTTGGTTGAAAAAAGCTTGTCTCTTGACAACATCTTCATTATGTCTGTGATCTTCAGCAGCCTGAAAATCGAACGCAAATACCAACACCGCGTTTTGTTTTGGGGAATTCTCGGCGCCATTGTTATGCGTGGCGTATTAATCGGCGTGGGCGAGGCGCTGATCTCAAACTTCCATTGGGTCTTATACATCTTTTCCGCTTTTCTGATCTATACCGGCGTCAAGATGGCTCTTCATAAGGAAGATGAGCAGGGAAAATTGGAAGACAGCCGTTTGTTCCGCGTTGTCAGCAGATTTTTCCACGTTACGCCGGAAGTCCGCGGCGAACACTTCTTTGTCAAAGAAAACGGCAGGCATTACATCACACCGCTGTTTTTTGCCCTCATTATCATTGAGACAATGGACATCATCTTTGCTTTGGACAGCATACCGGCAATCTTTTTGATTACGCAGGATTTGTTTGTCGTTTATACCAGCAATATCTTTGCCATTCTCGGTCTCCGGGCATTATACTTTTTGCTTGCCGCCGCCGTATATCAGTTTGCCTATCTCAAACCGGCACTGTCCGTTATCCTGATATTCATCGGCTCAAAAATATTCCTGCCTTACGTTGGTATAGAAATTGAGGCCTGGCAATCGTTAAGCGTCACTTTCGGATTAATCTTCATAGGCATTGCCGCCTCCCTGATAAAATCCAAAACGTCAAAAGCTTAAAAAAATTCCCGTTCGAAAGAAATCGAACGGGAATTTTTTTGTCCTGTTTTGCTTACATAAAGAATTCTATATAAACAAACGCAGTTCCGATTAAAACACTGAGCAGCATAACCGGTACTGACCAAAGCAGGAACTTGACAAAGCCGATCGGATGCCCTTCCCTCATAGCCATTCCGGCGACCACAACGTTAGCTGAAGCGCCGATAAGCGTTCCGTTTCCGCCAAAGCAGGCCCCCAGAGACAAAGACCACCAAACCGGCATCATGGCCTCACGCCCACCGACGGCCTCTTCCATGGATTTAAGCATCGGAATCATCGTCGCCACAAACGGAATATTGTCAATAACGCTGGAAACGATTGCTGAGCTCCACAAAATCAAGAACGTCAATTTGGCAATGCTTCCGTCCGTCAACTCAACAAACTTATGTCCGAGATATGACAAAACGCCGGTAACTTCCAGACCATAGACAATCACAAACAAACCGGTAAAGAAGAAAATCGTAATCCAGTCAACCATATTAAAGATTTCCTGAACCTTTCCGTCTTTTTCTTCACCTTTAATGCCGAAAGTATACAAGAGCAGCAGAACCGCCGCACCCAGCAAAGCAATTGTTCCGTTGTCAAGCCCGATATGGTGTGCCATAATAAAACCGGCAATCACGCAGGCCAAAACAAACAAAGCCTTAAACAGCAGTCCCTTATCCGTAATGGCATCTGCCGGATTCATCGCCATGACTTTTTTCTTGCATTCATTGGTCGTATGCATCTGCACACCCCAAAAACGATCAAAGATGAAAATAATCACAAGCATTGTTACCAAAACAACCGGCGTCAGAACTTTTACAAAATCCATAAAAGTCAGGTTAAGGGAAGAACCGATAAGAATATTGGGCGGATCACCGATAAGCGTAGCCGTACCGCCGATATTGGATGCAAAAATCTCCAACAGCAAATAAGGATACGGATTAATCCTCAGCTTGCGGGTAATCTGAAAAGTTACCGGAGCAATCAGCAAAACCGTCGTAACATTGTCCAGAAAACCGGAAAACACGGCCGTAACCATCGCCAAAGCCGCCATAAGTCCGCGCGGGCTGGCCTTAACCTTTTTGGCCGACCATATTGCCACATATTGAAACATACCGGATTTCTCCGCCACCGCCACAATAATCATCATACCGATCAAGAGCGCCAGCGTATTAAAGTCAATCCCGGCCAGTGCCTGTTTCTGAGAAAGTATCCCGGCGGCAATCATCACACCGGCGCCAATCAGAGCCACAATCGCCCGATTGATTTTCTCGGAAAAAATAATCAGATAACAAACCGCAACAATAATAATCGCGGCCAACGAAGGCTGCATTCCCCAAATCAGGTTTGCGGCCTCTCCCGTACTTCCATTGAGCATTCTGCATTCCTTAAAAATAAATTATCCAGACTGTTCTCTCTTCACAAAAAAAGAAAGTGTGATTTTAACTAACCACACTTTTCTTACTATTTTGTTAATTAATAATATTCAGCCTTTTCAGCACTCTTTCCTTTCCGAGGATTTTCATAATCGAGCACAAATCCGGACTGTTAGTGCGACCGGTAACCAAAACGCGCAAAACCGTCGCCACGTCCGAAACACTGCCCTTATAAGCCTCCGGATTCTTTGAATATTCTTTCGGATTCTTGGCATAACCGTTTGCCAGCGCAAATTCCTTAACCTTGGCAAACCACTCGTTCTTATCGTCATTTTCATCATAGTTCACCACAAAACCTTTAACAATCGCCTGCATATCCTCAAGGCTCTGATTCGGCACCAGTTTCATAACATCTTCTTTGGTCAGATGAAATTCTTCGTCAAAGAAATATTTAATCTCGTCCCAAATGCCGGAAAAAGTCACATAATCTTTTCTGACCCGGTCGCAGTTGCTGCGCTCAATATCTAAAATCTGTTTGAAATATCCGCTGTTGGCATCCAAACGCGCCTGCATTTCCTTGTCATATTTTGCCGCCCAGTCATACAAACGGGCATACAGTTCGTCGCAGCTCAGCGTGGCAATAAACTCTTTGCTGATGTCCTCGAGTTTGACAAAGTCCAACAACGGACCGCTGTTATTAAGCTTGGAAATTTTAAACTCAAAATCCTTATACGTTTTGTCCGGATTGGCTTTTTTATAATCCTCAAAATCTGAGTTTGCCAGATTCATAAGATAATCGATAACCGCCTCTTTCGGATAACCTTTCTCACCATAAAAAGCCACGTTTGCTTCCGGATCCTTACGCTTGCTGAGCTTGCGCCGCGCCCCTTCGTCAAGCTTTTGGATCGGAGCGATATGGCCGTATTTCGGCGCTTTCCATCCCATTGCCTCAAACAGCTGAACATGCAGCGGCAGAGAAGACAGCCATTCGTCGCCGCGCACCACATGCGTTGTTCCCATCAAATGGTCGTCCACGACATGGGCAAAATGGTAAGTCGGCAGCCCGTCTGATTTCAAAATAACAATATCCAAATCATTTTCCGGAAAAAAGCGTTTACCGCGCAAAATATCCTCTACGGCAATTTTGTTCACATATTTTCCGGGAGATTTAAAACGGATGACAAACGGTTTTCCGGCATCAAGTTTTGCCACCACCTGTTCTTCGGTCAGATTGCGGTCTTTCGCCCACAGGCCATAGTATCCCGGACGACCGCCGGCTTTGGTCTGACGTTCACGCATGGCCTCAATCTCTTCTTCGGTACAAAAACACGGATAAGCCATGCCTTTTTCCAAAAGCTGTTTAACATAAGCCTGATAAATATCTTTTCTCTTACTCTGGGTATAAGGCCCGTAAGCGCCGATTTCCTCTTTTTCGTTAATCGGCCCTTCGTCCACCGTCAGCCCGTATTCTTTGAGCGAACGAATAATCAGATCCGTTGCACCTTCGATTTCTCTTTTGGTATCGGTATCTTCAATTCTCAAAATAAACACACCGTTGCTTTGATGAGCAAAACGTTCGGAAATAAGCGCGGCATAAATTCCGCCGATATGCATAAAACCGGTCGGGCTCGGCGCAATACGCGTCACATATTGCGTATCCGACAGCTGCCGCGGCGGATATTTTTTCTCAATTTCCTCAACGGCAAGAATATTGTTTCCCATCAAACGATCGATTGTTTCTTTTGATAATGCCATCTCAACTCTCTCAAATAACGTTAAACTTACCCGGAATTTACCACAAAATTATAATTAAGCAAGCATTTTTACATCAGCTTGAAACAACGTTTCTTTGCAGAAAATTTACCTTTCGGGATTATATTACCGATATTGAAAATAAAAATAAGAAGGAAAACATGGACAACGCAATCTGCCTGCATAATGCCACCGTACTGACCGGATTTTCGGTTATGGAGCATTGTGCCGTTTATATCAAAAACAACAAAATCGCCGATGTCTTTAACGAAAGCCGCTTTCTGCACAAGCAGTTCAGCCCGAAAGTAAACATCATTAACGTCAACGGCGCCTACATCGCCCCGGGCTTTATCGATACCCATATCCACGGCATCGGCGGTTTCGGCACGGAAGACAACTCCGCCACCGCAATTTTAAAAATGTCGGAGGTACTGGCTTCCTATGGCGTTACATCATTTTTCCCGACAGTTTATTCCGGCACGGAAGACCAAATGACCAAAAGCATCAAAGCAATTGTCAAAGCCATAGGACGGGAGAAAGGCGCCCGGATTTTGGGCATCCACCTTGAAGGGCCGTTCATCTCGGCAGAACGGATCGGCGCTCAGTCTGCCGATTCGATAAGCCCGGTTGACCTTAAACTGATGGAACGTTTGTACAAGGCCTCCAAGGGACACATCATCAGCATGACGGTAGCGCCGGAGCTCAAAAATATGCGTGATCTGGCGCTGTATTGCATCGAAAAAAACATCAACCTGCAGGCCGGACATACCAATGCGGCTTATAAAAACATGGTCGAGGGCATGCAGGTGCGCATTCTGCATACAACTCACCTGTTCAACGCCATGAGCCGGATTCACCACCGCGACCCCGGTGCGGTCGGCGCCGTATTCATCCACCCGGAAATCTCCTGTGAGCTGATATGCGACGGCATACACGTTGACCCTAATCTGATAAAGCTCCTGGTCAACATCAAACCGCATGACAAATTGGTTCTGGTTACCGATTCGCTTAAACCGACCAAACAAAAAGCCGAAAAACTGTTTGCCAACGGCGACGAAGTCTATCTTGACAAATGTTTTTACCGCAAATCGGACAACGTAATTGCCGGTTCGGCGCTTACGATGATAGACGGAGTAAAGAACCTTGTTTCCTGGGGTCTTTCTCATGAGCAGGCAATCAAAATGGCCGCCACCAATCCGGCCTCGGTTCACAAAATTCCGGGAAAAGGACAAATTGCTCCCGGCTACGATGCGGATTTAGTTGTTTTTAACGAAGATTTTCATATAATAAAAACCATCATAGACGGCAAAATTTTTCAGGAGAAATAACATGCGTGTAATCATCCGCCCCGATTATGACAGCCTTTCCAACTGGGCTGCCAATTATATTGCATACAAAATCAACGGCGCCCGCCCTTCGGCGCAAAAGCCGTTTGTCCTTGGTCTTCCGACAGGCTCCACGCCGCTCGGGACTTACAAAGAACTGATCAATCTGCACAAACGAGGCAAACTCTCTTTTGAAAACGTTATCACGTTCAACATGGACGAATACATCGGCCTGGATGAGAACCATCCGCAAAGCTACCACCATTTTATGTGGGAAAATTTCTTCAAACACATCAATATCAAACGCGAAAACGTCCATATGCTAAACGGTATGACCAAAGACTATGCCGGAGAATGCGCGGCTTATGAAGAAGAAATAAAAGCCTGTGGCGGTATAGATCTCTTTTTGGGCGGCGTCGGCTCCGACGGTCATATTGCCTTCAACGAACCGGGTTCGTCTTTATCTTCCCGCACAAGGGTCAAAACCCTGACTTCGGAAACCGTCAAAGCCAACTCCCGTTTTTTTGACAATGACGTCAGCAAAGTCCCGACCACCGTTCTAACCGTCGGTGTCGGCACTATCACCGACGCCCGCGAGGTTATGATCCTTGCCTCGGGTCAAAACAAAGCCCGCGCCTTGCATCATGCCATAGAAGGCAGCATCAACCATATGTGGACGGTCAGCATTTTGCAAATGCACCGCCACGCGGTTATCGTCTGCGATGAAGACGCCACTAAAGAGCTGAAAGCCGACACGGTAAAATATTTCAAAGATATTGAAAAAGCCAATTTCCGCAACACGATTTAACCAACATAGTCAGACCAAAAAGCCTTCCTTCCGGGAAGGCTTTTTATTTTTCCACCTATTTCCGAATATTCATTGACAAATCATGCATTCTTTGTCATTTTAAAACAATAAATTGCGTGACAACAGTTTAGAAGTAAAATATGAAAATCGTTATTTATCGGAAAAGTCCGCTCATCGGCACCCATGGTGGCATAGAAAAGGTCATCAGTGCCTTTGCCAACGCCTTTACCGCGCGTGGGCATGAAGTCGTCATCATTACCCGTGACAAAAGAAAAGGCGGGCTGTTTTTTCCTGTCGATCCCAAAGTACGCCTCATCAATCTGCATGATGCAATCGCAAAAAAATGGAATCTGTTCAGACAAGGAATTTACGAAATCTGCCGCCACCAAAAACACGGAACGGCATTTTTGCAAAAACACCCTTTCTTTGACCGCGAAAAAAACGTATCCGATGTTATCTGCGCAGAAATCAAAAAAATAAACCCGGACATCATTCTGTCTTCCGGAATAGTTGACAGCATCGACATCGTGCACGGGCAGTCCGTAAATCCGCCGATAATTCAAATGCTTCACTGTCTTCCTTCTTTTTATATGCGTATTAAAAATGAAATTATACGCCATAACTTTTCTGAAGTTTTAAGTAAAATTTCTTGCACCCAAGTCCTTCTCCCCTCCTACATTGAAAATTTCCGCCCCTATTATAACGGCCCGATCACGGCAATCGGAAATTTTGTAGAGCAAACAGAACAAACCGTCTCCTACGGCAACAACAAACAAAAATATTCTATTATTTATATGGCCAGACTTAATCCCGTCAAACAACAAGATTTGTTAATCAAGGCCTTTGCCCTACTTGCCAAACGCTTTCCCAACTGGGAAGTTAATCTTTGGGGTATTTCGGAAAACGCACAATATAAAAAATTAAAAAAATTAATACAAGATCTCCAAATAGAAAAACAAGTTTTTCTTCAAGGGGTCACAAAAGAATCTCAAAAAGAATTGCTAAGATCTGACATTTGCGCCTGTCCATCTACCTTTGAGGGCTTCTCTTTATCTTTAACCGAAGCCATGGCCGTAGGGCTGCCTTGCGTCGGACTAAAAACGGCCAGTTGCGTCAATGAATTAATTGAAGACAACGTTAATGGCTATCTGGCTGATAATACGCCGGAAGACTTTGCCGACAAACTCGAAAAACTGATGACTTCAGCTGAAACACGCCGCCGCTTTGGTTTGGCAAGCAAAGAAAAAATGAAGCAATATGCCCCGGAAAACATTTGGAAACTGTGGGACAATTTAATCAAAGAAACCGTTGAGAAAAAACATGCCTGAAATTTCCGTTATTATGCCGGTCTATAATACAAAACCTCAATATCTGATACCGGCAATCGAAAGCATATTGCAACAAACCTTCACTGACTTTGAATTTTTGATAATTGACGATTGTTCAACCGAAGACATTTCCTCCATCGTAAAAAAATTTTCCGACCCACGTATTATCTTTACCCGGACAGAAAAAAACGGCGGTGCCGGCCAAGCTCGCAATCTTGGCCTTTCTCTGGCCAAAGGCAAATACATCACCCTGATGGATTCGGATGATATATCTCATCCCGACCGACTTGCTATCGAACACCAATACATGGAGAAGCATCCCGAAATTGACATTCTCGGCAGTTACATGCAACGCTTTCCGCAAAAGAAAATCTTTAAAGTAGCAACAAAACACAATAACATTATTCATGAAAACATTTTTTTAAGTAATAATATCGTAACCCCATCCATTATCTTTCGCACCAATCTAAATATCCGCTATTCAGAAGAATGCCGTATAACAGAAGACTATGAACTCTGGCTGCGCCTGTCTGACAAATTTCATTTTGCCAATCTTCCTAAAGTCCTCTTAAACTATCGCTGGGAAGGCCAAAATATCACAGTCATACAAAATGACAAACAAGTCTTAGCCGCTGCCAAAATGCAATCATCCAAATGGATTGAAATTGCCGGTTGCGGCACAGAACTTCAACCGCTGCTGATAAATTTCATCAGCAAAAAGACGCTGACTGATCAAGAACTGGCAAACATCACAGATTTTATCTCCGCAATGCTGAAAAAACTGGAAAATCATCCGCACTACAACCGCCCGACCGCCGAAAAATATCTGCAAAAGCTGCTCAAACGTATCATCCGCAACACACCGGACAGAAACTATGCCCGCCGCCTGAGCAAGTCTCCCGTCGCCCGATTATTAAAGCTGCCGCTGCTGTTCAGACTAAAGATAAAATTCCGCCGCTAAGCCCTATTCTTCTGCTTTCATTTTCAGCTTTACCAGAAATTTAAATATCTTATAATCCGTTTTGTTACAAATATCTTCACACCAAAAGAAACTTTCCCAAGGGCGTTTGTTTTCAGAAGTCTGATAATAAGCATCCCCCACAACCATTTTCTTCTTTGCCCAATATTCTGCGCTTTTACTAAAATAATGGTTTATCTGCACGTCAACTTCTTTTTTTCTTGCTCCCTGCATAAAAAACAAATAAGCATTGTCCGGTGCTAGCTTACCCCAGAATTTGAAACGGCAGATATGACTAATCCGAAATTCTTTAATCCTTTTTGACCAATGGGTGTTCAAAAACATTTTGGAAGTGGAAATAACATCAGAACAAACCGTAAACTGCTCAATTAAAGTTTTGGAACGGTCTTCCTTCATCACACCGGACGAACTGAACATCCGCCAGAAAGCCGAAGCCAGCGGATAACGTTCATAATTTTTCAGCCAATCTTTGATACTGTTCCACTTTACCGGACAAACATATTCATCCAAATCAATAAAGCCAATCCAATTGCTCTCGTCGCTGTATTTTGCCACACAATCATTATAAGCCGATCGCTGCCCGTGCTCTACCGGCCATTCGGTCAGCGTAACAATCCCGGCTTTGACATAAGGATCCAATATTTTCTTATAATTATCATCGGAAAAATTATTATACAGATAAAAATGCTCCACTCCAGCCACCAAATGATAATCTATCCATTCTTTCAGATATTTCCCTTCATTTTTAAAAATGGCACAAATCGAAACATAATATTTCTTGTCAAACTTTTGTTTTCTGTACAATAACCTGATTAAACAAAGATAAATAAAATTTCTGCAAATTTTGAAATAACCGGTGACTTTCTTCATCTTTACCCCCTTTATGTTGATATTATAATAATACCTGATAAGCGTTTACTTAATTATGTCCACTTATCAGGTAAAATGTTATATTTTATTTCTTCTCGTCTTTGACAATCTTCCTTATCAGTTCATCCCATTGCTCGGCCACAATCTCCGGGGCATAAGCTTTCATATCTTCCACGGCATTTTTGCCAAACTGAATCCGCAAAGCCTTGTCGCTCATCAACCGCCGCATTTTTTCCGCAAAATCATCAACGTCTTCCGCCAGAAAACCGTTGTGCCCGTCCAGAATCAGCTCATTGACCGACGGCGTTTCCTTAAAGCCGATGCTGGGCAGACCGATAGCCATGCCGTCGGCCAGCGCCAGGGAAAATCCCTCGTGCAAACTTGCAAAAGCGTGAATATCCGCCGTACGGTAAACATCCTGAATATTATCGCTGTAACCCATAATTTTGATATTGTTCTCAATCCCGTATTTCCTGGCCAGCGCCATCAGCTCATCATTATAATTCTGATATTTCTGCAGCCCCCAGAATTCCACAACCCAGTCGGGAAAATCTTTTGCCACTTTGGCAAAAGCTTCCACAATCAAATGCTGGCGCTTGCCTTCTTTTTCCACCCGGGCAACATAGATAATGCGTTTTTTCTCCTGTTCCAAATTAACACGCTCCGCTTCCGGAAGCTGCACAACCTCGTTCGGCACAGTTGCCACTTTGGCATTTTCAAAATAAGGCGCGATTGTTTTTTCATAAGACTTCATCAAAACATGAAAAACGCTGACCTGCTCGGCGCATTTCTGATAAATTCTCCATTTCGACTTTTTCTGAAGACGTCCGAGCATCGCCGGCGGATAACAATGCATCATCATAACAATCGGAATATTATGTCTTTGCAAAAAAGTCACATTATACAAATCCACAAAAAAATAACAAAAAATAATATCTGGTTTTTCTTTCTCAATAAAACGACTAAAGCGAAAAACCGGCGTTCCGAAAATTTCCCGCGCCTTGTGCCAGAAATTAACCAGCGGATTTTTTGTTTTTCCGTTCAAATTCACAAAACGGACACCTTCGGGCAGCGTTACGCCGGAACCCTGCTTGCGATAAGTATCGCAAACCACCAGAACCTCATGCCCCTTGGAAGAAAGCGACGACACAAATTGAGCCAAAAATTTTGTATTCAAAACATTGCGATCTTTCACCACCATAATTTTCATTTTGTCATTCCCCTTATTTTGGAAACAATTTTTTCAAAAAAAGCCATAAAACGCGGCGAAGGAACTGCCGTCCAAAACCGCACCGTCAGGCGCTCAACCCCCAACTCCTCACAAATATTAAGCCGGTGATGCCCCTGAAACAGCTGATCCCGAACCCCGAGGCTGCGGTTAATCATCACAAAAATGGGCGATTTATCGTCATAACCGTTTTGCTTGATGGAGGCATAAAGCGTATTATAACGTTTGCGGCGCTCTTCCTCACTCATGGCCCAGCGCTTGTTGGTCCAATTGTAAGCATTGCTTTCATCCCGCTCGCCCCGTTTGAGACGCATCGCCAAAACATCTTTCAATCGTATATGAAAGCCGGTCATCCCCTCTTTGTAATACCGTCGTTTAACCGGCTTTAACAAATTGATAAAAAAGCCGAATACCGGAGAATAAGTATAATAAACAAACCGCACGGGACAAAACTCCTCACCGGCCGCTTGGGCCTTTTTCAAAATTTCAGCACCGGAAAACAAGGTTTCCGCCTTTTTCTCCCTAAAATCCCCGGCCATAACCAAAACCTCTCCGCCCTCATAATACGCCGAATTTTTTTTCAGCGCCAAAAGATCGGAAATCTGCAAAAGATATGTTTCGGATGAAGATGCCAAATATTTTTTCATTCGCGCCTCAGGCTTTTTTCGGACGCAACACGCCGGTTTTTATGCTTTTAAAAACCTGCGCCATCTGATCAAGTTTCTTCAGGTTCGGCTGAGGCTTGGCCAGCTTTGTATAGAGATACAGAGCAAAAACCGGTGTCAACATCGGGCAACGGCTGATCTTGCGGATATATTTCCAATAAGCCGAAACCGCACGCACATTAAGTTTCGCCCGAATATCGCGGTCAAGATACGGACGAGCTTTGATAAAATCGTAATAAGCCAGAAAACGGTCATGATCGAGCTGAATTTTATTGCCGGACAAATTACCGTCCTCCTGCGGCACCAACACGACGTTTGCAAACATCTTGATAATCCCGTTTGCATAAAACGCCGCCCGCAGCGGAATGGTCTCATCCTGAATAAACACGTCTTCATCGGCGCCGCCGGCTTTTTGCAGCACATCACGCTTAATCAGCTGCCCCATACGCGTAAAACGCCCGTCCAAAACGGCGCGCAGAGCATCTTTGCGGTAATAATATTTAAAACCGTCTTTCATAAACTCGTTGGTCAGTTCTTCCGCCGGCTTTCCGGTTTTGGTAAAAGTACCGTAAACCATATCGGCGTCATATTCTTTTGCCAGCGCAATCATCCTCTCGGTTGAATCAATCGGAAAAATGTCATCTGAATCCAACATCCGGACATATTCGCCCCGCGCCATAAAAATCCCCTGGTTGATACGGATAGAAATCCCCTGGTTCTTGGCGTTTCTGACAATTTTAACATTCGGAATCCCTTTGGTCATTTCTTCAATAATCTCAACCGAACGGTCTTTGGAAACATCGTCCACAAAAATAAACTCCGGATTTTTCAAACCGCTCTGATTCAGCAAAGCTTTTAAAACTGACGGCAAAAACTTCTCTTTATTATAAACCGTCATCACAAAAGAAACGTCAATATCCGACATTACAGTCCTCATAAAAATTACAATCCGGCAGTATGTTAAGCCAAAAACCAAAACTTGACAAGCCAGAAAACAAAGTTATCAAAAAAGGGCTGAATTTTCAGCCCTTGTTTTTTACTTAACCTCAATCAGCTCATAAGAGCGCGTCCCGATTCCGATTTTCTCGGCATGGCTTAAACAAGCCTCCCAATTGGTATCCGGGTGCAGCAAATGGAATTTGTCTTTGCCGCAGCAATGGTCATGGCATTTTTCGCTCAGCTCGTTGTCCGTCATCAAAGCCGGCGCATTAATGACCATATCGGCACAAGCCTGATCCAAAGCCACCGGATCAAAAGAGGCCGCGATTCCCAAATCCGGTACAAAAGCGGCATCATTTCTGTCCCAACAGTCGCATTCCGGCGAAACATTCATAATAAAGCTGATGTGAAAATTCGGCTTATCCTTCAAAACCGCTTTGGTATATTCGGCAATTTTACAATTCAGTTCTTCCGAAGAATTATACCCAGAAACAACCGCACCGTTAAACTGGCACAAAGCAACGCACTGACCGCAGCCGACACAATTGTCATAATTAATTTCGGCCTTGCGCGTCTGTTTATTAACATGAACGGCATCATGCGCGCAGTGTCTTTCGCAAACGCCACAGCCGACGCAGTTATCGGTATCGATTTTCGGCTGAGCCGTGCAATGCATCTCCAGCTTTCCGGGAACAGCGCCGCCGCCCATTCCCAGGTTTTTCAGCGCACCGCCGAAACCGGCCATTTCATGACCTTTAAAATGCGTCAGCGAGATAATAATGTCGGCATCTGCCAAAGCCGTTCCGATTTTCGGAGCCTTGCAATATTCGCCGTCAATCTCGATTTCGCGATAATCCGTCCCTTTCAAACCGTCGGCAATAATCACCTGCGCCTGAGCCGAAATCGGATTAAAGCCGTTTTCCATCGCACTCTGCAAATGATCAACCGCATTGGCACGCCGTCCGGAATACAGCGTATTGCAGTCGGTCAAAAACGGTTTGGCACCCAAATCTCTCAGAATATTCACAATTTTGGCTGCATAATTCGGACGCAGATAAGCCAAGTTTCCCGGCTCGCCGAAATGGATTTTCAAAGCCACAAACTGGTCTTTGAAATTAATCTTCGCAATCCCCGCACGCTTGACCAAACGTTCGAGCTTCCCGAGCAGTCCGCCGTCTCCGCGGGCTCTCAGATTAGTAAAATAAACTTGTGCTTTTTCCATAAATCTTAACCTCCGTTGTAAGCTTGAGAATAATCCGAATAATTTATTTTTGCAAAGCTTATTTACAAAAAACATTTCATCGTTAAAATATAATCCGGGAGAAAAAAATGGCAATAAAATACTGTATATGGGACGTCGGAAAAGTCATTTACGGCTACAGCCTTCGCCCTTTGAAACATCTGCTGTACGGCCTGACGCTGAATTTGGAAGCCTGCCGCCAAAAAAATTTTAGCTTTTGCTTTGACGACTATATGAAAGGCGCTTACGGATTTTCCGAACTCTGTCACCGGTTGTGCGACTTTTATTTTGTTCCATGGACGCCGCAAACGGAAGAACAAATCCGACAGGCTTTTTTTGACGGGATCGGCGAATTTTATCCGGAAACCAAGAAACTCCAACAAACCATGCTTAACCGCGGCATTCAAAATTGCATTTTATCCAATGCCTTGCCGATACTATCCGACAGCGTATCAATTCCGTCTATCTGCCCGGAACACATTTTCTGTTCTTTTGAACTCGGACTGCTCAAACCGGATCCGCAAATTTTCCATGCTGTCCGTCACAGACTTGGCTGCCGCTTCAATGAAATTGTCTTCATTGATGACAAAGAAAAAAACACCGCCGCTGCCACCGCCTTAGGTATATTTGCCATAACCTTTGACCGCCGGACGATTGAAGAAAAGTTGTTAAACCTAACAAAAGATCAGAATCTTTCTTCTGAAAAATCCTGATCTCAATTCTGATCCGTTCCTTTCTGCTAAGAAGACTGACTGCCGGAAAGTATGGTAGAAAACAACTTGGACGCTGCGGAAGAAGAAGATGAATCCGAAGTCAGCGACGCAATATTAGAATAGCCCGCTGCCAGCATGTTAGCTGCACCCTCATCCTGCACGGCCTGAATCTGAGCGGCATAAGCTGCCGAAATTGACGTAGTCGTGGTTGAAGTTGATGACGTCGTCATCGGCGTTGTCGAAATCGTTTCATTGGTCGTATCTTCAGAATCCGACTGCGTCATCACATAATCATGCTTATAACTGGTTCCCTGAAGGATCTGAATGGCATAAGGATGATCTGCATCTTTATCCGCATCTTCCGTTGTACCGATTTCAATATAATAATCGCCTTTTGTCGCCTTGTATTCTCCGCTCATTAAGGCTTCCAAATTGGCATATTCTTCGCTGTCCTTATCAGCCGTGCTATCGGCAATCAAAACCTGCTTGTTGTTCTTAACCATATATACTTTCATGGTCAAACCGGGAGCCAATTCTTCTATAAGATTCTGCTCGGCCTCTTCTTTCTCAGCTTTTTCCGCGGCATATCCTTCAGGATCAAGCTGTTGTTTCAGATTATCAAGATATTCTTCATATTCGGACAAGTCCAAAACCTTCTCATCCGTCGTATCGCTGCTGCGCAGGCTGATACTCATCTTTCCGTTTGACTGAACCTGAATTTTATAAATATCCCGTTCATTATATTTTCCCAGCTCTGCGATAGCGGTTACCCGGGCATAATTAAGGCGGGTATATCCCAAATCGCGGGCGTTACTGAAACTCTCGTCAATATTGTTAACATCAACCACCGACTTCTCCCAGCCGGCAACACCATTTTCATCTTTATTGCTGACACTTGGTATCGTAGAGATCTTATCTCTCCTCTGTTTCACTGCTTTTTAACAATGCATCTATTGTCGATGAGGACAAATTAACATTTTTGGTCATATCAATTTCTTTATTAGCCTGCTGTTCTGCCTGCTTGCTCTCTTCCATCGCATTAATCTCGGCCTTTTTCTCTTCTGCTGCCACTTGCAGCTCTTTAAGGATTTTGGCCAGCAGATCGGCCTCTTCCGTTTCCGATGATGATGACGAAGATGTAGAAGACACGCCTGTCGAAGATCCGGCGCCCAGCAGCGAAGATATATCCAAACTCATGCATTTTCCTTTCACAATTCAAACTTGCGCCTTGCCGGCACAATTCGTTCCGCTGTTTTTTCTGATAAAATTCTGATAGATGCCCGATTTCATAATACTTATGGAAAATACAATTCTGGGCCGAAACATTACGCTTATATTATAAAAATCATTTTGTAAAAAAAATATTAATATGCTTTATATCAACAAATTCTGCGATATTCACGCAATTTTTCCTTCCAAAAGCGCCGATCTTCCCCGTTAATTTTCCGATAAACCCGGCAAGGATTCCCGAATGCAATCACATTATCCGGAATATCTTTGGTAACAACCGATCCTGAACCGACAATCACATTATTCCCGATATGCACCCCCGGATTAATGACAGTATTACCGCCGATCCATACGTCATTCCCGATTGTTACCGGTGCCGAGGTTTCTACCCCCAGCCTCCGAACATCAGGGTCAATCGGATGCTGCGCGGCAAAAATACAAACCCGCGGCCCCAGCAAAACATTGTCTCCGATAGTAATTTTATTCTCATCAAGGATAATACAGTCATAATTGGCATAAAAATTTTTCCCGACAAAAACATTGCAGCCGTAATCACAATAAAATGGCGGTTCGATATGAGGATTCTCTCCGGTCGCCCCGAAAAGTTCCGTCAGAATTTGCTCACGCTTTTGCGTTTCTTCTTCCGTCGTAGCGTTAAACAGCCTGAGCAGACGCTTGCATTTTTTATAATCCGCCTGCAAAGCCTCATCACCGAACGGCATATACAACTCTCCGGCCAGCATTCTCACTTTCTGATTCATCATCTTTCTCCTGCCTGATAGATTATCCGTGAAAATTTAAAAAATATTTACAAAGAAAAGTTCAATCATTAAAATAATGGAAAAATAAGAAAGGACACAAAAAATGGAATTCAAAACCAACGTCATGCGGATTCTTGACAAGCAAAAAATCAATTACCGGCATTATTGCTACGCCGATCACCCCACAACCTGCGGAACCGAAGTCGCTGCCGTTCTCGGGCAAAATCCCGCCCAAGTGTTCAAGACCCTCGTAACTGTTGGAAAATCAAAACATTACTATGTGTTTATGCTGCCGGTTGATAAGGAACTGGATTTGAAAAAAGCGGCCGCAAGCGTCGGAGAAAAAGCCGTTGACATGCTCAAATCAAAAGAACTCCTGCCGCTCACCGGCTATGTTCACGGCGGCTGCTCACCCATCGGGATGAAAAAGTTCTTCACCACCACAATCGACAGCTCCGCCCAAAATTTTGAAAGCATCATTTTTAGCGCCGGAAAAATTGGCTATCAGGTCGAAACCTCTTTGGCCGGGCTGCAAAAAGTCATCCGTTTTCAGCTGGCAGATATTATCGAAAAATAAAAAAAAGAGCAGTGTCCTGCCACTCCTGCCGGGATTATGAGCTTCTCAACTACGAAAGGATCAAAAACTTTGGAACTGCAAAGTTAAAACAAGGTACCCCCCGGAATCGGACTCACAGAACAACCTGCTTTATACGCAATAAAACATCCCAATCTGAAATTAATCTAAAATTTATATAAATTTAATCAGATAAATAAACAGTAGAATCCCCAAAGAGCAGAGAAGGATTGCTTACAAAAATATAAAAAAATTTTGTTTGAAATGTCCGATATTTACAGCTAAAGTTTTGACAAGGAGATAAAGAAAATGAAATTGCTTTTAGTAGAAGACGATGCCAAACTCGGCGCAGTCGTACAAAAACTTTTAACCCTGGAAAATTTCCAGACCGATTGGGCACAGGACGGCAAAGAAGCCTTGGAATTCGTCCGGGACAACCGGCTCAATGCTTATGACGTTATTATTCTGGACTGGATGCTGCCGGAAATCAGCGGAATAGAAATATGCCGAATTTTACGAGACAAAGCAAAATATAATTACCAGGGCGGTATAATCTTCGTAACTGCCAAAGACAGCACGGAAGACTGCATCAACGGTCTCAATGCCGGTGCTGACGACTATATTGTCAAACCGTTCCAAACCGGCGAACTCATCGCCCGGGTGAATGCCGTCAGCCGCCGCAAAACCAAACCCTTTATCGATGACGTATATACCAAAGGCGCCCTGACCTTAAACAACACCCAAAACACCCTTTCTTATCAGGGAAAAGAGCTGGCTCTGAGCCGCAAGGAATTTAACCTGTTCCGCCTGCTGTTCATTAATAACGGCCAGGTTCTGCCGCGCGCCACAATCTTTGACAAGGTCTGGCCCGACAAACTCGATACCGGACCGGCAAGCCTGGATTCGCACATTTATATGCTGCGTAAAAAACTCAAAGATTTTGCCCCGAACATCAAAATCAAACTGATCAAAAACATCGGATACGTTATGGAAATAAGCCGCAATGATTGAAAAAATAAAAAGAAAACTGGTACATAAATATACAGCTGTCATCACATCCATGCTGCTGATTGTTTTCGGCGGCTGCTATTATATGTACCGCCAAATGGTTGCCAAATCTATTAACGACACACTGAACGACTATCTGAGAGAAGAAGTGCGCGAGGCAGAAGAGGCGCTGAATATCGGTCCGAACAAAATCCAGTTAAATCTGGACGATGCCGATATTAATGCAATCAACCATTTCACTTTCTGGTTTATGGGAGACAAAATCATCTCATCACAGGAAACCATAAACAAAGACCTGTTTGAAAAGTTAAAACAGCGAATGCTTTCCAAAAACTATCAGGAAGACACCATTTATTACGAAAACGTCAAATCGCATAAAGTCAAATGGTATTTCAAATTAATGATGAAACGTCTGTATGACGAGCATGGAAAAGCGGTCGGCAAAGTTTTTGTTTTGGCCAACAATACACCAATGAAACACAGCTCCAAACAATATGTGGTTCTTATCCTCGTCGTCATCTCCGTTTTAACCGGACTGGCTTACCTGGTCGGCAACTATTTTGCCGGACGAGCCGTCAAACAAATCAACATTATGTTTGAAAAGCAAAAACGTTTTGTATCTGATGCCTCGCACGAACTGCGAACACCGCTCAGCGTGCTTCTGGCTTATGTTGAATTGTTGGAGAAACAAAAAAATTCTCCGGAAATTACAGAAGAAATGAAGAACGAAATCCTCGGCATGTCAAAATTAACCTCCAATCTGCTGGAACTCGCCCGCTCCGATAACAACAGGCTCACTTTAGAATATGAACAGTTTGATCTTGTTGCCAAAACCGGACAAGTCATCAAAAACTTCTCCTCAATATTTAGTCAGAAGAGACTTTCCGTCGCTATTGATATGCCCAGGCGGCTGGATTTTTATGCCGACGCCGGAATGATCAAACAGCTGCTGTATATTCTCATAGACAATGCCGTCAAATATACACCGGAAAACAAAAAAATCAGCATTTCCATCATTCCGGAAGGCAAAAAAATAAAAATAATCATTTGCGATGAAGGCATAGGAATCGCGGAAAAAGACCTGAAACATATATTTGAACGTTTCTACCGGGCAGAAAAATCCCGCAACCGAAATAATGAAGGCCTCGGGCTCGGACTTTCTCTGGCAGAAATCATCGTCAAAGAACATAAAGGCAGTATCGAGGTCAAAAGCGAACTCGGCAAAGGTTCCTGCTTTACCGTTACCCTGCCCGACAGCCTTACAACTTAAGACAAAAGCACAGCTTTTCATTTATAAAATATTAAACAAATAAAATTATAAATAAAAATTACTGGAACTATGGGAGACTACAAATGAAAAAAACAATCTTATGCGGCATATTTGCCCTACTCGCCGGCTGTGCCGACCTGTCTCAATACACAACGGTTGATTCCAATGCCTCTGCCAAAAGCAAAATGCGCGCTTGTATGTTGAGCGAAGCCAATGAAAAACTACAGGCCGGAACATTATTTACCAAAAGCATCAGCGAAACATCCGACGAACTCGTCAACACCTGCTTAAAGAAACTGGCGCTTCAGGCTGCCGGAATCAGCGAGGAATCCCAATCCGCCGCTGAATCGATTATTGCTAACTTAAAAAAATTAAAATAGCCCGCTTAATCTTTTTAAAAACAGGGAAAACAGAATCTTTCCCTGTTTTTCTTTCTTATAAAACTTAATCGGCAATTTCCACAAACAGCGGCATATGATCGCTGTACTTGCTCCAATTATCATAAGTACCGATTTTAAATACCGTCCGCTTGTCCAATGTCTTCTCATGAGCAAAAACATAATCAATGTAATAAGGCCGTTTTTCATCCCTGTACATAAAAATTGTCGCCTCTTGCTCGGCTCCGTGAGTGCATCCTGCCAAACGGTGATAAAGGCTGAAAAATTTATTCTTTTCTAAAAAAGCAACCAGACTGTCATGATTAAATTCGCGTTTAAAATGCTCGTTCCAGCGGGCATTACTGTTAAAATCCCCAACAATCAGACTATCTTCCCGCAAATATTTTTCATAATACATCATCGCCTTGGTCAAAGTAACGACATAACCGTTGTAACAATCATTGCCCTCCGCCTGCGTCCATACTGCCCACAAAATAAAACACCGACCTTTCCGCTGCACTTCCACCGGCACAACAAACTCAAAAGCCTCATTATAAAAATCGGCAATTTTCACATCCGTTCCGGCGTTGCAAAAAATGCTCAAACCTTTATGAGCTCTTTTCCCGACCCAGAGATGACGCAAAAAAGGCAGACAAACACTGTGCTTTTGTAAAAATTCAGGACTTTCGCTCTCCTGAACGATTAAAACGTCCGCCGGCGGCAGAAGTTGATATTTGTTGCGAAAAGCGCAATTACAATTCCAGCTTATAATCTTCATCCTGCTCAGTCCTCAAACTCTGCTCCGGTTGAATATTCATATAAAAAAGCAGAGGTTTGTTCTCCTCTGCTCCATTTTCCGCACCCGGCCTATGCCTTTTTTGCTTCCGAAGATTTTTTCTCTTCTTTCTCGTCTTTCACCGGACGGCAGGCTCTTTGAAAACGGATAAAATCAACCGCCAGCCAGACAAATTGCGGCAGGGCATATAATGTCAGAGCGGAAACAAAAGCGGTGCTAAAATCTGGAAAATTCTCACCGGCACCAAAAGAAAAAAGCAACGCCGAAAGCAATAAAGAAACGGCATTGCAGCTGACATAAAATTTTTTACCGCTGAGTTTGGCAATAACAAGCAGCAGCAAACGGCTGACAATAAAAGTCGAAATTAATGCACCAATCAAAAACATAACAAATCTCCTAAAAGTAAAACTCAAATTATTTATACTTCCTTATCTCATAAAAAGCAAACACTTCCTGCCCAAAAGCTAAAAAAGAGGAAAAAGGCCTGCCTCATTGTCCGAAACAGCCCATTTTTCCTCTTCTTTATCCAATACCTTATGCCTTATTAAAAAATATTTTTAACACTTACGGCATAATAATCCGGCCATTTTTCTCCCGGAACCATAACACGAATAGAAGAACTTTTTGGAATAACATTAACATAAATATGCGTCATATCATCAGAAAGTTTATTTATATCCAAATTCGAACAAGATAAAAAATAACAATTCGGTTTCATAGCAATAATTTCTTCCAGCTCCTTCAGCCTGGGACATTTTAACAAATAGTCCCCTGCCCGGCCTTCATCAATTTTCTCAAAAGACGATAAGTCTATTTTATATATAATTTTTTTTCTGAGTTTAACTCCGGAGCCCTCCAACACTTTCTTTCCTTGCTCCAGCAAAGATTCCGGTGCTTTTATCAATTCATCCCAAGAATTAAACCCCGAAATTTTCGCAATAATATGTTGGGCTTTCATTAACGTAAAATCATCAGCCTCCACCTCAAAATCAGAAATAATGACATTAACATCAAAAAACTTCGGCGCACAAATATATGTCGCCTCATTTTTCATAAAATCAGACTTAAAATCACGAAATAAATTTTTAGCTTGCAATTTAAAATACGAAATATTCTTCATAATATAATCCTTCTTTTGCCGGAAGTCCTCTGTCTTTAAATTAAGCGTTCGTATTCTGTTGTCAGACAAAAACTTCCAAAGGTTATATTATATATTGGCTGATAAAATCTTTACACGAACGAGCCGGCTTGCCAACAAGCACAATATAATAATACTCTTTTCTTTCCCCAAAATCAACATTTTTATCCGCTGCGCTCCATAAACAACTTTAAGTCATCACACAATACCTTATAAATCGCTCTAAAAAACAAAATAAAGCAAACCATATGGAATTAATATTTTATTAATACGGAAAGGAATATGATTATACTTAAGGAATATAGATACTGAAATAACCTTCAATACTCAAATGGAAAGGCTTAAATATGGAAATAATTTTTGATGAAAATAAAGGGGATACATTTTGTGGAAAAAGTTACCCTGTTTATTCCCTAAAAA
This sequence comes from uncultured Alphaproteobacteria bacterium, assembly GCA_944390885.1. Classification (GTDB taxonomy): domain Bacteria; phylum Pseudomonadota; class Alphaproteobacteria; order RF32; family CAG-239; genus MGBC133411. The sequence continues at coordinate 25,058 of CALXRP010000011.1, forward strand.
CGCCGGATAAAATAGATTTCAAAAAACTTTTGCAAGAAGTCAGAAAATTGATTCGGGAAAACAGCTCCAACAAGACTATTTTGATCAAACCGGAAAAAGAAAACAAATACTTTTTGCTGTTTGCTGCACTTATGGGAATTGAAGGATATGACAATACAAACTATCCTCTCCGGGCTGTTTTGAAAGTCAATAATTTCAAACAAGCCGTTTCATCCTATCGTCCATATTTCTTTTTTGGCTCTGCCGCAACCTATGTCTTGCGTCTATTGCAGATGGATGACGAAGCAATGTATAAAGATATCAGAACATTAGGCTACTTGGGATTGGATATAAAAACGGATTATCTCAACAACACCATATCACTGCATCTGCCTCATACCGGCAAAAAATACCAATTTCACGTTGCCAGTTTGCATAATACGGTTATCTTATCCAGTTTTATCAAAATGTTGTCTTTGCTAAAATCAGACATCAATATTGATATTTCCATCATTTTAAAAATGCAAAATTTTAACACAAAAGATAAAATCGACAAAGACAACCTTTTAAGCAAACTATATTGGTGTGCTTCTTCCTTTCTAAACAGCCCAAATACAAAAAAGAAGATCGCCGATGACAGCAAGGAAAAAATCTAAAATCATCGCCTTTGCATTTGATACTCCCGATATCGGATACCGCAACCAACTGATCGGGGCCATTGATGCCATCCATCAAAAAGTAGGTTCTGCATATCCTGCTGCCAAATGTTTATTGCTGCCGCAAGAAGTTATTGAGGCCAAAGATTTGCCTCAATCTTTTTGTTATACAAATTTCAGCGGATATAAAAAATTTCGCGTTAAAGTATTTTCTGTTCTGGACACCTGGCTTAAACATACAACAGAGATCCCGCGTGTTTTTCTAACCCCTTATAATCTGACAGAAAGCACTTCTCCCGACATTAATGCAGATATGATCTGCCGCGCAGTCAAAGAATATTATAAGCAACATAATTTAGGTGAAATCCTGACCGTGGCATTAAGCAGCAAACTGCATAATTACAAATACATAGATTTTATCAATGTTCCTAAACATATGTTAAACTTTTCCGTCCGAATTCGTCTGTTGCAAAACAAAAAACTGCGAAAAAAAGTACTAATCACGGTCGGAATCATCCATTCTTTCAGTAAAGAAAATATTTCAAAAAAGAAAAAAGAGCTTGAGCACCAATTTTCCCAGCCGACAAAAGAAGCTTATAGGTCGGCCCATATAAAAAAACTGCAAAAGATATTAGAAAAAAATAAAAAGGTTGTTATTTGCTTGGGAGGCCGCACAGAAGGCAGCGAAATTATTTTCGATATTAACTATGCCCAAACCCTGTTTGAAAAATGCCTCTCACTCGCACGCCATCAATACGGCATAATAATTGTCAACGGCCCACGCACGCCCAATGATGTAACAGACTACCTGCATGAAAAAGCCCAACAACATCAGGATATTATATTTCATAATTGCAAACACATTGCCCAAACAGAAAGAGAAAAAAACAAATGGCGTTTGTACACCGGAAAATTTGAACACGAATTTTCCCAGCATGAAAAAATCGGCAATATTTATCCCGCCGTCTTAGGTTTTGGAAATACGCTTGCCGTTCACACTGTTGATAGTTTTTCCTGTTGTGAAACGCTAAGCGTCGGCATCCCGACAGCAATCAGCACAGACGGCATCCACATCAACAAAAGCATCCGCCCGGACACTATAAATATGTTTCAGCTAATGACCCCCAAATATGCTTTAGACTTTGAAGAATTTACCAAACTTGCCTGTTATATGGAGCTTGAGCCCCAAAACCTCAAACCTGCTCTCTTGTCAAATCCGCTAAAAGTTTTTGCTGAAGCTATCATAAACCGAATAAAATTATAAAATGACAATGAAATCGATTCTGCTTTTGACATTCACACTCTTATTATTTTCCTGCCACAAAGAAACAACGGAAGAAATTGACCTCTCTCCATATTTCAAAGGAATAAACGGGAGCGCCGTTTTTTATAATCCCGCACTGCAAACCTACAAAATCCATAACCCGTCTTTAAGCTGCAACCAATCCTCGCCCTGTTCAACATTCAAAATTATGTCTGCATATATGGCTCTGTCCGAAAACATAATCACTCAAGAAAATTCAAACATTGAATGGAGCGGAAAAGATTATGAAAATCCCGCTTGGAACAAAAATATGAATATCAAAGAAGCATTCAAAACATCCTGCGTTTGGTACTTTCGAACGCTGATCAATCAAATACCGCAGCAAACCGTAAAAAACTATCTGCAAAAATACCATTACGGCAACCAAGATATTTCAGACTGGTACGGACATCAAAACACCAACACAGACATCGCGGAATTTAAAGGTTTCTGGATAGAGTCATCGCTGCAAATTTCCCCTTTGGAGCAGGTTAAATTTCTGGAAAAACTTTTCTCGGAAGAAAATCAAGCAACCCAAACATTAAAAAACATAATGCTCGTCAAAGACGGAGCTGTCAAAATCTACGGAAAAACCGGTTTGGGAATAAAAAATGACTTAGTCGATACTGCTTGGTTTGTCGGCTTTTATGAACAAAACGATCATAAAATTTTCTTTGCCGTCAGATTGCACGACAAAACAAACAGCATAAAAGACTACCGACATTTAGCCAGCTTTTACGCCAAACAAATCACGCTTGATATCATACAAAATGCAAATGTCTTCTGACAAAACGTCTCAGCAAAACAACCGATAAAAATAGTCGCAATTTATATCTTTATGAAATTTTAAGAAAAAAATTACACATAAATTATACTATTGTATAACATAAATAAAGAAAGGAATATTTATGTTAAAGGCCATTTTAATCTTACCGTTCAATGTATTAATCACCATTCCGTTATTTATCTTATATTTTAACGGCTTTGAAACCATCGGAACAAAAAACATTTTTCTGTTATTTTTAACCCCCATGCTATTTATAAGCGGCTTAACCTTAATGTTCTGGACAATGAAACTTTTTGCCCAAGTCGGTAAAGGCTCCCCTGCACCATGGGATCCGATAAACAAATTAATCACCCACGGTCCCTATGCTTATGTCCGAAACCCCATGCTCCTCGGTGTTTTTTTGTTCTTGGGCGGAGAATGCCTATTGTTCCAAAGCCTGCCTTTAACTTATTATCTGCTTACTTTTATCGGGATCAATCTGATTTATTTTCCGTTAATTGAAGAAAAAGGATTACACAAACGATACGGATCAGAATATCTGGAATACAAAAGAAACGTTCCGAGATTTTTCCCCAGATTAACACCCTACCTGCCTCCCCAATCAGATAAAAAATGATTGCATCTTTATAAAAGGATATTTTACAAATGAAATTTTCTATTCCAGCTCAAACAATTCATAAAATATACTTCATATTACCAATATTCATTCTTTCGGGATGTATTGGATATACCCATAGTTATAAAGCAGCCATTTTATAGGCTGCTACTAGTATTGGTGATATTCAACTCATGATTTACAAACTTAAAGAAACTTTAACCACTTTCTAACTAATATTATCAATAGAAATATTTGCGGAGGCCTCAAAATGAAAAGAATCAATATCCTATTAAGCACTCTGTTTTTAATATCTTTTTCTAATCCTGCAATATCTGAAGATGCTAACAATATCGTTACTAATTTCATAAACACCATAAAAGAAGATAACCCCGAAAAAATAGCCGATTTATTTACATACCCTATAATTCGTTGGTCTCTAGTCCCCAATATCAATAACAAACAAGAATTTTTAGAAAAATACGATATGCTTTTTGATGAAAAACTAAAACAAAGAATCATAAATCCGAATAATTGGAAAATTATGAAATCTGGCCAGGCAATGATGAACAATGGGGAAATATGGCTGGATTATGATGGTTTAGTCATTTCTTTCCCCTATTTTGCAACAGAAAAAGAAAAAATATATACTAAAATGCTTATCCAAAAAGATAAAGACAGATTACCAGCATCCCTTAAAAATTTCAAATCAAACGTTTTATTCTTTAAGATAAATAACGGGATAGGAAGAATAGATTTATTACCTCGAGTCACGGAAGATATTACGGAAGAAGAAAAATATCAATATGCTTTTTGGAATAATGGAAAAGAAATGTCCGACGAACCAGATATAATTTTAAAAAATGGATCTATGACAGTAGAAGGAAATCCTGGGAGCGAACATACTGGAAGAAACGAACGTTATATTTTCAAAAGTGGAACATACACCTACTCTTTCAATTTAAACAATATCGCACGCAGTGATCAAAATTATCGCGAATTAAACATCTACAAAGATGACGAACTTATAATCTCATATCCTGCAGAAATTTTTAAATAAATCATAAATTATCACCAAATGAGTTCGGAAAATTCTCCCAAAATGCAATTTTCAAAAAAGCAACATTCGAACTCAGTTAAGCTCTTGATTTATAAAAAAAACTTCTCTTAGTTTTGCCAGGCTTTAGCCGCAGCAAAAGTTAGTTGTTCGCGTAAGTAGAAAAGTAAAACTTTTCGTAACGACGCAAAAACGGCAGTTTTTATACCTGCCGTTTGAAGAGGAGTCTTGCTTCGTAAGGCTCGCCTTAAAACGGCGCGCCAACGACGCTTCGGACATTTGACTTGTAATACCCCTACGGCTGGCTCTCGCTTGCCTCGGCGCTTAACAAGTCGGCACATCACCATTAAAAAAAGCGCCATCAAGGCGCTTTTTTTAATGGTGATGCTGTTAGCCTAAAGTTGCGGAAACCTCCCCTAGTTGCTTACATTTGGTAACTCAATATAGTATCCAAATTAAATGTCTAAAATCCGGTGGACTGACTTGCTTTTTATAAAAAGGTAATATAAACTCGCTTTAATTGTATATTTATAGCATTTTAAGAGGCAAAAATGGCGGAAAATATTGAGATTAAAAAGGTTGACGGCAAAAGTTTGGATATTGAGGCGGTTGATAAAGAAAAATTAAAAGCCGTGTTTCCGCAATGTTTTAGCGAAGGCAAACTGGATATAGACAAGTTGTTGTCTTTGTGTGGTGAATATATAGACAACGATTTTGAGAAATACAAGTTTGAATGGAAAGGCAAATCCGAGTGCTATAAAATTGCCTGCAAACGTTCAACCGGAACTCTCCGCCCCTGTGTGCAAGAAAGTGTGGATTTTGAAAATACCAATAATCTGTATATTGAGGGCGATAATTTAGAAGTCTTGAAGCTCTTGCAAAATGCTTATTATCGCAAGGTTAAGATGATTTATATAGATCCGCCGTATAATACCGGTAATGACTTTGTTTATGAAGATGATTTCAAAGACCCTTTAGCAAAATATAAGGAAATTACATCGCAAACAACCAAATCTAACCCCGAAACTATGGGCAGATATCACACAAACTGGTTGAATATGATGTATCCCAGATTGCGTTTGGCGGCTAATTTGCTCCGTGATGACGGTGTGATTTTTATTTCTATTGATGATAATGAAGTTACAAATTTGAGAAAACTTTGTGATGAAGTCTTCGGTGAAGAGAATTTTGTGGCTCAAGTAATTGTACAGACTAATCCTAGGGGCAGAACTTTTGATAGATTTATAGCCAAAACGCATGAATATTTATTAGTCTATACAAAAAATATAGACATCGATGGATTACATGAGGTCCAAAAAGATGAAAAGGCTATCGCGGAATACAATAAAGAAGATGCAAATGGAAAATATCGGTTGCTCGAATTAAGAAATAGAAATCCGGTCTTTAATAGAAGTAATCGTCCGTTAATGTTTTATCCTTTATATGCTAATCCTGAAACACTAGAAGTTTCTTTAACTAAAACAGATAAACATACCATTGAAATATTCCCAAGAAATTCACAAGGCGAAGATGGTTGTTGGACTTGGGGGCGAGAAAAAGCAACAAATTATACAAATCTATTAGTAGCAAATCTTGCTAACACAGGGAAATGGAGCGTTTTTAGAAAAGATTATTTAGAAGGAACTAGTCTTTATACTAAAAGTAAGGCTTTATGGCTAGATAAAGAAATGAACCATGAAAATGGAAAAGAGCTTATGGGAAAATTATTTGGAAAAACACCGTTTGATTTTCCTAAGTCGTTGGATTATATAAAAAAATGCTTACAGCTTGGCACATTTGGAGCAGAGCCTCAAATAGTCCTTGACTTTTTCTCCGGTTCAGCTACCACCGCTCATGCAGTTATGCAGCTTAATGCCGAAGATGGTGGCAATCGCCAGTTTATTATGGTGCAGTTGCCGGAGTTGACGGATGAAAAATCCGAAGCTTATAAAGCCGGTTATAAAAATATTTGTGAAATCGGTAAAGAACGTAGAACTGTTGTAGGGGGCATTAATGAAATTGGATTTAGATTATATAAAAAAACTTCTTAATATAATGAACGAATGTGAAGAAGACCAAGTCCAACTTGGATATTTGTTCAGTGAGTTAAAAAAAGTTTATCCTGTAACAGATAATTTAATAGAAGATTTATCAGAAAAAAAATTGAGAAATCACCTACACATTCTATTTGAGGCAAGCTACATTCAGTCTTCCACTGCTGATTTAGGGTTTAAAACTTGTTTGAGCGGAGAGGTTATTTGTAATCTTAGTGCACGATATTGGTTTACAATGGATGGTTACAAATTATTAGAAAGTATAAATAATGACACTTTATTTAATAAGTTAAAAAGTGGTATTTCATATTTTGGAATTGAAACCTTAAAACAAATTCCAGCAATAACAATAGAGCTAATCAAAGATGAATTAATGAAAAGGATTGGCTTATGAAACTAAAGTTTAAGAATCAAGATTTTCAAAATGATGCCGTGGAAACGGTGGCAAGGCTTTTCAAGGGGCAAGAAAAGGCTACCAGCGCACTTGGCAAATCGGCGCGGAATAAAGGGCTTTACGGAAAGGATTTAAAACGAAAAAAGAGGAAGTATAAACTTCCTCTTTTCAAATTGGTGATCCCAACGCGATGAATTTCGAACTTTTACTTTCTCCGGAGTATTATAAACCAACAATGGAAACATATATTCTCGTTGAAAAATTTATGCAAAATAACATTCAATATCAAACAGTTACAAATGCTTAATATAGTTGACAAGTCACCTTAAATGAGGTATACTATAATTGTATCTTAGAAATAAGATACCTGGAATTTTCTGAGGTTTTCTCGGTGACTCTTGTGCGTTGCTAGTGCTTAGCGAGTAGTCTGTCAAAAAAATATCCGGACCGAAACTAGTATCTTGGGGCTTCAGTGATGAAGTTTTAAGGTACTTTTTTTGTATCTTATTTGTTTCGGAGGCCCTGAGATTTTGTCGAATCCTACTATGTACAGGAGGCACAAATGATTGATATTCAAAACATAATTAAACAGTACATTGCCACGAAAATTCGTTTTAACTGTTATAATAATATACAGTTAAGAACAAAGGACATAAAAGAACTGTCCTCAGATATTAATAATCGAATGATTTATGATGAATTAAACGCGTTAGAAAATGCAAAAATCATCAAAATCCAACAAGTCGCCAAGGCAAATATATTATTCGACAACCGTGAAAATTGGATAATGTATAAACAAAAATTCTGCCGCTATTCCATTGATATTTTACAACCGGAATATTTTGAGCTCAGACCTATTACTGAAAGTAATTGGGCAATTAAAGCCTATGTTGATACCGTAAATTGGAACTTTGTTGTGGAATTGAATGGTATTGAGGAAAAATGTTATGTCCCACTAAAGCAAAAAAAGAATTCATTGATTAGAAAATTTTGGGAATATGCCCAAAATAATATCAATACAGAATTCTACTGTGATAAAGAGGCAAATTACTTTGGGAATTGTGCAGAATCTCTGAGTTCTTTTTTTAGACGATTTTGTGTAGATTTAAAAAAATATTTTCTTTATATTTCAAAGGGTAAAGTTAGATTTACTCCAATAATCTACTCTGATGTACTAAAAACTAATAACGTAAAAAAATTGGTTTTTTATCCCAACACAAAGCGCAGGCAAACTTATGAATGTGAGTTCGATGACAATGATAAGTTTTTAGGTTGGAGAAAACTTTAAAATAAATAAAAATGTCAAATGCCCTGCGGCTTGTCGGTTGCAGGGTATCTTTTATGCCTTTATAAATTCGTGGCATTTGTTGGGGTAAGGGCTGTAAGGACATCTGCCACCGTGAGGCTTAGTTGCCTCTTTACCACAATATCTGCAAATATATTTGGCAGGCACGACATGTTTTTTCAAAATCGCCTTGAGCTTTTTAATTTCTTTTTTTAGATAAATTATTTCGTTGATATATTTAATTTTTTCATCAGTATTCATTGTTTTTACTCGAGTTTTATTAAAATACGTAACGAAATTATTTTATTGCACACATAAACATATCATTTCCCGTTCATCTCTTGACCGGAGAATAATGGCATTTCATTTTTGAGTATCATTGACCGTTTTTTTATCACCCCTGCATTGTCCACCGCGGAAAATGCAGGTATTAAAAATTTACATCTGAAAGTTTGATATTACGCTTCCATAACATTATCTGTCCAAAGCTCACATTGAGTCATAACGGTTTGGACGGCATCTTCCATACCTTCAGGCGGATATTTATGCTTTTTAAGGAGCTTTTTAATCATCATACGCATTTTTGCTCGGGCATTTTCTCTTTTTTGCCAGTCGATAGTTTTATTTTTGCGCAAAGCCTCGGTTAGTTCTTTGGTAATGGCGACAAGTTCATCGTTTTCATAAAAATCCTTAACGGCTTGAGGCTTGGTTAATGCATCATAAAAGGCCATTTCATCAGGGGTTAAGCCTAAATCATCGCCTTCTTTTTGCGCTGTGGCAATTTGTTTGGCTAAGTTTAAGAGCTCTTCAATAACTTGTTCATTGGTGAGCATGCCGTTCAAATAACGGTTCATCGCCTCTTGGATTATTTCGCTGAATTTTTCAGATTTAACAACATTTGTACGGCGATAAATGCTGATTTGCTCAGCTATTAATTTTTTGAGCAATTCAACCGCCAAGTTTTTCTCCTTCATTTTTGAGAGTTCTTCCAAAAACTTAGGATCAAACAGAGAAAACTCTTCTTTGATATCAGAAAATAGATTGATAACGCCGTCGCTTTTAATACTTTGTTTCAGAAGTTCATTTATTCTCTCGTTCATTTCCGGTAAAGAGATTTTCTTGCCGCTATTGCCTGAACAAGTTAAACGAACAACCAAAACGCGTACAGCTTCCATAAAGGCGGCTTCAATACGCAAATTTTCTTCGATTAAGGATGAACACAAAGAAAGAGCTTGTTTTAGGAGCAAAGCCTCTTTAACAAAATCTTCTTTTTGTTTTTCTTTTTCACGGGCAATAATAAAGTTTACGGTACCACTGATAAGTTTTGCTCTTTCCAAATTACTTCCTCTAGCAAAGCCGGAATAATCAAACCCATGTAACAAACCGCGGCAAACTTCCAATTTTTCAATAAATTTCGGTTTAGCTACGGTTGAAATATCTGTATCACCATAATTTTTGCGGTCGCGGATAGTATAATCATTCATGGCTTGCTTCAAAGCGCTGGCAATTCCGACATAATCAACCACCAAACCACCTTCTTTGTCTTGGAAAACGCGGTTAACACGAGCGATTGCTTGCATCAGGTTGTGTCCGCTCATCGGCTTATAAACATACATTGTTGCAAGGGACGGAACATCAAATCCGGTCAGCCACATATCAACCACGATGGCAATTTTGAGCGGATCAGAGTTATCTTTGAACTTGCGGGCTAATTCTTCTTTATAGGCTTTGTTACCAACGATATTGTGCCAATCTTCAGGATCATTGTTATCAGAAGTCATAACCACGGCGACTTTTTCTTGCCAATCGGGACGGAGTTCTAAGATTTTGCGATATATTTTCATCGCAATCGGGCGAGAATAAGCCACAATCATAGCTTTTCCGGTCAAGAGGTTGGCACGGTTATTTTCATAATGGTCTAAAATATCGGTAACCAGAGAATTGATGGTGCTGTCATCGCCCAAAATAGTTTCCATTTGTCCGAGTTGCTTTTTGCTCTTTTCAATCACTTCGGGGTCGGCATTATGAGCCATAAGGTCATATTCGGCATCAATCAAACGCAAAACTTCCGGTTTCAGATGAAGTTTAATCACACGGCTTTCATAATAAACCGGACGTGTTGCACCATCTTCCACCGCTTGCGTCATATCATAAACATCAATATAGTTGCCGAAAACCTCACGCGTGCTGCGGTCTTTGGTAGAAATCGGCGTGCCGGTAAAGCCGATATATGTGGCATTGGGTAAGGAATCACGAATAACGCGGGCAGCTCCGATTTTGATTTTTCCGGTTTTTTCATCTATTTTTTCGGTTAGACCATATTGTCCGCGGTGGGCTTCATCGGCCATCACGATAATATTGCGCCGTTTTGATAATGCTTCGCCGGATTCCTCAAACTTCTGCATAGTCGTAAAGAAAATGCCGTTGGCTTTAATTCCGCTTAAGAGTTTTTTAAGGTGAGCGCGACTTTCGGCCTGAATAGGCTCTTGACGCAAAAAGTCTTTACACTTGGCAAATTGACTATAAAGTTGGTCGTCTAAGTCGTTGCGGTCAGTAATTACCACGATTGTTGGGCTGTTTAAGGCTTTTTGCAACAGATGAGCATAAAAGACCATAGATAAAGATTTTCCGCTTCCTTGCGTATGCCAAAAAACACCGCCTTTTCCGTCGGTTTCGGTGGCGTGCTTGGTTGAGGTAATAGCCTTTTTAACGGCAAAATACTGGTGATAAGCCGCCATAATTTTAACAAGCCCTTTGTTTTCATTAGAAAAACAGATAAAGTTTTTCAAAATATCCAATAGACGCTCTTTGGCAAAGATTCCCATAAAGAAAGTATCAAATTGGGCGTGTTGCGTATTTTCATAAGAGCCATCAACCGTTTTCCATTCCATGAAGCGGTCTTCGCCGGAAGTGAGAGTTCCTGCCTTTGATGTCAATAGGTCGCTCATCACGCAAATGGCATTATAAACAAACATAGAAGGAATTTCGTGTTTGTAGTTCTGAATTTGGCGATAAGCGGCAGAAACATCAGTTTCTTCACGAGATGGAGATTTTAGCTCCATCAAAACCAAGGGCAAACCGTTGATGAACAGCAAAATATCAGGGCGTTTTTCACTGTTTTCAACAAAAGTCCATTGATTTGCAATAATAAAAGAGTTGTTGGCTGGTTTATCATAATCGATAAGATAAACAATCGTATCTTTAGGTTCGCCTTTTTCCGTATAGCGGACGGTAATTCCATTTTGCAGATAATCCATAAAAATGGCGTTTTTCTGCACCAATTCGGCATTTTCAAAATTCTGGAGCTTAAACAAAGCCTCGTTAATAGCAGCTCGCGGAAGTTTTGGATTAAGCCGAACCAATGTTTCTTCTAAAACTTCATCATATAAAGGAGAAGTAAAATCGCGATTGTCAATATCCGGCCCATAAACATGAACATACCCCATATTTTGAAACAGCTCAATAATCGAGGCTTCATAAGCATTTTCATTGACAGGATTTTCAAAATACGTGGTCATGTTTGTGTCCTTTAACTATGTTCCAAATGTTGTGTAAATCCTTCTTTTGAAAGATTTTCAATAACACCACGCAAAATATGTTTTTGCATGATATTAATCAGGTATTTACGACTATTCTCATTTTCTTTTTGCAATAATTCATTTTCAAGCATTTTAGCTGTAATATATGTAACTTGTCGCGGCGTTTTATCATTTAAAATCTGGCCAATATCTTTTGCCATAACAAGATTATCAGGGTTGGCAATAGATAAATTTAACACTTTACCTTCATCAGGAGATATTAATTCATTAGTAATAGTATAATCAACTGCTGGCTTAAGAATATGATTGCGAAAGAATTCTGCATCCAAGAGTTTTCTTAATTTTGTTAATTCACTTAATAAACCGGATAATACAAAACGACACCAATCCAAAAGCCCTTCTGCAGCCCCCGTATCTGCCTTAGCTAAATTTTCAAAATATTGTTCTCTGTTGATGCAAAATATTGCAGCTGTATTCAGCAAAGAAATTTTATCAAATTTAGCCTTTTTTAGCATAGCATAAGTTAAAATTCTAGCCATCCGACCGTTTCCATTATCAAACGGATGAATCCAGACAAGCCGATGATGAGCGATAGCAACTTTTAATAATACATCTTGCAAATCTGCTGGTTGATTTATAAAGTTAATTAACTCATCCATATAGTCAGGAACTTTAACATTAAGAGGGGGAGTATATGCAGCATGAGAAATGGTAACATTCCCTTGTCGATAACCTCCAGGATTATAAGAGCCTTCTTTTTCAGGAGACAATTCGTCTGTTAAAATTTTATGTAAGGTGCACAAAAAAGCTTTATCAATAGGAGGTTGTTCAGAATCTCTACTAAAGCAAATGTCAATAAAACATAAAGCTTTTTCAATATTTTCAATTTCTTTAAAAGTTTGTGCTTCCTTTTTTCCTTCAGTTTTATCTTGAACATAATCAGATATTGTTGTACGGTTACCCTCAATTCTGGCCGAATACAAGCTCTCAACAAGATGGAAAACTTGTTTTAATTGGTTAAACACTTTTCTGTTTACACCGGGGTTAATTTGATTTCCCCTAAGTTTTTCTAGCTCAATAATATCCGCGACAATTTTATCTTTAAAATCAGGTTGTGGAATAACCAAATCAAAATGCTTAAACATTTATTTTCTTTCTACAATATTAACAAACAATATCTACAATACTAAAATAAATTATCTACAAAGTAAACAAAAAAAACATTGTATTTTAATGATTTTTTGCGTTTGTGCTGGTTTAATATTTACAAAAAGTTATAAAAACAATTACAATTTAATAAATAATTAACTACAAAAACTTTATTCTTTCCTAATCTATTTTAACATCATCTACATTAATTTCGCTGGACATGAGTTTTAGTCCTCGTTTATATGTTCAGGATAGAAGGGGATAGAAAATTTTATACGAGAGCAATTTTCATTTGTAAATCCTTTTTCCCCATTGATATTTGCTCCTAATACACTAATTCCTATTTTTGATCCTGCTTTTGCGGTGCCATTTTCAGATGTTGTAACGGCAATATCAAAGTTAATGTTATGTAATGCATTATTGAGATTTACAGAAAATTTAGGTGCTAGGCAACAGTTACCTTTGTTGTATTTTTGTTTTAAATTCTGTGTTGCTTCAACAATATCAGACACGGATTGTTCAATGAAATCTTTTAATTCCATGGCACTATTCCTTTATTGTTTCTTCGGTTGGGTATTTATGCGTTTGAGTAATTCATTAACTTTATCTTTACGCTCTTTATTGTCTTTTATCAATACACAGAACAAAAGAAGTTGATACAACTCATCATACCAGCTTTCTAATTCTTCATCACTCATTTGGGCAATAAGTTCTTTTTTATTTTTGCCGGATTTGTTGTTGTGGCGAATATTCATATTGTTAAGCATATTTGTTGCTTTATCAAAATACTCCTTAAAGCCTGCAATCGGCTTATTCAATAAGGGTTCATATTCATTAGCGATAGATAGCAAGAGCTTCCTTTTTTCTTCAATTTGTCCTTTGAGCGATGCGTGATGATATTTCAAAATTGCGAAAGCAATATCTTTTGAAGAAATTTCAGCTACAGCTGTTGCCGCGGGGTCTTTAGGAACAAGAATAACTTTTTCATCTTCATCAAAGATTAGCTTTCCATAATGAAGATGATCTATTAATATATCAATATTTTCCAGTAGCATTCTATATTCTGCACAACCGCGTAATGGCAGGTTCACAAGTTTATCAATTTTATATTCTACTATATACAGGATATTTGAATAATATTCTAAGGTGTTTATTATATTATCAAAATCGCTAAAAGTTTGCGTTAAATGAAGTTTTTCTCTCATCTCTGCACAATTAAGGCAAGAGCCTCTTTGTTTCCAGTGAGAAAAGACATCATCTACCAGTTTTTCTATAGTGTACAATTCTGATTGAAAATTCAGAGAATTCGTCTTCATAAATTTCATGTTATTGAATAGATTAGATATTTTTCTGATTTCTTCTTCAATATCATATTTTTCTTCTAAAATTTCAAAAATATTTTTTCTTGCCATTATAAAGTCCTTAATCTCAAATAATTGCCTCGTGGTTCATCAAAGGTTCCTTCAAAACCTACGACTTGGTTATCATCAGGGTTTACTATAATTTTCCATCTTTCCGCAATATTATTGGCATAAATAACATCTCCATTATTATAAATTTTAGTTTTATACGCCATTAAAGTTTCAATAAATGCATAAAAGAAAAATAGCATATTACCAAGTTTTTCGTCGAGTCTATCGTATGGTAAACAAATGCTTTTCATATTTCTATCTGCAGATAAAATAATTGCTTTATTTGTGAGTATGTAATCAGAGTGTACAAAAGCATTACGAATGTTTGTATCGTAAATTTGTTTCATCAAAGTTCCAATCTCAGTATCTTGTTTTTCTATGATTTCTATTTTTCTATCGGGATTCATCTCCCATTTATTGTTGGTCATTGGAAACGGAAAACAATTATATTTACCATTCCTAATAATGATTAGATTATAAATAACTCTCGGAATAAAATTAGTTTCATATATATGACAATACAGCATTAAACCTATACGTATATTATCAAGTGGATGATTTTTTTCGGAAAGAAAGTTTTTAAAATGATTAACAAAATTTATGGTTTCAAAAATGGAATCCATTACACCTAGACCCATCAAGTTTGCTCCAAACAATGTTTGAATAAAAAGATGGTCATGCGCTGATTTGAATGCCCTTTCAAAAAGACAATCTAATATTTGCACGGTGTCTTTTTCAAAATCTGACATATCATCTGATATTTCCATAAGCATGTTAGATTTCTCCGGTAAATGATGATTTATCGGCCAAAATTTTGACATCATCTACATTAATTTCGCCGGACATAAGCTTGGGGAGGAGAGTATCTCTCAACTCTGCCAATCGTGTGTTTTCTAAAAAATTATTTCTAATTATATTATCTAATGAAGAAACAATATTTTCAAATTGCCCAATATTTGCCAAAGATGGAATTGTAATAGGTAAACTGTTTAGGGAATCTTTGTTGATTGCTCCAAAAACAGTACCCTCCCCATTAAAAATTTCCAATTGTTTTTGCAGACTCCAAATGGTGTAAAGGACAAAAGATTGAAAATTTCCTTTTGCTCTAATTGAACATAACCCTCTGCCTATACAACAATCTTCAACAGCTATATTAAAATCTCCAACAGGAGCTCGTACACTCATAAGTATATCATTTTTTTTAGCCATTCTTTTCGGTTCTGTTGTGTATAATCTGACAGAAGGAAAACGTTTTCCAAATTCCGCTCTTCCTTGAAAAAATATACAACCTTGTTTATCTTCGTTATAACTAGATCCATTGGGTGATTGTCCCATTGTAATATATGCAATTTCTCCTAATTTTCCGATTTTCCAATCATCGGGCATTTTGCCGCCGAAGGGTTCAAAGTCTACAAACCAAGATTTGAACAAGGCTTGGGCTTGGGCTTCAAGGTTTTGATTGATTTTGTTGTTCAGTTCAATTTTATCATCCAAAGCCCCCAACACCCCCGCAATCTTCTTCTGCACCTCAAGAGGAGGTAGAGAAATAGTGATATTGGCAATATCCGAAGGTTTTATTGATGGATAAGCAGAAACACTTTGTTCTGCAATGGCTTGCAGTTTTTCAGTAAGATATTTTTGTGTTAAAAAATAATATATAAAAGATGCATCTACAAAAAGTTTATTTACACTTAGTACAGAAAAGCCTGTAGAAACTAAAAAATTATTAGGTTTTGATTTTATAATTCCATAATGCAATTGATTAGGTCTTACTGTAGAATAGATAATATTATCCTTCTCAACTTTTCTTTTAGCCCTACTTGGTAATTTTTGAAAATTTAAATCAATAAATTGAATTTCTTCAATTTTATTTTCTGTTATATTTCCCGTATCTAAGTAATAAGCATATTGCCAGTTTTCATTAAGAGAATATGTTTGTTTATTAATTTCACAAACATCTCCCAACTTAACCTCTTGCCAGTTATAGGGAATAAGGTCGGGTTTGATACACTCATAAAAAGAGCTGTCTAATTTATAATAATCTGAAAAATTAACGATATAGGGCAAATCACTCTTATCAAATTCTTCTTTTATTTCTTGCAAAACAGCCAAAGGCATTTCAGCCTTACCTTTGATTAAAACATCCAAATCAGAAGTTTTTTCATAAGTGCCCTTAACGCGCGAGCCATAATAAAAAAAGGCATAATCCTTGCGATATTTATCCAAGATACGCTCAATTATTTTTTGTTCTTTTTCGGTTATGCCGGCTATCATCTATTCCCCTAGTGCTTTTTTAAGCTTTTCATATAAAAATTCACAATCTGCCACAAATTCATCAACAATTGGCAAAAGTTTGGCGGCTTTTTCTTGGTTATATTCATGGCTGGTGTCATTGCGTTTTTCATAATAAAAGCGCCACTTTTCCCAAGAGCGAACAAAACCCAATCCTTCCATCAGCCGAAAGATGTTGTTCATGCTCAATTCTTCATCTTTTTTGCCATATTCCAGCTTGAGATATTTTTTCATTGTCTTCCACGCGGTCTCAACCGTAAACTCAAACCGCTTAACACAAGCATCCGCAATATAACCTTTCATCACCTCGCTTGGTGCTGCCTTATAATCTGCCGTGCAAGTCTTAAGGCTATCAATACACTTTGCCAAGTTTGAAATGTCCAGTTCCGAATTATTCATTTCGCCTCCACTCTTTGCCTTTATATCCTCTCAACCTTACTCCTAATTTGTAAATTTTAGGTTAGTTCCTTACTATTTTCTGTTTTTATAGTTATTTGCACTACTTAACTGATTAACAGTTAATTGTTAAATATCTTTTTTGGCAAAAAATATTATTTCTTTTTTAAGAAAACTATTTCTGTCATATTCAATCGTAATATTATCATTTTTTTCCACCTCTAAGATACTACCATTAGGAAATAAGGCAACTTCAGCTAAATTATTTATAATCGCTTTTCCGTTCAGTCCTTTAAAACACATTATCCCTGTTGAGATAGCTGTATAAGAAGCACCTGAAGCACCAACTCCAACAGATATGGCTGTATTATAATCAACTATTTGTCTTCGGTTCTTTATCTCTGTCTTATAAATATGGGTAGAATAATCTTCATGATAAATTTCTGCGGTTCTATTGTTAATTCCACATCCTTTTATTGTTTTTTTCGATTTGTTAATCAATGTAATATTCCAATTAACAGATTTTCTACCTAAAAAGAATGAAATAATTGTTACACCTATCCCACTGAATAACCATTCTTTATTTTTAAAAATCCAATTTACACATTCTTGTATCTCTACCATTAATCTATAAATCCTTTGCTTGCTCTCAAGTTTGTTAAATACTTATAAATCTGAAATATACAATTTGCCATTTCGGAAGATTTTTTCCAATGAAGCTTTAATGTACGAACTTCTTGGTAGTAATCCGATGGCAATTTAGCTTTTCTTATATCTTCAGTTCCTTTCTCAATAGCATGTTCAATCATAGATAATTTATCTTGTATAAATTTATCATTAAAATTATTACTAGACAAATGAATAATTCCACAATCAAAATAAGCGCAACATAAGCGTCTATTCAAAGAACCTGTTTCTGTAGATAAAACTTCTACAGCGTCTTCAAAGCGTTTAAGAATTCCATAGTCGCAAGGATCCTCATATATGCGTGCATTTTGAACATCTGATGATTGTTTATTGAGCGGCATCTTCCTACATCTCCCAGCCGATTGCTTTGAGTTTTTCTTTGATTTCGTTTTGCAAGTGGTCGGACTGCTCAAACATATCTTTAAGCTCTGAGGTTAGCCGTTTCATTTTATCTTCAAAAGGTTCGCCATCGTCGGCTTGCTCCTCAATCCCCACATAGCGCCCAGGGGTTAAGATATAATCTTGTTTGGCAATATCTTCCGTGCTAGCTACTGCACAAAAGCCTTTAACATCTTCCAATTTTCCTTCTTGAAAGGCGGTAAAAGTGTCGGCAATCTTTTTGATGTCTTCATCCGTGAAATCACGATGTTTGCGGTCGGCCATATAACCCATTTTGCGTGCATCAATAAACAAAGTTTTGCCTTTTTGTGCTTTATCGCGGCTGATAAACCATAAAGTAACCGGAATAGTAACGCTATAAAACAGTTGCGGCGGCAAAGCGACAATACCTTCAACCAAATCGGCTTCAATAATGCGTTTTCTGATTTCTCCTTCACCGCTGGTTTGAGTGGATAAAGCACCGTTTGCCAAAACCAAACCGATTTTTCCTTTGGGTGCAAGGTGATAAATCATATGTTGAATCCATGCGTAGTTGGCATTTCCTGCCGGTGGAATACCATATTTCCATCGCACGTCATCAAGCAATTTGTCTTGTCCCCAGTTGGAAAGGTTAAACGGCGGATTAGCCATAATAAAATCGGCTTTCAAGGTTGGGTGCAAGTCATTAAAAAATGTATCGGCTTGATAAGGACCAAAATCGGCATCAATTCCGCGTATAGCCATATTCATTTTAGCCATTTTCCAAGTATCGGCATTGGATTCTTGTCCATATACGGAAATATGATTGCGATTGCCGCTGTGAGCTTGCAAAAATTTAACTGATTGAACAAACATTCCGCCCGAACCACAGCAAGGATCATAAACACGGCAGTTATCAAAAGGTTTTAAGACTTCAACAATCGTTTTAACAATACTTGACGGTGTGTAAAATTCACCACCCTTGGTTCCTTCATAAGCGGCAAACTGAGCAATACAATATTCATAAGTGCGACCAAGTAAGTCTTTGTCTTCATCCGTACCGGACATATCTATATTATTTGTGAACAAATCCACCACATTACCCAAAACGCGTTTATCTAAATCTTGATTAGCATAATTCTTGGGTAAAACATTTTTCAAAACTTTATTTTCATCTTCAATGGCGCGCATAGCTTCATCAATCACTATTCCGATTTCCGGAGTGTGTGCCGCTGCGGCAATCATACTCCAACGAGCTTTTTCCGGCACAAAGAATATATTTTCTTCGGTGTAGGCATCTTTGTCATTTTCAAAACCATCGCCTTCAGCCACCAATTCTTGATAACGCTTTTCAAAAGCAAAAGAAATATAGCGCAAAAAGATCAGTCCGACGATTACTTTACGATAATCTGCCGCCGGAATATGTCCCCAAAGCTCACAAGCTGCATCCCAAATTTGCTTTTCAAAACCAATGTTTGCGTTATTTTTACCCGCCATTACAACCTCAATGTGAAATTTAGTTAAATTAAACTTATGAGATATATTAGCATGATATTTTCTACAATCAAGAAAGTTAGTGCCTTTTTGCAAAGTTTATTATTTG
Source organism: uncultured Alphaproteobacteria bacterium (assembly GCA_944390885.1). Classification (GTDB taxonomy): domain Bacteria; phylum Pseudomonadota; class Alphaproteobacteria; order RF32; family CAG-239; genus MGBC133411. Next base: position 44,603 of record CALXRP010000011.1, read on the forward strand.
AAGCTTGATTAAACAGAGAGCAATATTCTTGTAAAAGTCGAAAAATGAAAAAAACAATAATTGACCAACTATCTGATTTTGCTTGATTTTGTGCTTGCAATTTATATTAGAATATGTTATAATATATTATATTTGAAGTTGAGTCGATTCGTTTTGACTTCAAATATAAATCACCAAAATTTAGGCCTCTATAGTCTGCTTTTTTCATCAGAGCGGATAAGGTCATTTTTGGTTGGAGGACGATATGTCAACAATAGCATACAAATTCAGAAATAAGTTTGTTATCGGGCATATCGTCTGTCTTAAATTTAACGTTTTATGGGCTTCAATCACTAGGATTGAGGCTCTTTTTTTATTTTAAAGGAGTAAAAGCAATGACCAATATAAAACACCCAGAGATTACGGTTCAACTTTCGGGACAAGACGGTAATGCATTTATGATTTTGGGGATATGCAGAAGAGCTATGGAAAGAGCTCATCTCTCACAAGAAGAAATCGACCAATTCATGAAAGAAGCTATGTCCGGGGACTACAATCATTTATTAGCCACAACGATGGCTTGGTTTGATGCTGAGTAAAAAGGAGGTGCAATATGGAAAATAAAATTGATGTGAAAAAAATTGCAGCTCAAAACGACAAGTTCCGTAAGACTTTTGAAGGTGGTAAGGTGCTGTTGACTTGCGGTGTATCAGCTTTACCACTGATGCAACAACAAGAGATTATGCAAAAAGTCAGAACCTTTGATAATTTTACCGAAGATAACGACCCGTATGGTGAACACGACTTTGGCTGTTTTGAATATCGTGGACAACAAATCTTCTGGAAAATTGATATGTATGACTTGAATTATGAGTTTTATTCTCCGCAGCCTGATGATGAGACACAAACCAATCGTGTCTTAACCATTATGTTTGCGGAGGAGTATTAGTCATGGCATGGATAAAATCTCTAAAACAGGGAGACTGTGACTATTTTTGTTGTTTGTATTCAATTACTAATGCTTTGTCTAAACTTGCGAGCTCAAAATTGGGATATAGAAGTCAAATCTATGTATTTAACCGGCTCTTGGAGAAATTGGTCTCAATCGGCGGGTTGCAAAATATTGAGAAAAAAGGTGTACCCTATACTAAAGCGGTTAAATTGCTCAAAACAACACAAAAAATACTTTTTGATAAGTATAAGTTAAAAATTGAGATAAGCGAGCCGTTTTATGGGCAAGAACCGGATATTGAAAAATTAAAAGCATTCTTAAAGGCCAAAAATACCGCAGTAATTCTTTCAATTAGCGAAAATGGTGGAATGAAGCATTGGAGTGTTTTGGATAAGATAAGTGCAAAGGAAGTCAGCTTTTATGACTCATGGGTGTACGATAAGGTAAAATTAAGAAATATTCCCCAACCAAGCAAGTTGGATGATATTTTTATTATGAGTGTGCAAACTGAGTATACCCCCATTACACATAAAAAAACTGTGCAAACAACATCAAAAAACACATTTATTGCACACCTGCGCAATGGGGTTATAAATGTCAATTTCACATAAAGGAGTAAACAATATGATTTTTAACTACAAGAGAGTATCGACGACCGACCAAAACACCGAACGACAGCTCTTAGATATTTCTTGCGACCGAGAGTATGTTGAAAAAATCAGTGGTAAAGATACCAACCGTCCTGAACTTCAAGCCATGTTGCTGAATCTTCGTGCTGGAGATGTGGTAAACTGTCACTCTATGGACAGACTTGCCCGCAATACAAAAGACTTGTTAAATCTGGTTGAAGAAATAACCCACAAAGGAGCTAAGATTATTTTTCATAAAGAAAACTTGGCTTTTGCTCCCGACAAACAAGACCCATACCAAAAAATGATGATGACAATGTTAGGAGCGGTTGCAGAGCTTGAACGCAACCTTATATTAGAACGCCAGAGAGAAGGTATAGCTTTAGCCAGACTTAACGGTAAATATAAAGGCGGTCAGCCTAAACTAACCGCCAAACAAATTGAGGAAATAAAAGTGCTCATTACCAATCGTACTCCGATTACCCAAATCGCCAAACAATATGGTATATCCAGACGCACAGTGTATAATTATTTGTAAAGCCCCTCCTTTCGAAGTTTCTCCAAGTTAAGACAATGAAACTGTGGTCGCTCACCAAAATCTACAAAATCAACCTGTTTGTGTGCCAATACGCCTGATTCTTTCAAATATCGAGTCACTAAATCCGCTTGATATTGCGACTTAAAAATACTATCGAACTGTGATTTTCGAATGGCAATAAAGTGCCGACTGGAAAAAGAATGCCGCAGGATCTTGAAACCAAAAGCCATTTTTTCATCATCACTGAACGTTTTGCCCTTCTTTTTTACTGTAACAAAATATTCCCTCTTAAGAGCTTTTTTCAATAGCTTTATTCCTTCTTTTTGCAACTCGCTATCCGTCTTATGTTGAGCCTGCACCTCTCCGCACAATAAGCGTATATGCTCCTTTAATTTTGATTTTTTCATTGGTAAAATTTCAAAATCAACAGCCAATAAACCGACAGCTTCCATAAAGGCAAATCGAGTTGCGATTCGCCCTTTTATATCTCCTTCATCAAGTTCCTGCTCTTCGAAAAATTTCTTCATGCACTTTTTTATGCGTTTTATGTATTTTTCAGGTTCTTTTAGGAATTCCTTTAAAAACTTTCGGGCTGGTGTTCCGTAATAAAGCCTAACATTTTCCTGCAGTTTTTCAGCTAATTCTGCAGAATTTTTGATTCCTTTGGGTAAACTCGTAAATGTGAAATAATCGGGATGACGCAGAGCATAAATCTCAAAACACCGCACTTCACGCCCTTTCAACAATTTTACATTTCCCTCTTTTAAAATTTGTGTTATTGACTTTTCCCCAGAGCTTAAAACTGCTATCGTCCAATGACAATCAACCCGCGAAACACTTTTGGCATACGCAAATGATGCGATTTTTCCACTTCCATTCATCGCATTATAAACCATCTGCTGAAGCCTAGCTGGCTTATCACAAAACTTAGTCACTTCATCAAGAATAAACAAGGAGTCCGAAAACGATGAACATTTATCCATTAGCCCCACTGGAGTTATATTCCACGATGGTAACGTATTTTTTTCTGCTTTACGGTACAGGCTCTGCCCGACAAGCTCTGTATTGGTTTTGCCCTTCGATGTTGAAGCCCAAATGTGAATCATAAACGATTCGATACCACAGGGCTTCATTGCAATCGCACCCAATCCCATACAAACAGTTAAAGTAAGAAGAGGAGAATGTTGAACATATATGCCAATATTATCAACCCAATCTTTCAGTTTGCCGGAAGTTTCCATATTCTGACTGTAAACATTTGGATTTTCAACATACCGAATTTGCAAATCAGGATTTACTGCACCATACTGCTTATCTGGAGTGACATATACATAGGGCTGTTTATTTTTCCGAGCCAACTCATCATCCAACCAGCCAAGTTTTTCCACAAATAAAGCTTTTGCAGCATTGTTGCCCCTTTCTCGCAAAAAATCACACAAGATTTTTTCATCTTCTTTAAGAGGAATATTCGCATACCCATTACTCACAAGAAAACAAATTAGCTCCCGATTACTTAATAACAATGATGTAGGTATGACCTTTTTGACAATGTCCTTATACATTTTTCTAACAAAACTTATTTCATAAAAGGCTGCCCCACTTGCAGTTAAACCATACAAACTCACATCAACATACGGAGCTATTGTCCGTAAACTGTTTGGTGCTTCTTCAATTTGAACACCATCTTCAAAATCGCTAAAAATTTTCACCATTTTTAAAATCCTTATAAAAGACCTAGTTAACTAAGCCGTGAACAGTTATTGGAGAAGCAAGGACTTTCGGATACAACTGTTCACTACTTATATGAACAACCGATACCAACAACAAATTAGTATTACGGTATAAAAAAGATAAAATTTAGACCATTAATCACCTCCTTTTTGGGAAATGTCGTGAATAATCATCAAGTCTTGCGGGGTATTAGAAGACAAAAAAAGATACAGCTCTCTGCCTTGCTTATCACTCAAGGGGTAATGTTTTGTATAGTGACGTTTTTTTGCCAAATATCGGTAACGTTTTTCAAAATAAGCCGGTATTGTATAGTTAAGAGCCTTTCTTAGGTCAGAGTAGCTTTTTAATATCTTAGGATAGACCGGCCTGCTAACAGTACTATCACGAAAAAAAGATTTTTTCAGACATTCCATCAGTGGTTTTCGGTCATATACAGATACCAAGAAGTGAAAATGCTGACAAATATAGTTCCGCCCATTTTCATAATTCCAAGAGTAATCGACCCCGCCAACAAGTGGAATTTTATCAAAACCATACTGTTTGAGGCACTGTTCAAACCATTTCTTAAAATCCCCCAATGTATCAACATTAACATCAACCGGCACCCGATTAATTGCTGAAATGTAATGTACAGGACATTGTTTTATCAGCTTTGTCCATACTGGCAGGTGTTCTTTAAGATAATTTAATCGAAACCGACGTAAACAGATAGAACAAGCCAATAAACGACACCGCTTACCTTTTCGGCACTGTTCTAATTTATCCGCCAAACGATGAAGTTTTTTACACTCACTGGCTCGGAACGCTTGAATTTTAATATCGTTACGATATTTAGCCTCTGACAGGGTTTCTATTTTCAACGGTTCACTACTCATCGTGTCTTTACCAATGACAAATAATCCAGTAAATCCTGTCCGACATAACGAATTGGAGCCTTTGTCCCTTTGCCAATCTTGACATATCGAGGCCCTTTTTTCTGCCATCGCAAATCACGCAATCGTGAAATTGATAGCCTCAAAATTGCTGAAACCTGCTTCGGTGTGTAAAGCTCTTGAGCTTTTATATCTGGCTTATTGCGTTTGACACGAACTAAAACTTGAACTGCTGTTTTAGGTTTTTCCAACGGTACACTATTATTTAAATGAAGTGTTGGTCGACTAATCGACATTTATAACTCCTTTCATTGTGTTTTATTATTTTCTTCATTTGCATAGTAAAGGGTGAGGTAAAGCTTCAGTAGTCGGTCATAGATGGTCAGAGCTTTGTCGTCAGACAAAACTTCATTTGAGTACCATGACTTTATTATTTCCACTTTCTTCATTTCTACTATTTAGACAAAATTAACACGCAGCCACTTGACTGGGAAGACAACTCATTTGTCTTCCAACGGTAAGAAAAACATAATGATTATTGGCTTGCAACTTGTCTTTTTACAATAAATACGGCAAGATTAATGGATAAAATCTAATAATGTTAAACAATCGTTATAAATAACCAATAATCATAATTATAAATATACAATTTGCTTGTTTTGTCTAAAACCATATAATATTATGGTTTTAAGTACTTGGGGATTTAGAAATGATTAAAAATGCTGTTTTATTAAGACGTGTGTCCACGGTAATGCAAGAAAAAGATGGAAACTCTCTCCAAAATCAACAGGAAATGTTAACACAGTATTGCTCACGAAAAGATTTGACTATTATTAAAGATGCTGAATTAGTTGAAAGTTCAACAAAAGGTGAGCGGAAAAAGTTTATGGAAGTGATAAAATTTTGTAAACAACAAAGAGGTGGTATAGCCTTGGTTTGCTTAAAGACAGACCGTTTGTTCCGTAACTTTAAAAATTACACCTTAATTGATGAAATGAGAAAATCTGGGCAACTTGAACTTCATTTGGTTCAAGAGAATTTAGTCCTTAATAAAGATTCTAAAGCCGGAGATTTAACCATATTAGGATTAAATGTTGTTATGGCACAAAACTATGCTTTAAGTCTTCGAGATAATGTTGTTTATGGAATGGATTATTCTGTTAACCAAGGACGATGTATGACAAAAGCTCCAGCAGGTTATTTAAATATAAGAAATCCTGATGGGAAAGCGGCTGTTATAATTGACTCTGAACGAGCTCCATTAATTCAAAAGCTCTTTGAACGATATGCAACGGGACTTTATTCTGTTAAAGATATGGCTAAAATGTGCAAAGAATGGGGTTTGGTGAGTCGTTTTTCAGGAAAGCCTTTTGATACAGCAACTATACACCGTATATTAAATAATAAATTTTATATTGGTGAAATGTTCTATAAAGACCAATGGTATAAACATAATTATGAAACCTTAATAGCTCCTGCATTGTTTAAAGCGTGTCAAGATATTATGCACGGACGCAAACCTGAAGCCCCCAAACATTTTAAAACAACCGACAAACCGTTTATTTTTCGCGGATTAATAACTTGTGGAGAATGTGGTTGTATGATTAGCAGTGACCGTAAAATAAAACCCAGTGGACGAGAATATGTTTACTTAAAATGTTCGCATTTCAAGGGAAACTGCAAAAATCCGCAAGTTAATGAAAATGTTATTTTACAACAAATAGAAGATGAATTAAAAAACTTGTCTTTACCCCAAGAAATTATGGGATACATTAAAACCGATATGGAAAGAATCATTAACAAACAAAATGAAGCCCATAATCGTGAAATAAAGGCTGTGCGTAAACAATATGATGACTGTCAGGATAAAATTAAACGTCTACGCTCTTTGCTTCTTGAAGGACATATTACACCGGAAGAATACCGAGATATGAATGAAGACCTAAAAAAAGAGCAATATGAACTTGAAGGGAAATCAGAACTGTTAACAAAAGCGGATGAAAAATTTTCAATTGCAATATCCACAATACTTTCCTTAGGCAATAACGCATATCAAATTTTTCAGAGTTCGAAAGTAGAAACCAAAAGAGAGATTTTACACCTTTTACTTTCGAACTTGAAATTACAAGACCGTAGAATCTCGTATAACCTTAGAAAACCGTTCGATTACATAAGTTCTTTAAACAAAAAAACACCCCCGAAAATCGAGGGTGTTGCGATTGGTGATCCTAACGAGACTCGAACTCGTGTTTTCGCCGTGAGAGGGCGACGTCCTAGACCGCTAGACGATAGGACCGTTATATAACAAAGCCGATTTATAAAGCAAAATCGGCAAACTTGCAAGCTTTTTTTCAAGCATTTTGCAAAATTATCGCAAGGCAGCCTCTTCCCAGCTTTTCAGCCCGATTTTCTGCCAATCAACCGGAATATGCTCCACCATTTGCATCTGTGCAATATAACTGTCTTTAATATTCTCCAGAAGTGTTTCGACAATCACAACTTCTTTAGCTTTTCGCAATTTATCACGCACATCGGGATGAATATAATCCAAAATAATCTTCTGTTCGGGATTACGCAAAAAAATGGCATGGTCTCTGCCGTCATAAATAATTTTCGGCATTTGCGGCTGATTCTTTTTTGCCGTCAGAAAGACATAAATCTCCCCTTCTTCACCCTCTGCAATGCAAAAGGCATTTTCCGTTGCATAACCTGCCACTTTCATTTTTGCCTAACGACCTCTCTGCATATTTTTCAAAGCTGCAGCATGAGCAAAAGTTCTTTCTTCGGCATTGGCAGCCAGATCATACGCCCCGGCCGGCTTTCCGGCAAAAAACTTTCCGAGCCCGGCAACAACATCGTCAATCTTTGATGCTGTCAGAACCTTATCAGCCGTTTTGGCATATTCGGTATCCAAAGCCAACGTTCCGCACAAAGCTCCGCCGGCTAAAACTTTATTTTTCAATTCCATAATATTTCTCCTTTACCGAATAATAAACTTTAATTCTTTTACATCCAAAACAATTAACATCTTGTTAACAATAAATTTTGCTACCTGCCGCCGCGCTGCCTCATACGAGCATAATCAATTGTTCTGGTTTGACCGGATTGTTGTTGCGTTTTGTTTTTACCTGCACCATCCAAACGTTCATAAACCGGAGACCCCACGTCAATCACCGATGCGTCGCGATACCCGTTTTCTCTCAAGGTTCTTGCCACATTTTTCAACTTACTTGAAGCGTCCTTAACATGATCGGAAACAACCATATTAAAATCTTGTCCCGATTTTCCTCTGGTATCATTTTCCAATCTTTTCTCTGCCAATCGAATATTTTCTGCTTTCATTATTTCATACAACTGCACAAACTCATCCGCGCTAAGGTCTCTGAATTTTCTGCTTTCCCAACCGGTACTGGCAAAGGTTTTGAAAAAGTCTTCTTTTTCTTTTGCAAGATTAAGTTTGCCGTCATCAATAAACTCGCGCAACGTTCTATTTTTATATTTTGCAAAATACGTTGCAAGTTCACCGGCAGTATCCAACGCTCCGATAACATCCTGTGCTTTGGCACGCGTATTTTTTGTACCTTCAGAAATATCCTGGATTTTATCTTGAATTTTATCAAAAGCCTCAGCAAAAGGTTTATAAGCCACTTCGTTATCCAAACGTTCCCAAGTTTTTTTCAAAGGATTTTGATTGCTAAAATTGTTTTCAGCATCCATTTGAGCTTTCAAGGTCTTGGCCAAAGTGCTTTTAAAAGTATACAAATCCTCTTCCGACAAACTATTTTGAGCAATTTTCAAAGCCTGTGCCACATCGGTTCCGTCCCAGACAATTCCTTCCGTCACAATACCATTTTCTGCTTCACATTCCAAAATTACGGAACGCAGCCCTTTATTATCCTCCATCGTCTTACCACTTTTTTCAACCTGCTTACGCAACTTTCGAGCCATACGTCTTTTAAAAGCAGCCAAATCCGATATTTTGTTTTCTGCTGCCGTAGCCAACATACCGCGAGCATGCTTTTCTCCCAGATCAAAAGTTGGTAACACTCCGGCTGCTGCACAAGATTTTCTGAATGTTCCCTTATCGTCATCCGTCAAATTTTCAAATTCAATTTCCGTATAACCCTGAGATTTCATTATTCCGACAATTTCATCGGCATATTTAGCCGGAATAGGTTTAGTCCCGGGAAGAGCATAACGTACTTCCAACTGTCCGTTCACATTTTTAAATTTTAAATCAATCTCATAAGTGGATTTAAACGATTTACTCTTATCATCCCATAGCCCATCCGAGGCTCTTTGCTCGGGAGATTCATAAATCCGATAATGCAGCCAACCGCCCCAGGTATGTGTTTTGAAATAATAAGAATCTTTCTTTTTAGCCGATCTGATCTCCATAAAAGTTTTCATTCTTTTCTCAATCTCATCGAGCTCAGAGTTTTTCTTGTCATTATTCGAAGAAGATTTTTTGTCATCTTGTTCACGAACTTCGTCTGTTTTTCCTTCGTCTGTATTTGATTCTTCTGAAGTCTCCTGCTCTTTTCTAACTTTTTCATTAACTTCATCCAAATCTTGCTTATCTTCTTCGCGATTGCCGTACCCTAAAACCGCTTGATTATCCATATTTTCATAAGCTTGTTGAAACTTTTGTTTAAAAACCTCATCGGCATTTTCAGGAAAAGATACTTCCGAAAAATTATTAATCCAACAAAACTTTGCCAAATCCTGATACTGATCCGGCGTCATCTTTTCCACAGAGGTCAACACCACCTGCCCGTTAGACACGGCCAAAGACAAATCCGACGGCTTCATATGTTCAATCATCAAAAACAACACATCTTTACCGCTGCGATTCTTTTGTTTCTCAAAATGCGTCTTTTCCGCATCCCCAAACGTATCCGCCCGGGATTTAATTGTATAAAGACGAGCAAAATCTTTCATAAAATCTGCTTTTTCACCTTCGGGAAGGTTTTCCAGACCAAGCTCAGCCGGAATTTTATCCGCCACATCTTCCGGCGCATAATCATACTCTGCGTTAAAATCACTGTCTCTGCTACTTTTGAAATTGATAGCCTGGATCATATTTTCCTCTCCGTAAATTTTTGTTCATTACACTAATCATAACACAGCCCAAATCCAAACGCAACATATTTTGACAAAAATTTTAATTTTGTCACAAAATAAATTTCATATAAGAAGCAAGCTATAACTTTCAGAAAAAATATACCAACAGCTGCACATAAAAAAGAATTATGGTAAAAATTTAAGCCGCTGTAAAAACGCGATATAAGCGCTAAGCAAAAACAACCGCTGCTCCGGTTGTTTTTGTCTGCAAGCTCTTTGGAACATCTTGGCAAGCTAGGAAAGCGTTAGCAACCGCAGCGCGCCTAGATGCCTAAGTCAGATAATAAGAAAAAAGAATTTTAGCGACAGGAGTGTACATGGTAGTACATGACTTAGCTAAAATTCTTTTTTCTGTATTAGGTGACCCCAATTTTATAAAAATGCGGAGAATGGGCCGAATAATAAGATTTTAGGGTGGAGAAAGCGGAGTGTACATAGAGGTACATGAGCATTTCTCCATCCCGCTAAATCTGTATTAGTCGGCCATTATACACATTTTTACCAAAAAGTTTGATAAGAGCTTGTGCTACGCCGTTCTTTTTCGACGACGTGTACAACCAGCTACACGAGAAGAAAAAGAACAAGTATGACAAGCTCTTTGCAAACTTTTTACTTTTTGAGGACTACGACACCCGGCAACTCCTTCCCTTCCATCCATTCCAGAAAGGCTCCGCCGGCCGTAGAAATATAAGTAAATTTATTGGCAACACCGGCATTTTCAAGAGCCGAAACCGTATCACCGCCGCCGGCAACCGTCATCAGACGACCTTCCTGCGTCAGAACAGCAGCACGATCTGCCACTTTGTTGGTTGCCGTATCAAACGGTTTTAATTCAAATACGCCGAGCGGACCGTTCCAAACCAAAGTTTTGCACTCTTCCAGTTTTTTATTGATAGATGCGATTGTCTTATCGCCGACATCCATCAAAATCCATCCCTCGGCCGGAATATGCTCCAAATCAACCGTTTTGTGTTCTGCATCAGCCTTGAATTCTTTAGAAACAACAACATCCAACGGCAAAATGATTTCACAATTGTTGGCTTTGGCCGTTTTCATAATTTCCTGAGCCGTTTCAATCATATCCATCTGAACCAGAGAGTTGGCCTCATTAACCGTATCAATACCGCTGGCTTTCATAAAGGTATGAGCCATACCGCCGGAAATCACCAGCTTGTCAACTTTCTTAACCAGATTGTTCAGCAAGTCAAGCTTGGTCGAAACCTTGGAACCGCCGACAATCGCCATCAATGGACGCTGCGGATTATTCAAGCCTTTCGACAGAGCGTTGACTTCTTCCGCCATCAGCAGTCCCATTGCGGCCGGACGCAGTTTTGCAGCTGCAACCATAGAGGCATGAGCGCGGTGAGCCGTTGAAAAAGCGTCGGAAACATAAACGTCAACCGGCTTAACCAACTCTTCGGCAAACTTCTCGTCGCCTTTTTTCTCCTCATTATAAAAGCGCAGATTTTCGAGCAGAAGAATCTGATCATCACGCAAAGACTTAATCGCCTCGTCAACTTTCGGGCCGATACAATCGTCAACAAAAACAACATGTTTGCCCAGCGCTTTTTCCAAATCTTTCACAATATGGCTGAGCGAATTCTTCATATCGCCTTTGCCTTCCGGACGTCCGAAGTGCGAAACAACCACAACTTTGGCGCCTTTGTTCATCAAAAGTTTAATCGTCGGAACCGTACGGTCAATGCGGGCCGTATTGGTCACATGAAAATTTTCATCCATCGGCACATTCAAATCAGCACGCAGCATAACGACTTTGCCGTTCAAATCGCCCAAATCTTCAATCATTTTATATTCTGTCATATACATTTCCTCTTCTGAAAAAAAATCCCCGCCTGTCCACAGCACCGACAGTCCATATGCACTGAACCGCCTGCACGCCGGAAAAGCGGGGAAACTAAAATTAGCCGTTTACTTTAGCCATATGGGCAACGAGGTCGAGAACCTTGTTGGAATAACCCCATTCATTGTCATACCAGCTGACAACCTTAACAAAAGTCGGAGTCAGTTGAATACCAGCTTTGGCATCAAAGATAGATGTACGGGAATCACCGAGGAAGTCAGAAGAAACAACATCATCTTCGGTATAACCCAAAATGCCTTTCAATTCACCTTCAGAAGCTTTTTTCATAGCTTTGCAGATTTCTTCATAAGTCGTCGGCTTAGCCAGATTAACTGTCAGGTCAACAACGGAAACGTCCAAAGTCGGAACACGGAAAGACATACCGGTCAATTTGCCGTTCAAAGACGGAATAACCTTACCGACAGCTTTGGCAGCGCCGGTAGAAGACGGAATAATGTTGCCGGAAGCAGCGCGGCCGCCTCTCCAGTCTTTAACAGACGGGCCGTCAACAGTCTTTTGAGTAGCGGTTGTAGAGTGAACGGTTGTCATCAAACCGTCGGTAATGCCGAAAGCATCATGCAAAACTTTGGCAATCGGAGCCAGACAGTTTGTGGTGCAGGAAGCATTAGAAACAAACTGAGTGCCTTTAACATAAGAGTCGGTGTTAACACCGCAGACAAACATCGGTGTATCGTCTTTGGACGGAGCCGACATAATAACATATTTCGCACCGGCATCAATATGGCCCTGAGCTTTTTCTTTTGTCAGGAACAAACCTGTAGATTCAACAACATAATCAGCGCCGATTTCACCCCATTTCAAATCAGCCGGGTTCTTTTCGGCAGTAACGCGGATAGCTTTGCCGTTAACAACGAGCTTGCCGTCTTTAACTTCGACAGTGCCGTCAAATTTGCCGTGCATTGTATCATAGCGCAGCATATATGCCATATATTCAACATCGATGAGGTCATTGATGCCTACAATTTCAATATCGTTTCTTTTCTGAGCGGCACGGAAAACCAAGCGGCCGATACGTCCAAAACCGTTGATACCAACGCGAATAGCCATATTAATATCCTTCCTTAATAAATAATGTGCGGAACGCCCCGCACCGGCATAGTATTTAATTCGGTGCTAATTTATCACCAAATACGATTTTTTCAAGTTTTTTTTGCCGTTGTTTACAAACTTCCGATTCCGTTTTGCCGAAACCCAAAGCTCCCCGGCAGGATTAAAATTTAACCAGATGGTCAAGATAAGCCTCAACAAAATCCGCCCGTCTGTTCTGATAATCCAGATAATAGGCATGTTCCCAAACATCGACCGTAATCAGCGGCTTTTGTCCGTGGGCAACCGGCGTGTCGGCATTAGAGGTCTTAACCACTTTCAACTTCCCGTCCGTATCTTCCACCAGCCAGGCCCAGCCGCTGCCGAATTGCGATGTTGCGGCATTTTTAAACTCTTCGCGGAATTTTTCATAAGACCCGAAATCGCGCTCGATTTTTGCCAGCAGTTCGCCTTCCGGTTTTCCGCCGCCGTTTTTCTTCATCGAATGCCAGAAGAAATTATGATTCCAGGCCTGCGCGGCATTATTAAAAATCGGCGCAAACTCCGGCTTATTATAAGTTTCTTTAACAACCCGCTCCAGCGGCATATTCTCAAATTCGGTTCCTTTGACCAGTTTATTCAGATTGTCAACATAAGCCTTGTGGTGCTTGCCATAATGAAACTCCATCGTCTTTGCGGAAATATACGGTTCCAGCGCAGTCATCTCATAAGGCAGAGCCGGTAAATCAAACATTGTCTTCTCCTTTTTAAGAAAATTAATACTCTCGCAGCCGAAACTATTTTTCCGCCCCGGCTTCATGCTTTTTTATATAGGTATTGGTTCCGATTTCATCAAGCATTTTTTGCTCTTTGTCGTTTTCTTCCTTAATCTCGCGCTTGCGCCTGTTGTCGTCAACGATTTCATAGGTCTTCTGCTCTTTGAACATATCGGCAATTTTGTCGCGAACTTCTTCAATCGCCTGCTGCAGCTTCTCAATCCCATTTTCCAGCGCATCTTTTTTTTCCAGATAGCGTTTGACATAAGCACCGAAATCTCCGATTCCCGGATGTTGCTCGGCAAAAGCCTTTTCCTCTTCATAACCGCGGGTTAAGCGGACAAGTTCAACTTTCAAATGATCTTGTTTCACCTGCAAATCGACCAGAATTTTGCGCTGTTCGTCAATATTAAACTTTTGGATTCGCTGCAATGTCTTGAGAGAATTTTTCATTTTTCCCCGCTAAGCCTGCGGCACAAAAGGCGTGGCCAAAATATCGGCCAGCTCTTTATATCCCTGCTCCAGAGTAATTTTTTCCTTTTTGGTTTGGGACAAAAAGGCCTCAATCTTCGGATAATAAAATATTGCCTCGTCTACATCGCGGTTTGAGCCCTTTTTATAAGCGCCGAGACGGATAAGCTCAGCCATATCCTCATAAGAAGAAATATATTTCCGGGCCTTTGCCACCAGAGCATATTCTTCCGGCGTATCGCAATCCGGCATCGTCCGGGAAATGGAACGCAGAATGTTAATCGCCGGATATCTGTTGCGCTCGGCAATAGCGCGATCCAACACAATATGCCCGTCCAAAATCGAACGTACGGCATCGGCAATCGGCTCGTTATGATCATCTCCGTCTACCAACACGGTAAACAAGCCGGTAATCGTTCCGTTGCCGGACCCCGGCCCTGCCCTTTCCAGCAGTCGCGGCAGCTCGGCAAACACACTCGGCGTATAACCTTTGGAAGCCGGCGGCTCACCGACCGAAAGCGCAATCTCGCGTTGAGCCATCGCAAAACGGGTAATGGAATCCATCATGCAGAGCACATCTTTGTTTTGATCGCGAAAATACTCCGAAACCGCCATGGCAGTATAAGCCGCCTGCCGCCGCATGAGCGGGCTTTCATCGGATGTTGCCAAAACCAGCACCGATTTTGCCAGTCCTTCCGGCCCCAAAACGTCTTCCACAAACTCTTTTGCCTCACGCCCGCGCTCACCGATAAGCCCGATAACCGAAATATCAGAACTGGTATTTTTGGCCATCATCGACATCAGCGTCGACTTTCCGACGCCGGAACCGGCAAAAATTCCCATACGCTGCCCCTTGCAAACCGTCAGAAAAGTGTTGACCGCCCGCACGCCGAGATCGACTTTGCCCTGCACCCGGTCGCGAAAAGCGGCCGGCGGCGGAGAAGATTTAATATAATAAGGCTTGTCGCCTTTGGGCAGCGGCCCTTTGCCGTCTATCGCCTCACCAAAGGCATTGATGATTCGCCCAAGCCATTCCGGATGCGGATAAATCACCGGTGCGGCATTTTCAACCTCCACGCGGCAGCCGGCACCGATACCGTCTAATGAACCGTAAGGCATCAACAGAAGCTTGTCGTTTTTAAAACTCACCAACTCGCAGGTAACTTTTTCGCCATGGGTAGAAAAAACATTGCATCTGTCGCCGATTGACAGATTCGAGCGAATGCCGCTAACCTCGATAAACAGCCCTTGCACGGCGCTGACCTGCCCGAAATAAGTGTCTGTTTCCAGCTTGCCGACAGCATCGGTAATATTTTCATACAATGTCATCAGATAAAACTTCCCCTTTTTTGAAAAAGATTCTGGCACAATTTTGCGCTTTTTTTTAGCAATTCTTCCGTTTTATTCACATAAATCAACATTTATATAATTTTTGTTAATAATTATTAACAGCCCCTATTAAAAAGTTAACAAATAAAAAAATAAAGATTATTATGACGTTATAAATTTTAATAAAAGGGGCAACACCATGCGAGTATTACTTGTCGAAGACGACTATGCCATCTCTCAAAGCATTGAAACAATGCTCAAAAAAGAAGGCATGATTGTCGATACGACCGATTTGGGCGAAGACGGCCTGGAAATCGGCAAACTTTATGATTATGACATTATCATTTTGGATTTGATGCTTCCTGACATGAACGGTTACGAGGTCTTAAAGAGTCTCCGCGCCGCCAAAGTCAACACACCGGTGCTGATCTTGTCCGGCCTCTCGGAACCGGACAAAAAGGTCAAAGGCTTAGGCTACGGCGCCGACGACTATTTAACCAAACCGTTTGACAAAGCAGAACTTCTGGCGCGAATCCAAGCTGTTGTCAGACGCTCGAAAGGGCACTCCAATTCCATTATCCGCACCGGAGACGTTGAAGTCAATCTGGACACACAGACCGTTACGGTCGGAAACAAAACGCTTCACCTGACCGGCAAAGAATATGGCATTATGGAACTGCTCTCGCTGAGAAAAGGCTCGACATTGAATAAAGACCAGTTCTTAAACCACCTCTACGGCGGCATTGACGAACCGGAATTAAAGATTATCGACGTCTTTATCTGCAAACTCCGCAAAAAACTGGAAAAAGCTTCCGGCGGCAAGAATTATATCGAAACCGTCTGGGGCCGCGGCTATGTTCTCCGCGATCCGGATGAAAAAAAATAAATTTTTTACAATCACATCATATCAAAAAAGCCTCTCTTCTTAAAGATGAGGCTTTTTGATTCCCCCGCCGCCTGCCGCACCTTTCATATAAAAGCACCAATAACTTTTTCATTATACCGTAATGCCAACCTACGATATATTTAATAAAAAGAGAATATCGCAACAAAATTAATGGGATAAAACGGCATGCTGCGCCGTAATTTTCGAGCGACGTGTACAAAAAGGTACTCAAACGAAAAAATCACAAGCACGATGCCGCTGCCGCAACAAAATTAATGG
>CALXRP010000012.1 GCA_944390885.1 uncultured Alphaproteobacteria bacterium
ATAAAACGGCATGCTGCGCCGTAATTTTCGAGCGACGTGTACAAAGAGGTACTCAAACGAAAAAATCACAAGCACGATGCCGCTGCCGCAACAAAATTAATGGGATAAAACGGCATGCTGCGCCGTAATTTTCGAGCGACGTGTACAAAGAGGTACACGAGCGAAAAAATCACAAGCATGATGCCGTTTTAGCACATTAATTAATATAGTATTCGATCGTGGAAACAACCCTAACCTTTTTCTCTATCTGATTCATCTCCATGGCTCCGGCCGTCTGCTCCCTCGGTAAAATCGAGAATACCCCCTGACTGGCTCGACGAATTTTACCAACTTTACTGTGAGAACTCTTGGCAAACTCTTCCGCCGCAGCCTGAGCATTTTTTGTAGCTTCTTCAAGCATTTGGGGTTTTATATCATTCAATTTCGTGAAGATATAAGAAACCGGAGATCCATAAGACTGGCTGTCAAAAACCACACCTTTTGAAATCAAATCCCCTGTCGAGTTAACTGCTTTTTCTACCAAATCAACATTATTGGAACGAACCAAAACTTTCTGCGTCAAAATATAACGGGAAGTAAAATTACGATCACGATACGGATTGGTCATCAAATCATTGGTATCAATCCGGCCTTCAGAAATTTCTTCCGGTTTAAGCCCCTGCTTTTGCAAAAATTCAACAATCGTTTGATACCGGTTGTCCAGCTCTTTTTGCGCTATCTGCAAATTATCATTGGTAACAACAAATTTGATCTCCCAAACCGCCAAATCGGCCCGAACATCCATTTCCGCCAAGCCTTTTACCGTCACAATATTCATATCCGCTTTGGATTTATAGTAATAATAACCGGGGAAAAAGCCACCCAACATCAAACCAAGGCCGATAATCAGCGCCGGAACAAGCCGACAGCCTTTATCACAAGATTCTGCATCATTTTTCATAATTTGCTCCTTTTCAACAAATTAGCCTCTACAATATAATCCGACATATTAAGAATTCATCCCGATACAAGAGTAATCAAAGCCTGATTTTTTAACCGCATCTGCGTTCAACATATTGCGCAGATCAACAATTTTATGCGCCTTCATCAGCCCGCGAATCCGATGCAAATCCAAATTTCTAAATTCTTCCCATTCTGTCAGAATAACCAAAATCTCTGCCTCATCACAAGCTTCATACACATCTTTAGCATACATAACCTGATTCCCCAAAAGCTTTTCGGCATTCTGCATTGCCTTTGGATCATACACGGCAATATTGTTGCTGTGCTTAAGCAATTCCTTTAAAATATCCATCGCCGGAGATTCTCTGCAGTCATCCGTCCCTCCTTTAAAAGCAAGTCCCAAAACGGCTATTTTTCCTTGCGGATTGTTTTTGATCTTAGCAATCACCCGCTCGGCCATTTCCGCCTTGCGCTCATCATTCTTAGCAATCGTTGTTTCAATCAGATTCAGCCGAACACCATATTTTCGCGCCATCTGAGCCATTGCATTGGTATCTTTCGGAAAACATGAACCGCCGTATCCCGGCCCAGCATTAAGAAATTTGTTTCCGATACGGCTGTCTGTTCCCATTCCCTTGGCAACTTCATTAATATCCGCACCGGCTTTTTCACAAAAGTTTGCCATCTCGTTAATATAATGAATTTTCATTGCCAAAAAAGCATTTGAGGCATATTTAATAGCCTCGGAGGATCTGCGCTTAACCCATAAAAATTCTGTTTTTCCTTCAAAAGGTGCATAAAGCTGTTTCATCACTTCGCAAGCTTTTGAACTGTTTGCCCCCACAACAATTCTGTCCGGATGAAAAAAATCATGAATGGCAAAACCTTCACGTAAAAATTCCGGCAGAGAAATAACATCAAAATCAGCCTGAGGACTGACTTTGCGGACAATTTCTTCAATTTCATCTCCCGTACCGACCGGAACCGTTGACTTGGTGGCAATTACGGTATAACCATCCAAATACTGAGCCAATTCCTTGGCTGCAGCATAAATATATTGCAAATCAGCTTCTTTGGTTTCCGGATGAGGCGGGGTTCCGACGGCAAGCAAAACAACATCAGCACCGATAACGGCTTTGGCCATACTGGTTGTAAAACTCAGACGACCGGCTTTAACGTTTTTCTTAAACAACTCTTCCAGCCCGTCTTCATAAAGGGTAAGCTCACCGGCATTCAAAGCCGAAATTTTTTCTTTAATTTTATCAACGCAGCAAACCTCATTTCCCAGCTCTGCCAAGCCTACTCCTGTAGGAAGGCCGACATATCCTGTCCCAATAATTGCAATTTTCATTTTTTTCTTTCCTTTAAAATAAATTATGCTTGTGCCTACTATACCGGTCAGTTTTTCTTAAAGCAATTATAATATCCCAGATTTCCACTACATCAGAAAAAAGACTTGATTTCAAAATGATAATTATTTAACTTACATCAATCGTCAAAATCTTGGAGAGATAACTTGGCAAAAGAATTACAAATTTTTCTGCTTTGGAGCAAGGCCAGAAAAGAAGAAAAACGTATTTTAGACGACATAAAAAAGAAATACGAAATATTGCGTATTTTTGAAATCTGCTGGCCGAAAAAATCTTTTCCTGATAATTTCACCCGTTTTTACAACAAAAACATGCACGGAGGATATCACAAAGCCCATGACTGCGGCAGAGAAAAATTTTTACTGATAGCAGCCTGGGATCCCGCTCCCGTTTATACTTTCAATCCGCGTTTAGGATATGAAACCAATGATAATGCCATTCGCAACAAAAACCTTTATCGCCAGTGGACCGGCGGAAGATTTCTTGTACATGGTAGCGACAATCTGGCAGAAGTAGATGAAAACCTCTTACTGACCTTAGGCATCAACCGAAAAGAATTTGAAGAAAAATACACTTCTCCCTGGGACGGAAAAGTCATCGAAATCGAAAAGCCGATGCCGGGCTATAAAAGCTGGAAACATACGGAAGAATTATTTAACTTTGCTCACAAGATCAAAGAAATAACAAAACTGCGCCTAAAAGACAACACTTTGGAATTATGCTGTTCCGACCCATGCAAAGCCCGTCGTTTTCTCAACCTGCGCAAACCGTTATTTTGCTTTTGTAAAAAACGATATTATACCAGAGTAAACGGCCAAAAAATTAAAGTTCTTCTTGAAAATTAATTCTCTTTATCGTTACTTTTTTCTTCAGTGCCAAAAAATATTTGAAAAAGCGGTTTACGATACATCCAAAGATTAATAATCCCGAGAACAACAGACATGGAACCGAACAAATACAACAAGTAATACCAATTCAGTTCATTAGCATCCATCATCACATCCTGATTATTCATCCGCAAAAAAGCAATGGCCACTGCCGTCACGGCAAAAGCAGCAAAAAAAGCCAATGTCCAAATTTTATGCTGGATATTTTTCTGAACAAAAAAAGACATCAAAACATATAAAAGAATAAAAGCCAAAAACAAATACAATTCCATCACGCCCTCCTCGGTCTAACAACCGAGATATAAACAACAGTCTTGCATTTTCAAGCAGATAAAACTTTTTTATTCTTCAATTTGTGAAATTTTTTCTTCAATCAGCTTTTTATCATAACTTAACGGCTTATGAAACGGAAGTCCGTGTTCAATTTTTTTGCGGACTTCAGCCAGATTGACTTCTTTCGTATCATCTTTGCTGGTCAAGACATGATTCCATTGAAAATAAGCCTCATTTTTGCGCCCCGAATTCCAATAAGCATCCCCCAGATGATCACTGATAACAGCATTAGCCGGCTCCAATTCTGCAGCTTTTTCCAAATATTCCGCCGCCTTGTCATACATACCGATCTGATAAAAAGCCCATCCCATGCTGTCAATAATATGGCCATCCGTCGGAGCCTGCTGATAAGCATCGGCAATCATACCAAAAGCCTCTTCCACATTTTTTCCCTGCAAAATCCAGCTATAACCGAGATAATTTTGCACCAGATAATAATTTTGGCTCATATCCAAAGCCTTCAAAAAAACTTTTTCAGCCTTATCCCATTGGTTATCCTGCTCATAGGCTATACCGAGTGCATAAAGAGGAACCCAACGCTGACTGCTGTTTTTCGGAGCAATTTTAACAGCCTTGCGATAATACTCAATAGCTTCGCTGTATTTGCCGTTAAAACGCAAAACATCCCCCAAATCCAGATATAAACCATAAGAACTATAGCCATCCAACACCAGCGTTTTCAACAAAAGCTCGGCAGACTTATAATCATCAACAGCCACATAGTTGCTTGCTTTCTTAAGCTGAGCCGTATAATAAGCCACGGACGATTTGTCAATCTCGCCATAAACTTCATTGGCCTCGTCATACATATCGCGATTCTCCAAAACATCTGCCAAAAACAACTTGGCAAAATCATATTTAGGATTCGCATAAATAGACATACTGACAATCATATGTGCCAAATCAAGCCCGGCCGGATCCTGTCGCAGAAAATAAGCAACGTTAAACAAAGCTTCTGACAAACCGACATTGGCCGAAGTCAGGATTTTTTTGGTTTTCTTCGGCTTTGCTTCCAAAATTTCTTTCTTAATATTCTTTAACATATCAGCCAGCACGGTTTCGTTATGATATTTGGAAACCAAAGCCACAGCCTTATCTTTCTGGTCAGTTCTCAAATAAAAATTCGTAATGATTTGCAACGCACGCAAAGACATTTCGCGGCTTTCCTGCTCAATAAAAGTTTCATAATACAACTGAGCTTTTTCATTTTTTCCGGCATAATCATAAATCATTCCGGAGTGGAACAAATACATGGCGCGTAAACCTGGCTCCTTTTTAACCTTTTCCAACTGGGCAATGGCATTTTTCAAATTTTTTTCTTTATCTCCGTCTTTTCCGACATAATTCCACGCCGACATAAATGGAACAATAAAGCCTTTATAAATCTGCCCGTTCAAATGTCCCAAATCTTTTTGAGCCTCGTCATGACGACCGTTTTTCATATCATTCACGGCCAAAATCATGTAAATAAAACTGTTTTTATCTCCGTTTTTCAAAGAAACTTCGGCATATTTTGCCGCTTCGTCAATCCGGCCTTTTGATGTCAGTAAAAGATAAACTTTGCTGACCAGTTCCGGATTATCCGGCTCGGCCTGCAACGCCTGCATATAAAAATCGGCAGCCTGACTGAAATTTTTACGCAAATGAGCAACACGGCCGGCAATATACGCGCCATAAGATTTTCCGAGTTTGTTTTCATCGGCAAAAACAGAATTCGCCTGCTCACCGGAGGTCTTGACTTCCATCCGGTTAGAGCAGGAATTAAACAACACTATCCCGCATAAAAAAACACAACAGTAAACAAACTTAGACATATAGCGCTCACCTAATCAAACACACTTATTTATAATTTATATATAAGTTTATCAGATATACAATACTAAATTCTAAATATAACACAAAATTTGTGCAAATAAATGATTAAGATTGCAAAAAAATAATTTTCTATTAAGAATAATGAGTATGGAAGAAAAGTTAAATATAAAATCAGCATTGGAATATTACATCATGGCCGGGGTTGATGAAATTCTCGGCGATGAACCTTTCGGAGTCGGCTTAGCCGAGAAAAAATTTTCGCAGGAAATCCCATCCCTAAAAAAAGCGCCGGTTATTTTGCCTTTAGCCGCAGAAAAAATCGATTCCGGCAGACAGGCCACAACAGAATTGGCGCAGGCGACCTTAAGCGCCTGTCAGAATGCCCATGACATCTGTGCGGCGGCTCAAACATTGGACGAACTGCGCACAGCTGTCGAAAATTTCGACGGTTGTGCTTTAAAACTAACAGCCTCCCATACCGTATTCGGCGACGGCAATCCCAATGCCAGACTTGTTTTAGTCGGTGAGGCACCAGGAGCGGATGAAGACCGCATCGGTCGTCCGTTTGTGGGACGAAGCGGTCATTTGCTTGATAAAATGATGAACGCCGTCGGCATGGATCGCAGTGCCTATTTTATTACCAATGTCTTACCTTGGCGCCCTCCCGGAAACCGGACGCCTACCAGTGCGGAAATTGCAGTCTGCCTGCCGTTTTTAAAGCGTCAGATAGAACTTGTTAACCCCGAATATATATTGATTCTTGGTGGCAGTGCTGCAAACGCTCTGCTTGACAATCAGGAACCGATTTCACGATTGCGTGGCCGTTGGCTGGAATATGAAAAATCCGACGGAGGAAAAATTCAGGTTTTGGCAAGCTTTCACCCGGCTTACCTTTTGCGTAATACTGCTCAAAAGGCCAGAGCCTGGAGCGATCTTCTCCGTTTAAAGAAAACTATGCAATAGTTTGAAAAATTTATTGGCTAAAAAAATAATTCTATTATTATAAAGTAAATTAATATTAATGCTTTAAGGAATGAAACATGTTTAACTGCAAAAAAATTGCTTTGATGCTAACCGGATTGTTTTGTATCGGAACCGCACTTCCTGCTGCCGCCGAAGATGAGGCAGTTCTGCTGAAAGTACACAATGTTGTTCCGTTGAAAGACGGCAACAATCAAACTGTCGGCTGCGAATTCAATACAACCATCTACAACCGCAGCAATGTCAACATCAATGAGATTGCCGTCGAACTAAAATGGCTGGATGAAACAAGCAAAAATAATACCGCCAACATCAATCCCAAGTCAGCCTTCGGAACCTTCGTCACCCAGGCTCCGGCTTCCGAAAATACTATCATCTCCAACATTGAGATTCCGAGCCTTCAGGCATTTCGTCAAAAAACCATCAAATCCAAAATAGATGGAAAAAATTGCTTTTTATTAATGAAAGATCCGGAAATTGATGTAAAAAACTGCAGATTGATGGAAAGAAAGACTGATTTCTCTTGTGCCGGAATTTTCCGTTTCGTCTCATCTATTGATCCTCAATATTATACAGAGTTCAAACCGATATCTTTAAATGACCAAGCGGCTCAAGAAACGGCCAAAAAAGATGCAGACAAAAAAGAAATTGACACCCTGTTCAACCAGGTTGAAACAAACATCAATAAAGTTTCCGCCGTCTTATTAAAATAATTGAGGAGGCATAATGAAACCGGCGTATCAGATTTTGGCATTGCTATTGAGTGCTTGTTTATCAGGCTCGCAAGCTTCTGCTCAAAGTTTCGGATATCCTGCACCAACCGCCAATCAGGAAAAAGAAACAAGAGAGGAAACAACCGAAGCCCCAAAAGCTCAAATCAGATACAACCAAGTTGTCACGCCGGCTCAAGCTGCTGCTCTGCAGGCCGGACAGGGAGGCGGACAACACATTCTGGTTTTTTATGAAGATTTCAAAATCAGCAGAACCCTGTCAGGACAAGTCAGTTGCTCCATGAAGCTTTCCGTCCTGCCGCTGACGCAGAACAAACTTTCTCAGTTAAGTATCCAATTGGTCTGGCCGGAAATAACATCATCTTCAAACTTTTATGACGTTCCGCCCTATGTGAAACATTATAAAAAAATTGCCTTAATGGGAGAAGGCTGTTACTCCATAGATAAAGTTCCCAATATTGTCAGCAACCGTTGTCGGATCAAAGGAATGACATCTGAAGAATGCGCCTCCCTGTTAACATGGAGCAAGGTAAGATAAATAATGTTGAAAAAAATCTGCGGCCCTTTACTATTGGCAGGTATATTTTTATTCGCTCCATTTCTGGTTTCTGCCAATCCTTCACCCGCTTCTCCGATAGATCCTCGGATCAGTTCGAGAGAAACTTCATTGATTCTCAAAACCGCAGATATATCAAAGAATGACCTCAAAACCTACAAGAAAATATTCTATGCAATTGAAAACAACCGCATTACGGCTGCGCGCAAACTCATAAAAAAACTGGACAATCCCGTTTTGCTCGGCCATGTCAAAGCACAGATATATTTGTCCAAAAGTTATACCAGCAGTTATCCGGAATTAAAAAACTGGCTGGAAGATTATGCTTCCCTGCCGGAGGCGCCGAGAATTTACAAATTAGCCCGGAAAAAAGCCCCGGCCCAAGAAAAAGAAAAAATACAAGAACCTACTTTTCAGAAAAAATTCGGATATTATGGCTGGAACTATGAAGATTTTGAAAATATGCCGGAAAAGCGCAAAATTTTCTTGGAAAAACAAATCCGAAAATTTGCCCGAGCCTTAAACAAGGGAAAAACGAAAATTGCCCGAATTACATTAGAAAACAAAAATTTTCAAAAACAACTACCCCCCAAATACTATGCTGTCCTGTGCGCTTCCTTGGCTCAAAAATATTTATTGGACAATGAAAACCGTTTGGCTCAGGAATGGTCGCAACGTGCCATAAACCGCGCAAAGAACAATGCCACGGGCTACTGGGTTGCAGGACTGTCCGCTTGGCGATTAAAACAATACAAAACGGCTTCTTCCAAATTTAAAATTCTCGGAAAAATGAAAAATGACGATTGGCTGGTTTCTGCCGGGGCATATTGGGCCGGCCGAAGTTTTGAAAAAAGGGGCCTGAAAAAAGAAGCCCGAAAATGGTACAAAGAAGCTGCCAAATACAAATATACTTTTTACGGCATCCTCGGAAATGTCAAGACCGACGGCAAACCTGACTATCAATGGACTTCCGTCAGTTATTACAACAATCTGGAAATCAACAACTATCTACCTGGATTACTCAATAATCCGGCCATAAAACGTGCTCTGGTTCTAATTCTTTGCCAACAATACAAATTGGCCGAGCAAGAAATAATGAACAGTGCAGAGCCAATCTCCGATGCCCAAAAAGAAGCCCTGCTCTTTCTGGCTCACAAATACCGCGCCCACAGCATCGCCATGCGTTTGTCAAAACAATTAAGCGGACAAGACAACAATAATTGCTACGACTATTTCAATTATCCAATCCCTCACTGGGAGCCTGAAAACGGTTGGCGTTTGAACAAATCCTTGCTGTTGGCCGTTGCGCGGCAGGAATCTTCCTTTAGCCCTCATGCATCCAGCCCGGCCGGCGCTAAAGGTTTGCTTCAACTGCTGCCCAACACGGCTTATCACATAACCAAAGATAAAAACCTCCGCCGTGACTGTCGGCCTTTATATAAAGCCGAATATAATCTGGAACTCGGACAACAATACATTGAATACCTGCTGGATAAACCGTTTATTAACGGCAATCTGTTTTACATGCTTGTCGCTTATAATGCCGGCCCCGGAAATCTTTACAAATGGCTGAAAAAGATCAAAGATAATAATGATCCTTTGTTGTTTATTGAATTGGTGCCGTCAAGAGAAACCCGCCTGTATATTGAGCGCGTTATGGCCAACTATTGGATTTATCAAATCCGGCTGCAAGAAAAAAATCAGACCTTAAAAGATGTTGTTCAGGGAAAATGGCCAATGCTGAAGAAAAATATGCCTCAATAGTAAAGTCCGTCATCAGCAACAAGTCAGCCTTTTCCTTTCTCCCCATCACATTTTCACTCGGCATAACGGCCATATACCTTCCCTTATCCGATAATTTCACAAGGCAAAAATAAAACTGCCCGCAAGCAGTTTCATCTTTTACATGGCATTCGCCAGCTGAACAAGATTTGGCAAAAAAGTTACCCATAAATACAAAAGAACAAGAAGAAAAATTTTGTTCTTTTTACCTTCAAAAACACCAAACCATTTTTCTTTCATAAAACCGACGGCAATGGAAAAAAGCGCGACAACAGCCAAAGACAAAGAGATTTCAACCCCGCACAAAGCCGGCATTGCCAGTAAATAATAAAACTGAAAAGCCTGTTGCCAATCATTGCTGACACACCATTCGCAAGAAATCGTTCCGACATATAAAAGAGCACCGAAACATACTGCGGCCACGGCAAAAACAAAAAGAAAAACATAAAAAGAAAACTTGGCCAAAACTTTTTGCAAAATTTCTTTTTTCAACCATAAAACAGACAACAGCAAAGGAAAGAACCAACTTCCCAAAATTCTTCCGAACAACCCCCATGAAACTTTTCCCTCAAAAGTATCTGAAGCATATTCCGTTCCGGCTGCAAACCAAATCAAAATAGCCGCAATAACAAACAAAACAAGCAAATTTTTCTTTAACCAAATTAACAATATTTATTCCTCACCAAGTTATTTAAAAGACGGTTCAACATGAATAACCACTCTGCGGTTTTTCATCATATTCTGAGGGATCGGAGCACCATAAGGATCATGGTTCGGATATTTCGGCGCATTATCATACAATCCTGTTGCTTTCAAACGAACCCGAGGGATTCCCCTGCTTTCCAAGAAACGAACAACCGCAGCAGCCCGAGCGGCAGACAATTCCCAATTTGATGGATACCGCTCATTAGAAAAGGCCTCATCACTGGTGTGCCCTTCAACACTAAAGTTAAAAGAATTATAACGGTCAGACATCAATGTTGCCGCAAGCCGTTTTAATGCCGGCAACATTTTTTGCCTAATCTCTGCCGACCCTTGCTCAAAAAGCAAATCTCCGCCAAACTCAATAACCACACCTTGGGCGTCTGTACCCAAAGCGACTTCATCTCCCAAGCTCATCGACTGAATATCATCCGTAAGCTCAATCATCATCATTTCTATCGGACGGTTCACATCTTTTTGACCAAAACCTTCGTTCATACCGGCCTGAATTTGCTCATACATAGCCATATCAACTTTAGAAACGGAAGAAATCATCACAAAGAAACACAACAACAGCGTCACCATGTCACCATAGGTGGCCATCCAGTCTTCATCAATTCTTTGTTCTTCTTTTTTCTTCATGCAAACCACCGGCTAATTATTTGAACTGTTCATATCACGATCAATCAGAAATTGATCATTAATATCAACAAAAGAATTGATTTTATCCTGAATATAACGGGGGCTTTTCCGCTCAGCCAACAAAACCAGTCCTTCCATTTGCAAATTATACTTAAACATAGACACATTGTTACGTGCAATAACTTTCGTTGCTGCCGGAATAAAAAAGATACGAGCAAGGATAATACCATAAAATGTCGTAATCAAAGCAACAGCCATACTAGGACCGATTGCAGATGGATCAGAACTCATATTCCCTAACATAATAACCAAACCGATTAATGTTCCGAGCATACCAAACGCCGGAGAATCACCGCCCATTTTCATCAAAGCGCTGCTCCCTTTGGAATCCCGTTCGGACTGAGCCTCCATCATGCTCTCTAAAATCTGCTTAATTTCCGCACCGGTGTAGCCGGTCACAACCAAATCTGCCCCATAAGCCAAAAATGGATCAGATTGCCGCAAATCGTCAGTAACTTCATTTTCCAATCCCTGCAAACCATTCTTCTGCACAATATACGCCCAACGAACGATTCTGCCGACCTCATCTTTCAAAGAGGCATTTGAATCTTTATGAATACGCAAAGTGCTGAGCATCAGTTTAAATGCTTCAAACGCTGTTTTAGGTTCAAAAGAAAGAAACAACGCCGCAACCGTACCGCCAAAAACGATAATAACACTGGGAATATCAATAAAGGCTTCCGGGTGATCTGTCGCAGAAACAATAGACCCGATAACGACGACAATACCAAAAAGATATGCCAAGACCGAACTGAATGACATAATTTATAATCCTTATAAACGCTTATAAAATCCTATTTCTGATTCAATAATGCCCCAAATAGGTTAATATTTTACAAACGTCAAAGGTTTCGGCTTATTTTTTTATGGCTTTTACGTAAGCGATATTAGCGTGCTCTTCACAATACGTCTGACCGATTTTAACCTTTCTGCCGCAAAAATGAAAATTTTCATCCTTCGGATCACCCAACGGCCAGCGACAAGTATGATTATCCAAATCCATCAAAGACATCATGCCTTTTTTGGCCGGATCAAATTTCGGAGCCGACTGAACAGGAGCCTTAACCTCATGTACTACGGAATTTTCAATTTTTGCAGTTTCTTTTTTCAGGCTGGCAACATCTTCTTTTTTTGCCGAAGCAGACTGAACCGCCTCAGCTGTCTTCTGGCTTTCTGCAGAAACGGCTTCCTCATTTTTCTTCTTAATCGGCGACGGACGTCCAGACAACCCCAGCCGATGAACTTTTCCCACAATAGAGTTCTTTGTAACATTAAGGCGTTTGCCAATTTCTGCCGTCGTCAGTCCCTGTTTCCACATGGTACGCAGATCTTCAACCATCTGTTCGGTCCAAGCCATTTTTATTCTCCTTAAAAGCTAATCATTTAAGAGGGATAATATTCCAATAATTGTCCCGAGTCTAGCAATATTCTCAATTTATCACTTTTTTTTTGAAAAAAACTGGATTATATTAGGCAGCAGAAATAATAAAACCAAGGAGATGATACGATGAAACAACCTGCCGCGGCCTCGCTTCTGGCTCTGTCTTTGTTTTTTCTGCCACGGATTCCTTTTGCCGCAGAAAACGAGATTCTTTTAACAGACAAACAAAACACCGGAATGTCTTTAAGCATCTACAACAACAGTCTGGCCTTTATCCGAGACACGCGCAAGCTGGAACTCCCGGCCGGCCGTTCGCTCATCGCCTTTGAAGGTGTTGCCCGCCAGATCAAACCGGAAACAGCCATGCTTTCAGGTCCTGCTCTCCGCGTCATTGAACAAAATTACGATTACAATCTGCTCAATTCATATAATCTTCTGAACGCTTCTGCCGGGCAAAAGGTTAAAACGGCAATAACCAATCCGGAAACCGGACAAGACATTTTTAACAGCGCCATAGTATTAAACAGCAACTCCGGCGCACCGGTTCTGCAATTTCCATACGGCATAGAAA
Source organism: uncultured Alphaproteobacteria bacterium (assembly GCA_944390885.1). Taxonomy (GTDB): domain Bacteria; phylum Pseudomonadota; class Alphaproteobacteria; order RF32; family CAG-239; genus MGBC133411. The sequence continues at coordinate 12,754 of CALXRP010000012.1, forward strand.
CAAACTTTCCGGGACGTATTATATATGAAAAACTACCGGAAGGGTTGAGGACCAAACCGACACTGGTTATTGATGTCGAAAACAGCCGTGCAGGAACCCAGGATATAGAACTGGCTTACCTAACCAACGGCATCAGCTGGAAAGCCGATTATATTGCAGAAATCAATTCATCGGACAAGCTTAACCTCAACGGCTGGGTTACGCTCAACAATCAGTCGGGAACAGACTACAAAGACGCACAGGTACAATTGATAGCCGGAAGTGTCAATCAGGTCTTTACACCGATGCCCCGTGCCGTAAACGCCGGAATCATGATGAAAGCCGCAGCCTTTGACGGCGCTGTAGCAGAAAGCAGTTCTGCTCCGACCAGAGAAGCTATCGGTGATTACTATATGTACACGCTGCCTTTTAAAACCACAATCAAAGACAAACAATCCAAACAAGTCAGTCTGATGACCAAAACGAACGTCACTTACGGCAAAGAATACCGCCTAATCTCTCCGTTATACATCGGACTGGGTTCCAGCCTTGATGAATTTGAAAAACAAAATCCGTCGGTCATATTCAAAATAACCAACAGCAAAACTTCCAACCTCGGAGAACCTCTTCCGGCCGGAACGCTCAGAATGTATGAAAAAGATTCTTCCGGAAATCTTCAGTTCATTGGAGAGAGCTCATTCGCCCGCACCGCCGTCGGTGAAAAAATTGAGTTGAGCACCGGTTCTGCTTTTGATATTTGGGCCAAAGGAAAAATAACACAAAGCCAGAACATTGCAAAAAATACGCGGGAAATTTCCGCCGAAATATCATTCGAAAACGCCAAAAGTGAAAATGCCGAAATGGTTTTTGTTCAAAATTTCGGAAACCAATACCAGATTTTGGAAGAAAGCCTGACCGGAACGGAAAAGAACTCCCGTACCCGAGAATGGAAGTTTACTCTGAAGCCCGGTGAAAAACAGGTATTGACATTTAAGATAAGAGTAACGAACCAATAATGAAAAAAACACTCTTCTTCAGCATCTGCTTTCTTCTTGCCGGCACAGCTTTTTCTGTTGCCGGCGAGGCAGAAAGATACAAGGAATTCTATGAAATAAATCTTCATGAAAACTACCCTCCTGTTGCAGAACTGCAAGCAAAACTTGACGCAGACAAATTCTATGACAAAGGATATGATTATACTTGGAACATCGGTAAAAAATTTAAAGCAGCTTTCCGCCGGATAATAAAATCTTACGGGCTTTCAGAAAAGCGCTTAAAAACACCGACGGAAGATGTCCTGTTGGAGGCCATCAAAATGATGCCGCCAAGCACATATCAATATATCGGCCCGTTTATGCATACGGTTCCGGGCATGTCTCCTAAAATTCTTAATTATCCGGGCATAAAAGAAACAAAAAACCGTTTTCCGGACAGAATTGCACCGGAACTGCAACACATTGAAGACCTAGAATTTCTGTCACCATCGCTTTATTGGGTTCTGATGCCGGAAGTTTGGCAAAGACACTCTTACGCCGCCGAATTTCCGCAACAACGCAAACCGTTGTCAAAAGTACAATACAACCCCAAATTTTATGAAAAGCTCAATGAATTCGCCGATTTGCGCGCCTACATTCCCAAAACGCGCAGCCAGCTGCCGACAAAAATAGATCCGCTCAGCCGTCGGACAATCAATCCCGGACCGGGCAGCCCCTTAACGGCTCCCGATGCTTTGGCCGTTGCCGAAACATTTAATGGCATTGCAGAACTAAACAAGGATTTTCAGACATTCTTAAAAATTATACAAGCCACCAGTCTGCTCAATCTTTGGGAAGAAGAACAAAATCCGGGCTTTCCCGTTAGTCCTCTGATGAAAGATATGGCCAACCCCTGCCGGCGCCTCATTCAAAAATTCAGAATTATCGGGGAAGAAAAGAAACTGGCCGCCATAGCTGCCGAACAAGGCTTTACGCTGGACGAATGGGGATACACCTGTGACAAAACCGTCAAAGCTTACCGTGCCGCAAACATCGGACGTTCAACGGCAACGGCCATATCTGCCTACAGAAAAGGGCTGATGGATAAAGAAAATTCCAAACTTTCTCCCTCGCTTGCTGAGGCCAATCTTGCTCTGATGCAGGGCCTGATAGAAATGTACGATGCGCCGCTGTCCGACGTTGCTGCCGTCATTCGGAATCGTAAAAAAATCACCGATTCCTTTAATCGGATAAACAACACGCTGATTTTTCACCCCCTCGGAGGAATAGACTAAAATATTATTTAGAATCAATATATTAACTAAAAACAATAAAAAATTTTTCACTTTTTTATTGCATTTCGTCCACAATCTTAGTATACACTTGAAACTAGAGTATTTTATAATAAATTAAAGGTGAATAAAATGGCACGTGTTACAGTTGAAGATTGCATTGATAAAATTCCGAACCGTTACGAACTTTTGATGGTTGCAGCCCAGCGCGCAAAAGACATCAGCTCGGGTTCGCCGATCACGCTTCCGCGAGATAATGACAAAAACCCGGTAATCGCCTTGCGTGAAATTGCTGAAAATACGGTCAATATCGAAGATCTGCAGAAATCACTGGTTATGGGATTACAAAAATACGTTGAAGTCGAAGAACCGGAAGAAGAAGAACTGGAAATCATGGCTGCAGAAAAAGAACTGGTCGATTTGGACGAACAGTTCTCCGATTTGCTGCTTGACAGCGATGTTTCCGATTCAATGCAGGTTGTTGATGAAAACGGCGATGCCGATGCGGATGATGATTTAGACTTGTCCGCCGAAGACGGTATCGATGATGACGATGCCCAGCTGGATGATTCTTTCGATATGGGAGCTGACCTCGACGACGATTTTGATGACAGCGAAAAATAACGAATAATTAAGATTATCCTGCTTTAATTAGAAGCTGTAATATTTTTAATTATTGGGAGCTGACATCCGATGTTGAGACAATATGAACTCGTTGATTTAGTAAAATCATATGATCCGGACGCCGATGAGGACGCTCTCAATAAAGCTTATGTCTTTGCCATGAAAAAGCACGGAGCTCAGCTCCGTGCTTCCGGCGACCCTTACTATTCCCACCCGATCGAAGTTGCCGGTATTCTCACAAAATTTAAACTTGATTCTGCCTCTATCATTGCCGGTTTATTGCACGACACGGTTGAAGACACAGATACCACGGTTGAAGAAATTCGTGAAAATTTTGGCGATCAGGTAGCCCAATTAGTCGATGGTCTGACCAAATTGGCAATGATCGAGCAAAAATCAGCCAATAACAAACAAGCCGAAAATTTCCGCAAACTGCTTCTTGCCATGTCGGAAGACGTACGCGTTCTGCTCATCAAACTGGCTGACCGTCTGCACAATATGCGCACTTTGCATTTTTTGAAAAAACCGGAAAAACGTGCCCGCATTGCCAAAGAAACCCTGGATATTTATGCCCCGCTGGCCGAACGCATCGGAATGCAGGAAGTCAAAACCGAACTGGAAGAAATCGCCTTTGCCGAGCTCCATAAAGAAGCACATGATTCCATTGTCGCCCGCCTGAATTTTTTACGTGAACAGGGAAACAATCTGGTTCCAAAAATCATCAGCCAGCTTGAAAAAGACATGCAAGATAACGGCATCAAAGCCACAATCACCGGCCGTGAAAAATCGCCTTATTCCATCTGGCGGAAAATGCAGCAAAAAAATGCCTCTTTTGAACAGCTCTCCGATATTATGGCCTTTCGTATCTGTGTTGATGACATTGGCACCTGCTATCAGGCTTTAGGTGTCGTACACAGCAAATATCACATGGTACCGCGCCGTTTTAAAGATTATATTTCGACTCCAAAACCCAATGGCTATCAGTCTATTCATACCGGTGTTATCGGACCGGAAAATACCCGGATTGAAATACAAATTCGTACACATGAAATGCATGAGATTGCCGAAAAAGGCATTGCCGCACACTGGGCCTATAAACAAGGACAAAAAGCCGTCGGAAAAAACTTCCGCTGGATACGGGAACTTTTGGAAATTCTGGAACAGGCTTCCAACCCGGAAGAGTTTCTGGAAAACACCAAACTGGAAATGTATAATGACCAGGTTTTCTGCTTCACCCCCAAAGGCGATTTAATCAGCTTGCCGATAAACTCAACCCCTGTTGACTTTGCCTATGCTGTCCACTCCACAGTGGGAGATACCTGCGTCGGCGCCAAAATCAACGGCGAGATCAAACCTCTGCGCACGGTTCTGCAAAACGGCGACCAGGTCGAAATTCTCACATCAAAAGCCCAACATCCTTCAACCGAATGGGAACGTTTTGTTGTGACCGGCAAAGCCAAAGCCGCTATCCGGCGCTATGTCCGCACCTACAAACGCGACCAGTTCATCACTTTGGGACAACAACTGTTAGAGCGCACTTTCAAAGGCGAAAATCTGGAATTTTCTGAAAAAGGCCTGGTCAATATTCTGCCGAATTTTGAGGCTGAATCAATAGACGATATTTACGCAAAAGTCGGTGAAGGGCTTGTTACCGCATGGGACGTAATGAAAGCCGTTTATCCGGGCTATAAACAATCCAAACTTGGCCGGGTGGTCAAATCATTAAAAGTCCCGAGCTTTAAGAAATCAAACAAAGAGAAAAAAGGCGAACCGCTGAAAATCAAAGGTCTGATTCCGGGGATGGCCGTGCATTTTGCCGGTTGCTGCCACCCGCTTCCCGGCGATCGGATTGTCGGTATCGTAACCACCGGCAAAGGCGTTGCCATTCATACCATCGACTGCAAATTGCTGGAAAAATATGCTGACGAGCCGGAACGTTGGCTTGATGTATCCTGGGGCGACGCAGCAACCGATGCCCCGCATATCGGGCGGTTGAAAGTCATGCTCAACAACGAGCCCGGCGCCCTGGCAGAACTCTCCAATCTGGTTGCCCGCAACAACGGCAACATTGCCAACTTGAATATCGTCTATCGGACGATTAGTTATTTTGAGATATTGGTCGATATTGAAGTAAAAGACTTAAAACATCTGACGGACATTATTGCGGCAATGAAAGCCAGCAAAGTAATAAGCTATGTTTCCCGCTCCGTCCAATAACCGGAGAACAAAATTGTTTCAAAAAAACTCCCGTCTGCCTGCTCTGCACCGCAAAATAAGCAGGTTATGGCAAAATTTATTAAACCGTCTGAAAAGCCTAAACGGAACCCCGCAGTCGATTGCAGCTGGTTTTGCCTGCGGTGTTGCCGTAACATTCACGCCCTTTTTAGGCCTCCATTGCATTCTGGCCGTCATTATTGCTTGGTTCATCCGGGGCAATGTCCTGGCCGCTGCAATCGGCACTGTAACTGGCAACCCTTGGACCTTCCCTTTCATCTGGATATCCGTTTTATATACCGGAAGAAGAATTTTGGGCGATAAATATGAGCCCGACACACAAGTTGACTTTCTGCATTTTTTTGAAAAATCAACCCGAGCTTTACTGAGTTTTGACTTCAGTACATTTTTAACCGACATCTGGCCCATTTTGCTGCCGATGATGGTCGGTTGCATTCCTTTTTTCTTCTTGAGCTGGATTGCATCTTATTTTCTTTTAAAAACGACATTATCAAAGCTTGAAAATAACAGAACACCGGAATAGAATACAAAAAATAAACACCATAAGGAAACAAAAATGATTATCGGCATCGGAAACGATCTGGCAAATATCGAACGCATCAAAGCCGCCATCGGAAAATTCGGACAACACTTTATCAATAAAATCTTTTCGGAAGAAGAAAAAGCCGAACTGGAAAAAAGGCGCAAAATTTCCGATTATGAATTTGCCTGCTCGGTTGCCCGACGCTTTGCTGCCAAAGAAGCCTGCTCAAAAGCACTCGGCACAGGTTTCCGCCAGGGCATCTTCTGGCCGGATTTAATCATCACCCATACACCGGCCGGCAAACCAGAACTCCGCCTGCGCGGAAATGCAGCTGAACATCTGAAAAAGCTCGGCGCAGGACAAAACTGCCATCTGCACGTTACGATGACAGACGACTTTCCCTGGGCGCAGGCTTTTGTTATTATCGAAACCCTGCCCTAATTTCTTCAACAAAAGACAGGCTGTCACCTCAATAATAATGCCTCCATATTTTTTTACAAAATCAAACAGAAAAAGCTTTTTCTTAACCTCAAATTAATGAAAACACTGCATAATAAGACTTGATATCTAAATAATATTGTTATATATCAGAAATTCATCAAAAAAGAACACCGCGCGGCCGCTCAAGGAAGAGAAGAATTATGGAAAAAGACGAAAGCATACTGGACACAATAAAAACAATAATTTACGCCATACTGATTGCCATCATAATCCGTACGTTTTTATTTGAACCGTTCAAAATCCCTTCCGGCTCCATGTACCCTACCCTTCATGTCGGTGATTATCTTTTTGTTTCAAAATACACATACGGCTATTCCAAACATTCTTTTCCGTTCAGTCTGCCGCTGTTTGAAGGAAGAATTTGGGCTGACCAGCCGCAACGCGGAGATGTCGTCGTCTTTAAGTTTCCGCAGGATAACAAAACCGATTTCATCAAACGCATTATTGGTCTGCCGGGCGACAAAATCAAAATGCAGGACGGAATTTTATACATCAACGGCAAACCGGTTGAGCGCCAACAGATAGAAGACTTTGTCATCCGCGACAAGTTCGGTAACGGCGAACGCTACCGCCAATATGTAGAAACCTTGCCCAACGGTGTCAAACATAATATTTTGGAAATTTCTGACCAGCAGGAATTTGTTGACAATATGGTTGAGGTTACCGTTCCGGAAAACAGCTATTTCGTAATGGGCGATAACCGCGACCGTTCTGATGACAGCCGCTTGAGCGTCGGCTTTGTTCCTTTTGAAAATCTGGTCGGCAAAGCCCGCTGGCTGTTTTTCTCTCATAATACTGACGATGCTTGGTACAAACCCTGGGCTTGGACAAAGAAAATCCGCTTTGAAAGAATGTTTAAGAAAATTCAATAACAATGCTTGAAGAATTACAGGAAATATTAAAATACCGCTTCAAAAATCCGATGCTGCTGCGCCAAGCTTTAACCCACAGCAGCCATACAACAGATATTTCTCAAAATTATGAACGGCTCGAATTTTTGGGTGACCGGGTTTTAGGCTTGAGCATAGCGGCTCTTCTTTACAAAATTTTTCCCCAAGAACCGGAAGGAAGCCTATCGCAGCGTTTTGTCGGATTGGTTTGCAAAGAAACCGTGGCCCAAATGGCACAAACACTGCATTTGGACAAGTTTATGATTGTGGCAAACGAAGACATCCGTACCAATGAAAATGTGCTGTGTGATGTATGCGAAGCTGTTATCGGCGCAATATTTATTGATGCCGGAGACGAAGAGGCCATTAACTTTGTTGACACCCATTGGAAAGAATTGATCGATCAGAACGTTGAACCACCCAAAGATGCCAAAACAAAACTGCAGGAAGTTGCCCATGCTAAAAATCTCCCACAGCCGGAATATGTGGTATTAAGCAGAGAAGGCTCCGAACATGAACCGGTCTTTCATATTGCAGTCAAAATAGGAAAACTGCCGCCGGCTGTTGGAAGCGGACGCAACAAAAAACTCGCCCAGCAGGAAGCAGCAGCCCAGATGTTGGAAAGGCTGAAATAATATGGCCGATCAACAGGAAACCACCTCTCAAAAAACACCGAGCCGCTGCGGTTTTGTTGCCTTAATCGGAGCACCGAATGCCGGCAAATCAACCATTACCAACGATTTTGTCGGCTCAAAGGTAACTATTGTTTCGCCTAAAGTTCAAACAACCCGTTCTTTGGTCAAAGGCATCGGCATCTGGAAAAATACCCAAATAATATTCATTGACACACCGGGAATTTTCAAACCCAAACGCCGGTTGGACCGCGCAATGGTAGCCTCATCATGGGACGGTGCCGGTGATGCCGACATTACGGTTTTGGTTGTTGACGCCAAACGCGGCTTTGATGATGAAACCCGCGCAATCATCAACAAACTTAACAAAAACAAAAAAGAAGCCCTGCTGTTGATTAATAAAGTCGACTTGGTTCATAAAGATAAGCTTTTAGGCTTGAGCGCTGCATTAAATGAAGCCGGAAATTTCAAAGAAACATTTTTTGTTTCTGCCGAAACCGGAAAAAATCTGGAAGAATTTTATAATTATCTGGCTGATAATCTTCCGCTGTCTCCGTGGTATTATCCGGAAGACCAAATCTCGGACATGCCGCTGCGCATTCTGGCGGCTGAAATAACACGAGAAAAACTCTTTTTGTGCCTGCACCAGGAGCTCCCCTATTCCCTGACCGTCGAAACGGAACTATGGGACCGGCGCGAAGACGGCACCGTCCGCTGCGAACAGACAATCTATGTCGAAAGAGAAAACCAAAAAATCATTGTCCTCGGCAAAGGCGGCTCCATGATAAAAAAAATCGGACAAATGGCCCGGACGGAAATTGAAGAACTGCTGGAAACCAGAGTTCATCTGTTTTTATTTGTCAAAGTTCGGGAAAACTGGATCAATGATCCGGCACGTTATAAAGACCTCCAGCTCAATTTTAATGCCTAAAACAAATCGCTGCCCATCCGCCATTGCCCATTTTCATACAAAAGCAAAAAAGCAGCGCAATTCGGGATAGATGTAAAATCATATCCCCAATAATTCAGTAAAGCCCCCATCGTTCCGCCATGAATTGCAATCCCCATAACAGCATGATCTTCTTGCCTTAAGTCATCAAAAACTTTCAAAACACGTTCCAAAGCTTCTTTTTTACTTTCGCCTCCGGCAAAACGGATATCCCAAAAATCAGGATGAGCCCAGTTGTTGACAATCTCCGGAACATTTTTCTTCAAATCAACAATCAACTGCCCTTCGGCCGCACCATAAAAACATTCCCGCAAATCATCTTTGACAATCACCGGAATATCAAGAGCAGCCGCAACCGTTTCCGCCGTTTGCAATGCCCGTTTTAAAGGTGAAGAAAAAATAATCTCCAAACCTTTTCCCGCCAATTTTTGCGCAAGCTCTTCCGCCTGCTGCCTGCCACTTTCATTAAGCTCATAATCCATTCCGGATCCCTGCCAGCGCTTTTGACGGTTAAGTTCTGTTTCACCGTGCCGAAAAACATAAAATTCTTTCCGCGTATCTACTTTTGCTCCATATTAATTTTCTTTATTGCAACTTCTTCACATAAACAGCAAGCATGACAACCGCTTTTCGTTAAAACCCGATAAAAGGCTGGGCTGCGCCTCTGTTTTTTGACGACGTGTACAAAACAGCCACACGAGAAAAAACAGCAAGCATGACAACCGCTTTTCGTTAAAACCCGATAAAAGGCTGGGCTGCGCCTCTGTTTTTTGACGCCATGTACAAAACAGCTACACAAGAAAAAACAGCAAGCATGACTGCCGCTTTTCGTTAAAACCCAATAAAAGGCTGGGCTGCGCCTCTGTTTTTTGACACCATGTACAAAACAGCTACACAAGAAAAAACAGCAAGCATGACTGCCGCTTTACATTAAAACCCGATAAAAGGCTGGGCTGCGCCTCTGTTTTTTGACGACGTGTACAAAACAGATACACGAGGAAAAAAACAGCAAGCATGACAGCCTTTTAGCGGGTTTTAACCCGAGCCCAGACAATTTCAGTCCGCCTTACCCCCTTTTCCCAGACAAACCAGGCAAACTCCATCGCCGGCTTGCCGAAACCGAGAAAGTCAACTTTGTTGGGGATCACAATGACTTTTGCCGGCGGAAATTTTGCATATAAATTCGCCCGTTTTTTTCCGGTAAGATAACGAATGGGCAATAAAAGAGCCAAGGTCTTCTCAGACAGTTTCAAACCTTGCTCGATAAATTCGTAAGCCAGCTGAAAAGGCGGGTTTGTAATAATATTCGGAGCCCTTTTGGCAGAATGAAGAAAATCCACCCCGGCCTCGCCATAACCGCGATCTATCAAATCGGAACATTCAACATCAGAATATTTTTCTTTTAAAACCTCGGCCATCCGTCCGTCACCACAAGCAGGCTCCCAGATTTTTCCGGAAAATTCATAATTATCCAGTAAAGCCTGCGTCACATAACGCGGCGTCGGATAAAAATCCTCTTTCTGCCGCAGGTCTTCCACCTTACGCCCCAAAAGTTTATATTGCTCGTTAACAGCCATATTTATTCACCTCATTATCAGATGTCGGCAGTATAAAAAGTTTTGCCTCCGGGAGCAAGCAAAAAACCGGAACAAAACAAAAATTTTGCTTGATTATTTGCAAAAGCGGTGTATTTTTATGTTGCTTTTGCGGGCATAGTTCAATGGTAGAACGAGAGCTTCCCAAGCTTTTAATGCGAGTTCGATTCTCGTTGCCCGCTCCATAAAAAATTCCCTTTTTGGGGATTTTTTTTATGGAAACGAGAAGCGAACTCGAAAGGGCTCGCTAAGGAAAAAATGTCAAAGTAATGACATTTTTTCTCTGCAAGAGCAACGGAATATCTTAGTAAGCAAGGACGCTCTCGCGGCCGAAGCGAACTTAGATACCGTTGTGACGAGCAATGTTTACATTGCGTATTCTCGTTGCCCGCTCCATAAAAAAATTCCCCTGCCATCACCATTTTTCCCGATTCGCACCAACCATAATTTTCCCGGTTAATTGTGCCATTTTTTAATGGATTTTTGAAAATTATCGTGCTATAAAACGCGCATATAGAGATTCTATAAACATTTTTACCAAAACCGAAGCCGGCAGATCAGGCATAAAACCGTCTAATCTGAGGGCTTTTTTTATTAACATTTAACTAAGGATAAAATATGTCAGAAGTTAAGATGAAAATGATGGACGGTAACGAAGCCGCTGCTTCCGTTGCCCACCGCATGAACGAAGTCTGCGTGATTTACCCGATTACTCCGTCGTCTCCGATGGGCGAATGGGCCGATGCGTGGTCTGCTGCCAAACAAAAAAACCTTTGGGGTGTTGTTCCTGAAGTCCAGGAAATGCAGTCTGAAGCCGGTGCTGCCGGTGCCTGCCACGGTTCCATCCAAGCCGGTGCATTAACCACCACCTTCACGGCTTCTCAGGGTTTGCTGTTGATGATTCCGAATATGTACAAAATCGCCGGCGAGCTCTCTCCGTTTGTTATGCATGTTGCAGCACGTTCTCTGGCTTACCATGCTTTGTCCATTTTCGGAGACCACAGCGACGTTATGGGCTGCCGCCAGACCGGTTTTGCCATGCTGTGCTCCAACTCCGTACAAGAAGCTCACGATATGGCCGCCATTGCCCAGACATCCACTCTGCGCAGCCGCGTTCCGTTCATGCACTTTTTTGACGGTTTCCGGACTTCTCACGAAATCAAAAAAATCAAATTGCTCTCTGATGACGATTTGAGAGCCATGCTGGAAGGCGTTGACTATACATTCAATGCCAAAAACGCATTGCGTCCGGAAGCTCCGGTCATCCGCGGTACAGCTCAGAACCCTGACGTATTCTTCCAGGGGCGCGAAGCATCCAACCCGTATTACAAAAAAGTTGAAGGCATAGTTCAGGAAGAAATGGACAAGTTTGCCAAGATTTCCGGTCGTCAGTATCATGTTGTTGACTATGTCGGTGCTGCCGATGCTGAGCAGGTTATTGTTATTATGGGTTCCGGTGCCGAAACGGTTGAAGAAACCATCAACTACCTGAACGCCAACGGTGCCAAACTGGGCGTTATGAAAGTTCATTTGTATCGTCCGTTCCCGGAAAAATCTTTCATTAAAGCTCTGCCGAAAACAGCTAAAGTTGTATCTGTTCTGGACAGAACCAAAGAATCCGGCTCTACCGGCGAACCTTTGTACCTTGATGTTGTCGCCACCTTAACTCAGGCCTTTGCCAACGGCGAAATTGCCAATATGCCGAGAGTTTATGGCGGTCGCTACGGCTTGTCTTCCAAAGAATTCACACCGGGCATGGTCAAAGCCGTTTATGACAACGGTTTTGCCGCCAAACCGATTAACGGTTTCTCTGTCGGTATTGAAGATGATGTAAACAAAACCTCTCTTCCTTTCGATGATTCGATTGATACCGAACCCAAAGACGTTGTTCGCGCCGTATTCTTCGGTCTGGGCGCAGATGGTACCGTCGGAGCCAACAAAAACTCCATTAAGATTATCGCTGAAGACGCCGGCAAATATGGTCAGGGTTACTTTGTATATGACTCCCGTAAATCCGGTTCTATGACCACGTCTCACCTGCGTTTCTCCGATAATCCGATTAAATCGGCTTATCTGATTAACAAAGCAGACTTTGTTGCCTGCCACCAGTTCCCGTTCATGAACAAGGTAGACATCTTGAAAATTGCCAAACCGGGCGCAACTTTCCTGTTGAACGCTCCGTACAAGGCTGAAGAAGTCTGGGATCATCTGCCGATTGAAGTTCAGGAAGAAATCATCAGCAAAAAGCTGAAAGTCTACACCATCAACGCTGTTGAAGTTGCCCGCGAAACCGGTATGGGCCAACGCATCAACACCGTTATGCAGACCTGTTTCTTTGCAATTTCCAACATCTTGCCGAAAGATGAGGCAATTACGCAAATTAAAAACGCCATTAAGAAAACTTACAGCAAAAAAGGCGATGCCATTGTTCAAAAGAACTTTGAAGCCGTTGATGCTTCTCTGGCTCACTTGCACGAAGTTTCTTATCCGGCACAGGTTACTTCCAAATTCCACCGCAATCTGCCGGTTCCGGCCGATGCGCCCGAATTTGTTAAAAAGCTCACCGGCGAAATCATTGCCGACCGCGGTAATGAACTTCCGGTTTCTGCTTTTGAAAAAGTTGTTGACGGTACCTGGCCGACAGGCACAACCCAATACGAAAAACGTTGCATCGCAACCGAAATTCCGGTTTGGGATCCTGAAACCTGTATCCAATGCGGCAAATGCTCTTTGGTCTGCCCGCACGGCGTTATCCGTATGAAAGTTGCTTCGGAAGAAGAACTGAAGAATGCGCCGAAAGGCTTCAAATCCGCACCGTATAAAGGAAAAGAATTTGCCGGCAAACAGTTTATCTGGCAAATGTCTCCTGAAGACTGCACCGGCTGCGGAATCTGCGTCAGTGCTTGCCCGGCTAAAAACAAAGCCAATCCGGAACGTAAAGCCATCAATATGGATCATATTGAAAACCATCTGGAAGAGCAGAAAGCCTGCTGGAAGTTCTTTGAAACTCTGCCTTATGTAAAACGGACAGAAGTTGCCAAGAACCTGCCGAAGACAACCCAGATGATTCAACCGCTGTTCGAATTCTCCGGTGCTTGCGCAGGCTGCGGTGAAACCCCGTATGTCAAACTGCTGACTCAGCTCTTTGGTGACAGAATGGTTGTAGCCAACGCTACCGGCTGTTCTTCAATCTACTCCGGCAACCTGCCGACCACGCCGTATGCCAAGGATGAAAAAGGCCATGGTCCGGCTTGGGCAAACTCTCTGTTTGAAGACAACGCCGAATTCGGTTTGGGTATGAGATTTTCTATCGACCAGCAAACCGGTTTTGCCAAACAGCTCCTGGAAGGACTGAAAGACAAGATTGGTGCCGAACTGGTTGAGAAAATTATGAACAACCCGCAAAAGACCGACGTAGAAATTGACGACCAACGTGCAAACGTTAAGGCTCTGCGCGACAAACTGGCCGGCATCAATACGCCGGAAGCCAAACATCTTGACAAACTGGCCGACTACCTGATTAAGAAATCCGTATGGATTCTGGGCGGTGACGGCTGGGCTTACGATATCGGCTTCGGCGGTTTGGATCACGCTATTGCCTCCGGTAAAAACATCAACATCCTGGTAATGGATACCGGTGTTTACTCCAATACCGGTGGTCAGCAATCCAAGGCTACGCCGATGGGTGCTTCTGCCAAATTCGCAACAGCCGGTAAGGCTCTGCCGAAGAAAGATTTGGGTATGATTGCCATGTCTTACGGCAATGTCTATGTTGCCCAGGTTGCCTTTGGCGCCAACGACGCTCAGGTTATCAAAGCCATGAATGAAGCCGAGGCTTATGACGGCCCGTCCATCATCATTGCTTACTCTCACTGTATCGCCCAGGGCTTTAACCTGGCCGACGGTTTGAGCCACCAGAAGAACGCCGTTGAAACCGGATCTTGGCCGTTGTATCGTTACAATCCGGAAAACATTCACGAAGGCAAAGCGCCGCTCATGCTTGACTCCAAAGCGCCGAGCAAACCTTTGTCCGAGTATATGTCTAACGAAACCCGTTTCCAGATTGTCAACAAACAAAATCCTGAACGTTATGAAACTTTGTTGAATAAAGCTCAGGAACTGGCTAACGAAAAACGTTCTCTGTTAGAGCATATGGCCGAATTCAAAACTGCCGAATAAGCAGCTTCGTCCATAATAAACAACGCCTCCGATCATTTTCGGAGGCGTTTTTTTTTAGACGTCAAATTATTTTGCCCAAAAACTTGACAAATTTATTTTTTGAACCTAGAATAGGAAAATAAAAAATTATTATATAACTAAAAAACAATTATCATGAATCTTTTAAATATTCCGTTTTCCAGAGAGAAGGTCGCCAAAGTTTTCAAAGAACGTTTTGGGCTTGCTTATGCAAATTCAATGACAAAACTTATCTTATTCCAAAATGGAAAATTAGCATGGTTTTATAGTGCGGCATCCGGCCCCCAAAAAGCAATTTGCCTCAGCAAAGACCAATTCAGACTCTTAAAAGCTGATGAAAAACTTCCCTCATATCGTGTAATTGGCAAAGATGAATATTTTTACATCGGAAAAAATATTTACCAATGCCGCTGTTTTATCAAAAACCAGATGCTGATAAAAAAAGTTAGTGAGGTTTTACGGGCAGAAGATGCACGAATGATTATGAAAAGCGAAAAAGAGCCCAATGCTTACAAAATCATTCAAACTGATGGTTCTGTCAGCAACATCATTTGGAAAATATCCCCAAATGAAAATGCGGCATTTGTCTTTGCATTTTTGGAAGGAGATTGTCATTACAACAAAAAATGTCGGCTTATCCCTTTGGAATATGCCGAAGAAATCACCATCGGGGAACATCGCTGGATGTATCATACTGAAAAAGGACTCCCGATTCTCCGTGAACTTGTAAAAGATGCATTTTGGCAAAGATTAAGCCATTAAAAATATCCCTGATTACAACCTGCCGTAATCAGGGATATTTTTATATAATCCTTATTATCTATAGGATTCCCTAAGAAGCCGCATATTTTTAAAAAACCTGTTGATTAAATTGCTTTTTACTTGGAATCTTCTGACAAAAAGCGCAGGGTTATAACATAATTATAATATCATTTTGGAGATTTAAATGGAAAATTCAGAAAACTCCCTTCCGGAAAAGGGCAAAAAATTTGTCCGCTACTACAGCCCGGAAGGGGAAAATAGCGCTTTCAAAAATTTAAACGGCGCATTCAAAAGAGCAGTGGAAGAAGAAGCATCAATTTTTGCTGCCGTAAAAATAAAAAACGTATACCCTCAAGAAAAATATGAAAGCTGGGCCGAAAATCATGAAAACGAGCCGGTGTTGGAAAAAAGAGCCCGTTTGGAATTCGTAAAAAAATGCGAAGAATTGTCTTTGCTTCCGGAAAGTGAGCTCCTAAAATTAGCTAGCCGAAGCTCTGACCGATTATCTTCAAAGTTCTTTCATAGAAATGTTATGTATGATCCGATGGAAGCAGAAATAATTGATCGGGCTTATCGGATATATTCTTCTTATGAAAAATAAATATAAAAAAATCCGGAACTTTCCGGATTTTTTTATTTCTGCATAAATAAGCTTGAAATTTTAGACAAAATATTTTATGATTATAATAATATCAAATTATTAAAATATTTATTATGAACGTATATGTATCGAGAAACATGGTTTACAATTTTTTTGCTCCTTTTGGCAATCAAAAATCTATCCGCCTGATGCAAGACATCCAAGGCAATCTGGCATGGTTTCACAGCAGCGGAGATTTCTACCGAATATCTTTGCGGGTCGGCGAATTTATCATAAAAAGCAAAAAAGAAGTTAAAGGTATCTTTCACGAAATCAAATATAATACACCGTTATTATATCAGGGAGAACTTTATTTTTACCGCTTTTACAAAAAAATCCGCCCGACAAACGCCTGGATAACCCGACCAGAAATAATCACCGAAGGCCAAATGCTGAAACAACTGTTTCCGGGCAAAAAGAACCTGAAATTAAAACTATTTGCCATCCGCAGCAAAGACAAGAAATTAAAATTGCAAAATTACCTTTGGGCTCTTTATGAAAATGATCAAATGATTTTCTTCATTCATGCATTTCAAGACGGCCCAAAATATTGCAATCCGGAAGAATACAATTGGTATGAAGTCCGGCTAGATGAAAGCTTCTTTGACATGTACGGTCGCAAATTTTTCCTTCATACTCACAAAGAAGAACTTTGCATCCGCCAGCTCGAAGCATAGTATGAAAAAAAATGGTGTGTCACAAAAGACGCACCATTTTTTGATTTTTCACTCATATACACATTCTCTGATATTCCGGATCATAGAATTAAACTGCTCAAGTCTTACCCCAACTTTGGCATCAGCCATCCCCGGATGATCGGCAGAACCGTCACCGACAACTTCCAGTCGTCGAGCATCCAACATTCCTTTGATAACCTCTTCAGAATACCCCAAATCGCGTAACATTGATGGAGACATATAAAAAACATATCCCTTATCAACATATCTCCGAATTGTATCAAAACTCGGTATCTCGTGCATCTTACTGCTTGACGGTGCTAATCGCTCTAAATCCCAGCGTCGCTGGGAATCAAAAGCTGCTGCAATAATTATATCAACCCAGCAACCATCAAAACGCTCATAAAGAAAACAACGCTCCTCCTCCGGAGTTTGTGGGGTTTCATAATACAGAAACTCATAATCCGAAATTCTAAAAGACAACATCTGTGCCAAATTAAGCAGAGTACCATATTCCGAAATAACGGCTATTTGCGGCTGGTCTTTTCTGTTCATAACAATAGAGCGGCGAACAATCGCCCGAATATCATCCACGATTCCGTTAATCTCACAACCTGTCGGTTCAAGATGATTCTGCATAATATACTTCCGATCAAAACCAATCTCAATCATTGCCCGCTCAGTCATTTCTGCTTCACTGGCCGATAAGATCTGCCCGCGAATACTATGCTTACCAACTGTCATAAACTCAGGAAGCTCGCCATACTTTTTTAAATAAGCTTGCAAAACCACGGTAGCATGATAAATCGGACGAGGATAACCGCCAATCACTAACAAAGCATCAAACCTTGGAAGATTATTCAAATCAAAAGTTGCAACCGTCTCCAACCGTCCGGAAACAGAATTATACCTCAAAACATCATTCTGCCGGCAAACCCCGCTTTTGGCGATTTTTAAAATTTCTTCTTTCTCAAATGCATTAAGTTCTTGTGCCATAATATATAACAAATTAATAATTAATAAAAAAATTCAATATCGCGGCTGAATATAGCACCAAAATAAAATTATGCAACATTTTTCTCGCAGAAATAGAAACAACCCCGGCAATTATGCAAAATTGTCGGGGTTATTTTTTACTTCAGATTTTCCGGATTCAGACCTTCCAGTTCTTTAATCACAAACCGCCCGTCCTTGCGGATTAACACATCGTCAAACCAGATTTCGCCACCACCGTACTCGGGGGTCTGAATCTGTACCAAATCCCAGTGAATGGCCGATTTGTTGCCGTTATCCATATCGTCATAAGAATTACCGATAGCCATATGAAAAGAACCGGAAATCTTCTCATCAAACAAAATGTCCAAAATCGGATGCGTAATATGCGGATTAACGCCGAGCGCAAATTCGCCCATATAACGCGAACCGGCATCCAAATCCAAAATCTTCTGAAAACGCGCATCATTGGCTAAAGATTTTGCTTTAACGATTTTGCCGTTTTTAAACTCCAACCGGATATTGGAAAAAAATTCGCCGTTATACGTCGTATCGGTATTAAACTGCACCACACCGTTGATGGAATCTTTGACCGGAGCGGAATAGACCTCACCGTCCGGAATATTTCTGTCACCAAAACAAGGCTGCGCGCCTATTCCTTTAATTGATAACGTCAAATCCGTTCCCGGCGCTTTAATATGAACTTTATCGGTTTTCTTCATCAGCTTGACCAGTGGTTCCATCGCCTTTTTCATCTTTTTATAATCAAGCAGGCAGGCATTAAAATAAAAATCCTCAAACGCCCGAACAGACATTTTGGAAGTTGCCGCCATCGTATTATTCGGATACCGCATAACGCACCATTTGGTTTTCGGCACGCGCAAAGCATGATGAACCGGAATCATAAAATGCTTCTGATACAACGCCATCTGTTTTTCATTCACATCAGCCAATGCAAAAAGATCATCGTTTCCGCGCAGCCCGATATAAGCCTGAGAGCGCTCCATCAATCCGGCATGAATTTTTCCGTATTCCTCAAGCTGCTTGGCCGAAGCGTTACTGATAAAATCCCGCACAAAGGCATTGTCGTTAAACATATAAAAAGGCACGCCGCCGGCCTTGGTCGCGGCAATAATAAATTCGTCCAGCAAATCCCTCGTCGATTCGCCAAAAGCCTCAATATAAATCGTCTCGCCTTTTTTAAGCTCCACCGAATTCTTGATAATATTTTCCGCCAACCGGCGCAGTCTGTCGTCTTTTTTCATATTCAGCCCCATATAAAATTTCATCATAAAGCCGGAAGATGCAATGCTCCACATCGCCGTCCCCGCCTTTGTCTTCTATCTTATATATAGGCTCTTCTGCCAACAAATCATTAACATCAATATTTTTTTTCGCTAAAGTCATAAAAATTTTAACTCTTTTAGATTGTTTCTGTAGTGCCAGCGCTTTCAACATCCCGGCACCGACCGCACAGGCAAAACGCCCCTCCGCATAATAAAACCGCGGTTTACCCTGCTGGTCTTTTTCCCAGGACATCGACCACATATCCCGTCGCAAAACCGTATGCTGCAGTCCCAGATATTCCAGACGTTTAATTTCGCAAAAAACCTCATTGTCATCATATTTATCAGCCGGCTCGTTAACAATATCTCTGGCATACCGCACAGCATTAGCCAACGCGGCATAAAGCTTATACATCTCTTTCAGATTTTCGGGATTATCCGCCGCCAAAACAATTTGTTCCAACATCTCCACCGGCTCCGGCTGATACTTATCAAAAAGATAAGTACCGAGTTCCAACCCGAGAGCCAGCTGCAAAACCTCATCAGTCTTCATCCCCCGCCCCTTGGTATTTAACGCCATTGTCCTTTGAGCCAAATGCTTTTTGGCAAGTTTCTTTCCGGCCTCACGCCAGCCACCGTCCGCAACCTCCGGCAACGAAACACTCTTTCCTTTGGCCTCTGCCGCAAAAACAATCATTACCATATCCGCCCTCCTTGCTTAAAAAGAGTATAAATGCCAAACGATAATATTTTATGAATATTGACATTTTAAGCTTTTCAGTGCTAAATGAAGCCGTTAAACAAAAGAGATGAAAGCAATGAACAACATTTACGCCCCGACTGAAGAAAACATAAAACTCGCCGCCGAAACCATCAAAAAAGGCGGCCTGGTTGCCATCCCGACCGACACGGTTTACGGTCTGGGCGCAGATGTCTATAACCCCAAAGCCGTCAGCAATATTTTTGCCGTCAAAGAACGCCCGTTTTTTGACCCGTTGATTTCCCACATTGCCGAAATCGACTTTCTGCCAGAATACGCTCAAACCGACAGCCGGGCAATAGATCTGGCACGGCATTTCTGGCCCGGACCGTTAACTTTGGTCTTAAAACGCAAAGATGAAAACCATGCCCTTGATTTGGTTTGCTCCGGTTTGCCCAACATTGCCGTCCGCATGCCGAACCATCCGGTAACACTGGAGCTCATCCGTCGCGCCGGCACGCCGATTGCCGCCCCGTCAGCCAACAAATTCAAAACCGTCTCACCGACCACGGCACAACATGTCCGCGACAGTCTGGGTGATGGCGTTGATATGATTCTCGACGGCGGAAACTGCAAAATCGGCGTAGAAACAACCATCATCGATTTAACAACCAAAGATATGGTCATGCTTCGTGCCGGCGGATTAAGCAAAGAAGATATTGAAAGCTACACCGGAGAAAAAGTGCTGATTTCAGAAGGCAACCCCGATAAACCGAGCGCTCCCGGCCAACTTCTGAAACATTATGCTCCGGCACACAGCCTGCGGATAAATGCCGAAAAGCCGGAAGAAAACGAACTTTTTATCGGATTCGGAAATATGAATGCCGACCTGAACTTAAGCCCGTCCGGCGACTTGCACGAGGCCGCGGCCAATCTCTTTGCATATCTGCGCCTGGCCGATAAGCTTGCCGGCAGCAAAAACATTGCCATGGCACCCATACCGGAAAACGACCTCGGACTTGCCATCAATGACCGCATTCGCCGCGCCGCTCATAAATAATTTTCTTCCTGCCAAAAGTTTTACGGTTCAAAAATATAATCCGGTACAATATTCAGACTGCGGGCATAGGCTGCCATATCTTTCATTCCGGCTTCCCTCATATTCAACTCGGAAATCCCACGCCGAACAAGAACCGTCTTCATGCCGTAATTTTTTCCGCCAAGAATATCCGTTTGCAAAGTGTCACCGATCATAAGCATTCTGTCTCTCGGCATAAGTTCGTTTCTTAAAGCATAATCATAAATATTGCCGTAAGGCTTTCCCCAATATTCCACATCGCCGCCGTTTTCAACATAAAACTTTGCCACACTGCCCTGGCGGATAACCGGCTCATCATACTGATTCTCAAAAGCCTTCAAATCCGGATTAACGCAAACCAACGTCTTGTTCATCTTTATCAAACTCAATAATTCGTCGGCAAACGGTTCTATTGTCAAATAATCACGCCAAATTTCCCCGTCAAAAATCTGCGGCACGCCGGCATACACAAAATCAGCTTCCTCTGGTTTCGCCAGTTCAATATATTGGCTGCCCTCAAACAAAGCCTTGCTCGGACGCCCGAATTGATAAAACTTTAACAACCTTTTATCCTTCAGTACATAAGCATGATACGCATCACCGGAAGAAACAATTCGATCATAATGCACACCTTTTATAAAACCGCGTTTGCCGTAACTCTCTTCAATTTTGGTGGAAAGCGCCGTACCGTTAGACATAATCAAAACCTTTTTTCCGGCTTTTTTTAATTCTTCCAATGTCTTATCCGCACCGGAGATAACACTCTTTCCGTTCCACAAAACACCGTAAATATCAAAAACATACAAATCAAACTTATCAATCAGATCTAAAATATTTTCTGGCATTTTTTTGTTTTCCCGTTTAAGATAGCCGCACAAACCGAGGCAAGACAATGATAGAATATACTAACGACTATTTATTGGATAAGAAAGTAAAAATTTTTCAGCCTGTGAACGGATACCGTGCGTCAACCGATGCAGTTCTGCTTTCATCGGCAGTCCGAATCAAAAACAAAGAAAAAATCCTTGATGTCGGATCCGGAACCGGCGCAATTTCTCTGTGCCTGTCACACCGCCTGCAAAACTTAAATCCGCTCATCACCGGGCTCGAAATCCAACCCGAACTGGCAGAATTATCTAATGCCAGTGCAGAAGCAAACGGTTTTTCCGCCCGTTTTTTAAATTGTGACATCCGACAAAAAATTCCCGGCCTGCCCGGCGGCAGCTTCGACCATGTCGTCACCAATCCGCCTTATGCCGAAAAAGACATGCCTTCTCCGTATGTCGGCAAGGCCACGGCCCATAATTTTGCTGATTTTGATCTTTCCGGCTGGATAAAATTCTGCCTCCGAATGCTCAAACCGCTGGGTTATTTTTATATCATTAACCGCGCAGAAGCCATTGACGAAATTCTTTCTGCCTTAGCTCCCAAAGCCGGAGCAATCCAAATCATTCCGATTTTCTCAAAACCGGAACAAAATGCCAAAAGAGTAATAGTCACCGCTCGCAAAACCAGCCGTGCTCCGGCGGCCATTCATCCCGGAATCACCATACACGGAAACACCGGCGCTTATACATTGCCGGCGCAAAAAATTCTGCGTCAGGGAATGGGGCTCTTTGATATTGCTTAAGCATTAACGGCAGATTGTTCGTCTTCGTCGCTGAAAACAGAAATCCCGCCGCCTTTTTCTTGTGATTTTTTGGTCGCCTTGATTGTTTGTTCCAACAGTTTTTTGGCCGACTTTGCTATGGTCGGGAAAATACTGATGCCGATACTGGTATTGATCGTATGCTCGGTAATATTATCGCTGACGCCTTCCATAAAAATTGCATTCAGCTTGCGCATCTCCAAATCCAAATCACCCATGCTGGATATATCATTCATCATAATCCAAAATTCATAAGCCATACCGCGCGCCACAGTATAATTTTTCTTTAAGGAAAGCACGAGTTTTGAGGCCAGCTTCTTCAGCACAAAATCCGCAATTCCTTGCTGACGGAGCACAAAAATATTATCAATCGAAACAGCAATAACCGCCACCATATTTTTACGCAGTCGGGAATCTTTATAATTTTCATAATTAATTGCCATCTGAACGCGATCTTCAAACAGATAAAAACTCGGCAAGCCGGTAACTTCATCGTACAAATTCAACGCAGTCGGACGTTCGGCAGCCTTTTCCTGCGGAAGGACCTCAGCACGCTCCTGACCAATCAAAATAAAAGAAAAATGCCGTGCATCCGGAAGATAAATCGCTTCAAGCCCGACATTATAGAGTTTTCCTTCGGCTGATTTCAGATTCGCCCGAACATTTTTACCGTCCGTCAACATAACCCCGATATTTTCTGCCAGCTTGTTCCAATCATCTTCATCTACAAAACTGAAAAAATTCTGCCCGAGAATATCCTTTTCCTCAGCTTCCAAAATTTTCTGCGCTGTTTTGTTAACATATTCAACCTTATCGTCACTGACAATAATAACCGGCCTTTCTGAACTTTCAAAAACTTTTTTAATAACATCATCCAGCCGAATATCAGCTTCACTGATAAAATTATGTTCCTGAGAAGACGAAACATCGGCAGATTCTTCATTACCGCTCTCTTCCGGCTCAAACTGGCGAAGTTCAGCTGTCTGAATTTCCGGTTCCAAACTTTCCAAAGAAGAAGTGTCAACGGCGGTATTTGAAGCGACATCAATATTTCCGGCGGCCGCTGCCGGCTGATTTATAAAAGGAGAAGTTTCACTGATACCTTCCAGATAATCAGCAGAAAAACCCTCCGAGGTATCAAAATTTTCAGTATTCATTCATATAAACCACATAATATTGGCGCTTACTGAATATATATCTGCAAATTTTAAAATTCAATTAATAAAATATTTGCTGTTTATTAACATTCTTATTTTATAGTTAAACTGAATTTGTATATACAAGAGAACAGATAATGGCTGAAGAAAACGAAAAAAACATCGGAGAAGAAAACACCGGAGACGCTTCCGAAAACACCGGAATCGTATTAAAAGAACGCTATGAAATCAATTATGCAAAACCGCTTCCGGACTATGATACCAACGGAGCCAAAGCTTATACCGTAATTGATAAGGTCAGCCAATCCAGACGTCTTTTTGCCCTGATCTGCAGCAATGAAACTTCGGCTCGTATCTCTTTGCTTCCGCAGCTAAAATCAATGGAACATCCGGCAGTTCTAAGACTAGTCGAATATGGCGTTGTCAATTACACCCCAAAACATTCGCGCAACATGGCCCTGATTTACCAAATGCCGGACGGACCGAAAGCCTCCATCTTTGACAGCACGGACTTTTCATGGAAAAAAGAACCGGAAAAGCTCAAAAAAGCTTTGCTTTCTCTTCTGTCCGGCATTGAGGCATTAAAAGGCCACGGGATCACACACCGTGCCGTCCGCATAGACAATATCTTTTTCAAAGACAGTACAAAATCAGACCTCGTCCTCGGAGATTGTGTTGCCGCTTTTCCTGCTTTTCACCAACCGGCCGCCTATGAAACGATTGAAAGCTTGATGGCCCAAAAAGAAGGACGTGGTGAAGGTAGTGATAAAAATGACATTTATGCCGCCGGTGTTGTCTTGCTGTCGCTTATTTTCCAAAAAAACATTTTACCGGATGTTTCTGCCCCCGAGGCACTGCGATCAAAGTTAAAAAAAGGCTCTTTTGCAGCCTTAACCAGAGACGACAAACTTCCCACGTCTTATATTTCTCTTTTTCGCGGCTTGCTGGCTGACTTGCCTGAAAACCGCTGGGACTATTTGCAATGTTACAATTTTATGG
Organism: uncultured Alphaproteobacteria bacterium; assembly: GCA_944390885.1. GTDB lineage: Bacteria > Pseudomonadota > Alphaproteobacteria > RF32 > CAG-239 > MGBC133411. The sequence goes on from CALXRP010000012.1 coordinate 37,085, forward strand.
AAGGTAAAAACAGCACTTTTATTGCTCACGGCGGCATCGAAAATTCCAAACGCGCCCTAACCGTTAACGGCGAAAAACACTACACGGCCGCCGGCGCCGCAATGGCTCTCCAAAGCTCCCCGCTAGAAGCTAAAGATCTGATCATGTCAGGAAAGCTTCTTGAATGGATAAAAAGCGGCCTGGAAGATGAAAAACTGTATAGTCATATTGAAAAGACCATCAACCAAGACAAAGAAAAACTTCCATTCAGCATCATGCTGAGCAAAATCTGCATTCTTATCAATCCCGCTGCCCCGATTCGGTTAGGGGATGTTTCAATTTTCCCGGACGGAACACCGAAAGCCATTTTTTACGGTCTGAAAAATCAACAGGACATGAAAGTCTATGAAGACATTTTCAGCTACGACCTGATCAAATTTTGGTATTTGGAACAAAACAACACACGCGCACCTGCCAATGCCGGCGAATTCAAAGTATATATCAACCGGCAGGATTACGGCTATGGCATTGAGCGGATCATGTATGATTTTGATAATGATCTGCCCTGCACCAGCCCGCTGCTCGGCAATGAGCTGGCAATTTCCTTAACCCAGATAGTTAAAGCTCTGGACAACACCTATGCTTTATCCAAACCGGCCGGACTGCCAATAGACAAAACCATTATAGCCTATCTCCGCTGCAAAATGGGCAAAAAAATTGACGGTATTATTATTGACTTGAACTCCAAACTGGAACACATTCAAATCAGTGCAATTCTGCGTTTGTATACCAGCATCCAAAGCAAATACGGCCCGGCACAGCTCCCTCATCTGGCCCAATGGATGATCAACATTTGCAAACCGCTCATCAAGCAATACCGCAATTTAAAATACCAGAAATTTTTGGAAAGAGAAGTCATCAAAGTTGCCAAAAACGGAAAATTACTCGAGATTCACCGGGTATTGGAAGATCCTGAAGCCAAAGAAAACGATAAAAAACAATATAACCATGCCGTCACGGAGATCAATATGCTACTTTCAGCCAAAAGCAGAATCTTAACGCGCGGCGCCCGTCAGGATGAAGAAGCAAGAGAAGTTGCCTTAAAATTTGCCGTTGTCTTGGCAATCTTTGTTATGATTGCTTCTTTTATCATTAACCTTATCTCTTGGATTTTATACTGATGAAAATAAAAAAGAAAAGCGATCTGAACAACAAATCATCCTCTCCGGCAACCAAAAGAGTCAAACAATGGATATTGGTCACCATTTTGTTATTGCTGACAATCATCATCCTGCCTTTTACCATAATTTTGCTGATTGGACTGCTTCCCACCATCACACTGTTGATTACGGATCCCAAAAACTCTCCCAAATTGGTCACCATCGGCTGTTTCAACATGGCGGGCGTTTTCATCTACCTATTGCACGTTATCAACCACTATTCCGTAGACGGCGCTTTTGATATTGTCCGCGACGTGTTTAACCTGATTATTATGCTGGGATCCGCCGGCATCGGACTGATTTTATATTGCGAGCTGCCCAATCTGTTTATCTTTTTTGCCAAAATCTCCGCCGGCAAGAGAATGAACGTCATAGACAAGAAACTCGCCGAAATGGCTGAAGAATGGGGGCAGGAAGTCATTAACGAACAGTCAAAAAACGTCAAATAAACAAATCTTTTCTTTCTTCACCGCCCATATACAAAACGGGCGGTCTTTTTTTATCCAAAATTCCCCATCTGTTTTTCATTAATTATTGACTTATGCGTTTTTATATGATAGAGTAAAGATTGTAAACACATCTCCCGTGTGTTTCTTCTCCGGCTGCTCTTTTTCAGCGGCTGGGTAACCGGAGAACTGTTAATCGGTATAGCAAACAGGAAAACATCTGAACGATAATGACAATTGTTTGCCAAAACACGCCACCTCTGGGAAGGAGAACGGAAATGAACAACAACAGAATGCTACACATGAGACTTAGACCGGCGGTTTGTTCTGCCGCGGCGCTTCTCCTCCCGCCTTCTTTTATATCCTCTGCTCTGGCCGCTCAACCTTTTCTGCAGATCCCGACGGAGCAACGCAGTCTCTTGGAGATTGAGCTGCCTGCTGATGCCTCTACCGTTCAGCTGGCCGGTATCTGTTTTCTGCCGGACTGTAACTTGGACAACGCTCTTCCTGCTCCCGTGTGTATTGACTGCGAATGGTGTGAAGATAACGGATATTATTTTACCTGTCCGGACGGAACAGCTCCGGATTATTCCCAATCCTGTTACAGAAACGAAAGCTACACAAAATGCACCACGGAGCAATGGTGCCGGAACAAAGGATATAACAAAACGGCTCAATCTTGTTATGATCTCGGGCCTACATGGTATCCCAAAGATCAATGTCCGAACGGACTGGACTTGTATAAATCCTGTGTTGAAGACCGGCCCAGGGCTTGCGAGGACAACGGTTATGTCAACAACTGCGATCGTCCGGACAAGACGGAGATTTGCGAATGGGACAGTTCTTATGCGCAATGCTGCAACGATACGGAATCAAACGGATGTCCGGAGAATTCCAAAGTCTCGGGCTGTGAAAGTGGAGCGATTGTCGGAAAAGACAGCTGCGGTTATGACTGCCATCAATGTTGCCAGACTTCCTGTCCGGCGGGATATGCTTATACCGATGAAGAAACCTCGGGCGGCACAAGCGGATATATCAAAGACATGGCGAATGAAGACGACTATTGTCTGCACTGCACCAAAGGCAAGCTTTATAAGCGGAAAGAAAATCCGTGTACCGGTTATGACGTTTGTTCGACTTATGGCGGGGTTGACAACGGGGATTACTGCTACAGCGGAGATTTGAAGAAATATTCAAAATGTCTGACAGAATGCCGTCCGGGATATATTGAATGGTGCGATACGCCGGTGACTGATTGTGAGAAACTGGGATATACAAAGACCGCAACGGAATGTTCCGGCGTACTGACCGTTGCCTGCCCGTTTAACAAAGACAAGTGGTTTTGCGAAAATTATGATGGTATTTTTTACAGCGGGTATTGCTGCGGATATACCAACTATTGTGGATATAAAGGGGGAACAACGAGCTCTTATGATGAAACCTGTCAATCACGCTATGGTAAAACTTGTTATAACCAGTGCAAGTCATATGGATATCCAGATTGTTATGATATGCAGGCTGCTTGCCAAAATACAAAAAGGACTTTTTCTTTCGGTAATTGCTGTTATACAAACAATATTTATGGTTACTGCGGATCCGGAAGTTCTTATTATATAAGCTATTTTAATTGTTATTAACACAGGAGAAAAGGCGATGAAAAGAGGCTTGTTATTAAATATCGCTGGAATATCGCTACTAACAGAGAATATGGCAGCTATAGCCGCATGTATTCCTACAAATGACTGCGATGATTTGGGGTACAAATACACATCATCCGAATGTTCCGGCGACAGAATAGTCTGTCCCTTTGATATATCAAAATATAATTGTGCCAATCCTTGCGATTATACTGAAACTGCTTCAACCTGTTCTTCCAGATGCCGAGATATCGGTACTGTTTCTTGTATCCGGAACGGTACAACTTACTACAAATCATGTGGTTCCTTTGGATGTTCAGACGACCAAACCTGTGTTGACGGAGTTTGCGAAAGAACACCAGCCGGAAGCGGTGGATCATCCGAAAACGACAGTGGTGATTCATCAGGAGGATGCACCGGAGCAGCTGGAGAAAAATGTTTTATGTCAAACTGTTGTGATAGTAGCTGCGGTGATACGACGCAATGTCTTGCTTTAGGGTTTAGAGAATGTTCCGGACAATATAATGCGGGATGGTGCAGGAATAAGGGCGGTTCACCGTCATTTTACAGTTGTATGAGCGCCGGCAGCGGAAAAGCCACATGGCTCTGCCAATTTTAACCGGGAGAAAGGTTATGAAAACAAGATTACTGTTAAGCATTGTAAGTTTGGCTGTTATTGGGACTGTCCAAAGTTATGCTGCTTGTACAATAACTCCGGATTGTGAATCACTGGGATACAAATATACTCAGAAAGAATGTTTGCACGGAAGTGTTGCTTGTCCGTTTGACAATACAAAATATTTTTGTTTTGCTCCGTGTACATCTTATACTTATACGGCAGAAACCTGTGCTGACGAGTGTAAAAATGTTGGGAGTGATGTATGTATCCGCAATGGTGTTACTTATTATAAATCTTGCGGAAGTTCATTATGCTCAAGCGAGCAGACATGTAATAACGGGACGTGTGTATCTCCTGTTGCCAAGAGCGGATATTGTTGCGGGTATAGTGTTTGTGGATTTAGCGGGACATCAAATTCTAGTGATAGCTTTTGTCAGAGAAATTATGGCAGAAGTTGTTATCAACGATGTAAGAGCTATGGCTATCCTGATTGTAATGATATGCAGGCAAGCTGTCGAGCCTCCGGCGGTACCCCGGTCTTCCAGTTTTGCGACACCAGCGGCTACTACTACGACATCGACTTCTCCGCCGGCTTCGCGTGCCAGTAACCTCCGCCACCACAAAAATATTTCCCGCCCTCTTCCGAAAGCGGGAAATATTTATAACTGCCGATCAGTTCATTTTGCTTTGGATTTCCTTTCGGATTTTCTTGATTGAGTTCAGCTCAATCTGGCGCACCCGCTCCTTTGATATGGCATAAGTTTTGCTCAAATCATCCAGCGTAATCGCCTTATCGCACATTCTGCGCTTAAAAAGAATATCTTTCTCACGCGGGTTCAGACAGCCGAGCGCCTGGTTAAAAAGTTTGCGGCGGTAACGCATCGTCTCCGTCCGCGCATAAATTTCTTCTTGATTAGGCTTACCGTCGGCAATAAAATCCATCCACTCCGTTCCGTTTTCGGAAGACGAGTCAATAACCGTATTTAAAGAACCGTCATGTGCTTTCATCCGCATATTCATATCGGTAACATCCTGCACACTCACATCCAAAGACGCGGCAATTCCGCCGAGAACATCGGAAGAAAGTTCACGGTCATCCATAACGTTAAGTCTGTTTTTGATTTTGCGAAGATTAAAGAACAGTTTTTTCTGCGCGGCGGTTGTGCCGATTTTGACCAAAGACCACGAGTTCAGAATATATTTCTGAACCGAAGCCTTAATCCACCACAACGCATAAGTAGAAAAACGAAAACCTTTTTCAGGTTCAAACTTGTCCACCGCGTACAAAAGGCCGATATTTCCTTCAGAAATCATCTCTGCGACCGGCAGTCCGTAACCGCGATATTTTGAAACCACTTTAACAACCAGCCGCAAATGCGATGTCACAAGCTTGTAGGCAACTTGAATATTTTTAGTCCTTTGATACTCGATTGCCAAATTATACTCATCTTCTTGAGAAAGAATGGGGTATCTTCTGATACTCTGCAAATAACGAGCCAAATTTAGTTCCGGAGAGAAGTCGATTCCGTTCAGATTCAATTGATCCATTGTCGATCTCCTTAACATATTGACCGTAGCAGAGTTTAACAGCATAAAAGTTTTCCACAACCTATACTTTAGTTCTATTGCAGGCACAACAAAAGAAGTCGTTTATCGATTCAAAACCTCGATAAGCTCAGCCATATCAGCCGGAAATTCTGAAGAAAAGCTAAGTTTTTCGCCGCTGCGCGGATGAACAAAACCCAGCGTTGTCGCATGCAGCGCCTGCCGCGGAAAAGCATTGACATAAGCCTTTTTATCAGGAGAAGAAAATTTCAATGATGTTTTTTTGGCCTTTTCATACAGCTTGTCGCCGATAAGATTACAACCGATACTCGCCATATGCACGCGAATCTGGTGCGTTCTGCCGGTTTCCAAATTGCATTGCACCAAAGCGGCAGCCCCGCCGAAATTCCGTACGGTTTTATAATTGGTTGCCGCCGTTTTACCGCCGTGCTGTACAACAGCCATCTTTTTGCGATCATACGGGCTGCGTCCGATATTGGCCTCAATCCTGCCCTGTGTCGGATTCGGCAAACCGTACACAACGGCAAAATAAGTCCGTTCGATTGAATGAACAAAAAACTGCTCACACAATCCCCTGTGCGCCAAATCATTTTTGGCTGCCACAATCAACCCGCTGGTATCTTTATCGATTCGGTGCACAATTCCAGGACGCTTTACGCCGCCGATACCGGATAATCCGCCCCGGCAATGAAACAAAAGCGCATTAACCAACGTTCCTGAAGGAGCTCCCGGCGCCGGATGAACGGTCATACCGGCCGGCTTATTCACCACAATCAGATCATCATCTTCATAAACCACATCCAGCGGAATATCTTCCGGCCGGGGTTCTGCCTCATCAGGCTCGGGAACCTCCAGCTGATAGACATCACCGATGCGAACTTTGAAAGAATTGTCAACAATTACTTCCTCATCACAACTCAAACAGCCCTGCATAATCAAACGCTGGATTTGCGAACGGGAAACCCCCGCAATATTGGCCGCTAAAAACTTGTCCATTCGCTGGCCTTTTTCCGCTGCCTCGACAGGCTTGGTAAAAAATATTTCTGACTCGTTCATATTCTTGTTTGATAAATTAAAATTTTGCTATAAAATACATTTAATAAGAGTTTTTTGCAAGAGGATAACCATGGACAAATTAAAATTGGTCAAAACCATTGTTTTTTTTCTGACTTTTCTCCTGGTCTTCGGCACCCTGCTTCTGCTCGGCAGCATCATCAAAAAAACCGGTTCCTCCGGCCAAACAATTCCGCAACAGGTAAATCTGAACCAACCTGCCGGCAGCCGGATTGCCGAAATGACATCTCATAACGATTCACTCTGGCTGCTGATAAAAGACGGCGGTATCTCTGACCGGATTATCATCATAGACACAGCCTCTGGACAAACAATATCAACCATTACTTTAAATTAGGTGACAGAAATGGCTAAAAACGTTTCCAACAATGCTTCAACGGAACTTGCCTCCATCTTTGAGGCCGAGGAAAATGAAAACGACATAAAACTTCCGGGAACTGAAGACGATGATGAAGAGTTCAACCGCCTGTTAAACGACTTTATCGCCTCGGAACTCAAAGACATAGATACTGAAATTGAAGAAAAGAAAGAAGAAATAGCCGAAGAAACAAAAGTCCGTCATACTGTCCGCCAGCCGATAAACCGGGATGAACCGACAAAAACGGAAGCACCTGTTGGCCAACCTCAAAAACAGGAAGCCCCCAAACCGGATCCTGCCCCACAACCGAATAAAAACGACATTACCTTATGCGAAGAAGAAGATGCACTTTTCTCCGCTTTTCAGAACTTTCGCAACGCCATAGAAACCATGGCCGGACAAGCCGGTCTGAAAGTTCCAACCTTTGCCGTCACGAAAGAACTCCTTTATCCGCGCTACAAACCCAAAGTCAGCGCTGTTTTCACCGACGCCACGCTGGATGGCTGGGACATCATGTTAAAAGCCCATGGCGAAGACATCAAAGACCTGCGTCCGGATGCCAGCGATGATGACATTTTGAATTTTGCCGAAAAAGAAGAAGACGAAACCCTGCAGCTTGCCCTGATTTCTTACGTTGAAGTCCTGATAGAGATTGAAAGCTGCGAAATAGCTTATGAAAGCCGCCGGATCAAAGCCAAAAAAAGATGGATTGAAAAGAAAATCATTGAAGAACACGAGGCCCGTCAGGCCAAGATAAAAAAATACATTGCCTTAATTGATGAGCAAAAATTTCCGATCAACTCCGAGCGCCTGGTGGTCAACTACTTCAAAACAGCCCGCAAAGACCCCGTCGGCGCACGCGAAATTCTCACAACCAACCCGGCAACTTATGCCCCGATAGAAGTTTCCAAAATTCCGCCCCGGCTGTTCGGCCTAATAAAAAGCAAACCGGAAGACGGAATAAAATTCAACCGGATTATCGGGAATTTTCTAAAAAAACTAAAGGCTTAAGCTTTTTTCAGAATTTTTAGAAAAAATGTAGACAAAATACAAAACTTGTGTTAGCATAAAATAAAACAAGTTTTTGTTAGGAAAAATAAAAATGAGTCTTGACGAAGAAACAAACGCTAAACGGGAAAAAATAAACGCTATGAAAAACAAAATCATCATCAATGAAAGCGATAGCGATTCGATTGCCGTAACCGGAGAAGAAAAAAACAAACTCAAGGTTAATGAACAAGACAAGAAAAAAGTAAAATTGTCTGAGCTCGACCTGTTGACACCTGACGAAAAACAACAACTGGAAGCACAAAAAGGCAAAACAGACGACGAGGAAGAAAACAAAGGAAAAGCTTCTCGGGGCGGCGGCGACCGGGCAAAAGCCGACTGGAAACGTGACAAACTGATTGAATACACGGATATCATCGATTTTCTTTTCAAAGAAATCGTCATTGAGGGACTGGACTGGAGCCTGAATAAAGTTGTAAATACCGTAACATTCGGCACCGTCTGGGCAATTGACAGCGTCATTAAAACCGCCAAATACGGAAAAGACCGGCTCTGGGAAAATGTAAAAGAACAACGCCAAAAACTGCGGGAAAAAGCACAAGAAACACCCCAAGCCCAAAATGCAGCCCAAAAGCCGCAAGACCGGACGCAAAGCTTTACCCAAACGGTTCAAAGCATCCACAGCCAAAATCTGCCGCTGCCGGAACAATCCGTTCTAACGGATGAAAACAAAAAACTGATAGAAGGCATTGCCGGGATTATCCGCCGCGGCGAATATCACAATTTAAAATTCATGTCGCCGGAAACAATGGATATCCTTCAAAAAGCAGATCCGCAAAAATTGAACGAAATCCTGTCACCGGATAATATGAAAACTTTTTCTGCTACCATGTTATATACGACGGAAATTGCCGATCTGTATTCAACCAATATGGCAACTGCTCGCATGTTAACGGCAAAAGCCAAAGATGCCGATGCCTATAACGGAACGGATGAACAAAAAGTTCATGAGATGTTAAAACTGGAAGCCCGCAAAGAATTTTCGGAACTGATAAATCAGGCGGCTCAAAACGGACAAAACATCCCCGAAACAGTTGAAGACTACTTTAAAACGTCATTAAAAGCCAAGGAACATATCACAAGCGAAATCCAAAAAGGGAATTATCAGGAAAACGGCAAACAACCGGCCGACAATCCGTACCTGCAGCAAATAGAAAAAGACGTTGCCGCTGCAAAAGACAAACCCTACGAGGCTCAAGCAGGCTTAATCGAAATGGCGGAAGAAATGGTATCAAGACAAGAAAACCTCTCTGCCGTTAAAGAAAACCTGGAAAAACGGGAAGCGCTAATTGAAGCGCGCAAGGCCGACCTGACCAAACGCCGTGAACAATTCCGCCAGGCCTGTGCCAAAACCAAAAACCCGCTTCTGGCAGAAAAAGCCCGAACCGGAAGTCTTAATGCCCAGCAGATTAGTTTGGACCAGCAAGCGTTCCAACAAATGAGAAAGTTGAAAGAACAAACCAAATGATAACAAAAATTCTCAAGATAGGCTTAATCGGCATAGTTTGGAGTTACCTTTACTTCTACTATGCCAATATTTTGTTTTTATATCTGTGGGGATTTGATCTGTTTTTGCCCGACAGCTGGCACAAAATTGCACTGTTTTGGGATTACGGCGGTGTCATCCGTGAAGGAAAAGACTACGCTTTTCTGCTGACATTGGTCGTTACACCGATAATCTGGCTGCTGGGATGGAGAATGTTGTGCCGCATCAGCCTGATAAAAATACTTGTCTGGCCGTTTGAAGCCTACAACCGCCATATTGCAAAAAAATACGGCAACCGAGCCGGCAAACGCATTATTCTGAAAAACATGGGCCAGGGAACAAAAATTGAAGAAGACATCAAAGTCGCGACGGAAGCCGTCAAGGCCAACCCGGAACAAGATGCCGACAAAATCCGCGAGGCCGTAAAAAACAAATTGAGCAAAGCTCAAAAGAAAAGTTAACGGGAGAACATGTTGAAACCGATACTCGTTTTAAGCAGGGTAATAATCGTCGGTCTCTTCTGGAGCATATTTTTTCTGGAAGGGATTCGGATTATTATGCTTCAAAACTGGTATTTTGATATTTTCAACCCCGAGCATTGGAACATTGCCTGGAACTTATGGCTTTCCGGCTGGATCATAGACGAACCCAAAGAATGGGCTTTTATCTTGATCATTCTCACATTCATACCTCTTTGGCTGACGGGCTGGGCCGCCTTGAGCCTGATCGCATGGGAAAACATCATCGGACGGTTGCTGTCCCTCCCCTGGCAGATGATCAAAAATACTTTCCTGAAACCGGTCAAGATCATCACCCACTCTTCACTCAAAGGCGTGAAAAAGAAAAAATCATACAAAGAAATCCGCCCGCGCAGCATTGGCGTGGTATTGGACAATTCTTATTATACCGATGACAAACCGGGAAAATCCGCTGCCAAACCGGCTTCAAAACCGGTTGCGCCCGCCGCTCCCAAACCTCTGCCGCAAAGTCCGAGCCTGATAGAAAAAGAAAGCACTGCCCCAACCCCGGCCGTGTTTGATCATTCTCTCTTTCAGTTTGACGATGAAGACGATTTTGAATTTAACATAGACGCGTTTGACGACAAACCGGAAGAAAAACCGGCCGTCAAAGCAGAAGAACCGGCTCCGCGCAACAATCGGAAAAAAGATCCGAGCAAACAACGCGATAACAACCAGCAGCGACCGCCGCGCAAAGACAACGCGCCCAAAGCCGCAGCCGCCCAAAGCGGCAAAAAGCCCCTGCCTTTTGATACGGGAAAAGCGCCGCGGGTTGCCAACTCCACGCTGGAAGTCATCAAGCAAAAAGGCTATGAAGCCATCACGGCCGCCACCATCAAAAATACGCTCATTGACTTTATTGCCGTTTCCGGAACGCAAATCAACCTCTGTCTGATAGATAAAGAACCGGGAGACTGGCTGGCAGACGAAGAACGTTTTAACGATGAAGAACCGCTATGGTTCTCAGAGAGTTCCCACCGCATTTCGCCGGTTCGCAAAATCGACGTTGCCCGTCAGGCCTTAAAAACCAAGCTGCAGGAAGCCGAAATGGAATATACGGTCAATGCTTTTGTCATTGTTCAAATCGGTAACATCATCAATGCGGAAGACATGTTTGAAATTTGGGATAATATGCATATCTCTGTTACAAGGATTGACAGAGGCTCTCCAAAAGAATTAAAATTGTTCTCGAAGAGTCTTGAAGAGGCCGAAACGCCGATTGATAAAGACGAATTTGAAAAACTTAAAAAATTTATTAGAAGCATTGCATAGGAACAATAAATGGCAATTGACAGATCCGGCAGCGAATGGGATGAATATAACAATGCCGTCAAATGGGTCGTGCTGACCATCATCATCACTTGCGCCCTCACGGCGTTTTTGGCCGTTATATGTATGCCGCTCGGCTATCTTATCGGCAGCGGAATATCCAAAGATTCGCTCAGCGTCGCCACCCGTTTTATCAAAGTTGTTTTTGAAAATCCGGATTATCTGATATCGCGTTATTGGAACTGGTTTGGCCAGGTTTCGCGTTATCACGGACCTTTTTCGTTCAGTTTATGGCTTCCGGCCTTGCCTTTTATTGTCTTTCCTTTTGGCCTGATGGGCGGAATCCTGCTCAATCCTTACCGTTTTCAGTCAAACATTCACGGTTCTGCGCGCATTGCAACGCTTGCCGACATCAAAAAGATGAAACTTCTGACCGGTTTCTGCATTGTTATCGGACGTTTTAAGGGGCATCTCCTGCGCATGAACGAAACACTTTCCGTATTATGCTGCGCTCCTCCGGGAACCGGTAAAACGGTCGGCGTGGTTATGCCGACGATTTTCAACTCTCCCGGCATGAGCATTATCGTCAACGACCCGAAACCGGAATTGTGCTATTCCACAACCGGAGCCCGGGCAAAAGAAGGCCCTGTCTTTGTCATCAACTGGGGTGCGGAAGACAATCCGGCGGAAGGGATTTATTATCCGAGCTGGAACGCATTGTCTGCCAACGCCGTTCCGCAGGTTGGGCCGGATCGTGATATGTATGTCGATTCCATGTGCAAAATCCTGGTTGAAGACCCGAAAGGCGGCGCCGACCCGCACTGGTCACAAACCGGACGTGCAGCCTTGACCGGCTTTATCCATTTTATTGTATCAAAATGCGAAAAAGCCCGCGCCAATGACTACTTTATCGGCCGCGTTTATGAAGGCAAACTCGATGCGGAAGACCGGAGAGTTCTGGAAGGCTATTACAGCGTCATGAAAGATACGGCCGCCAAAATTGCCATTTCTAACCTGCGTAATAATACCCTGACCATCGACAACTATCTGCCAATCGGCACCTGGGCGTTACTGCCGGACAAATGGATCGGGCATGAAGCCTGCATTGCCATGATTCTGGAATGGATTACCGAAGCGCAGATCAAACAATCCAAAGACATCAAACGCCGTATGGATGAAGGTGACCAGTCGGCAGCCTTTGCCGACCCGATGCGTGATATGCTGGACGCAGCTGTAGAAGAAGCTGAAAAATTCGGTTATTCGCCCCGGTGTATCACCGAGCTGAGCCAGTTGAGCTCCATGCCGGATAAAGAACGCGGTTCCGTTATGTCAACGGCATTTGCCGGTTTAAACATCTTTAAAAACTCCGCCGTTGTTGCCCGCACAAGTTTCAGCGACATCCAGTTCAAAGATTTACGCGGTATAAAAGACCCTGTCACCGGCGAATTCAAACCCATCTCGGTTTATCTTTCCGTTAACGTGGTCGATGCCGCCGCATTGAGCACGATTTCCGGTATCTTTATTGACTCTATGTCAAGATATCTGATTGCAAACCCGCCGAAATCCGTTCACAAAACAGACGGCAAAATGGGGCCGTTCCCGGCGCTGTTCGTTCTGGACGAGTTCCCGACCATGCCGAAGCTGAGCGCCGTTATTGAAGGGCCGGCCGTCGGACGCGGACAAAAAGTGGCTTATCTGCTCATCGGACAGGATTTGGGGCAGATTTCCGGTAAATACGGCAAAGACGATTTGGAAACCGTTATTTCCACAACCGCCTGCAAAGTCATTCTGTCACAAAACAACGAGCAGACGGCATCGCGTTTCTCCAAAATGATCGGCAACAAAACCGTTCAGACAACCTCGTTCTCCAAGAGCGAAGGCATGAGCAAGAGCGCCAACCCCTTTGCCAAAAATGTCAGCTATCAGCTGCAGGGCGTTCCGGTCATCAGCACAACGGATCTGCTGAGTCTGCCAATGCTAAAACAGGTTGTTTTGATGCAAAGTTACATCGATCGCCCGATTATGGCGGATTCTCCCCGTTGGTACCTTGATAAAAGGATGAAAGCTCTGGCAGCTCTCCCGGCCGCACCTAACGTTCCGGACTGGATTGTGGCTCAAAGGGAAGACATCAATGACGATATGCTTGCCAAACTCGGTATTGAATATGATGAAAACGCCGATGATTCCGAATTCACCGAAGAAGAATTGAGCAAATAGCTGATTTCTCAGTCAAAAAATCAAAAGGCACGGATAAAATCTGTGCCTTTTGGGCATTCAAATTGACAAACTTTGTATATTCTGATATATTAAAAGGGTGTAGCATAGTGGAGAAGATAAATGGAAAGAAAAAGCGATGCTTTTATCTTTATGATACTGGCTACCTGTTTTTCATCGTCAGCTGATGCAAAAACAACTTTTCTTCCGGACTATATGGAAGAAACCATGGAATTTGAGGGATGTTCCGGCGGCGGCGAAGATTACTGTCTTTGCGAACGCTCAAAAAATCCGGTATATCACTTGGCTTTAAGCAAACCACAATGTCCTGATCCCAAAATTTTTGACCATACCTGCCCACACAGCAGCGATTGGATTTCCGAATGTTATTGTCCGGCAAGTTACAATCAGACTTGTACCTCGCCTTATCGTGGTGTCGGCAAAATATGCGACGGAAAATATCAGGAATGTTGTGACACCCGTTGTCGGGCCGGAACGACATCTCCTTGTTCTTATCCTTATGTAACAGATTACACCTCTTCCACCGGCTGCGGCGAAACCTGTTATGTTTGTCGTTACGGTAATGACTGCAACACCAGCTGTTCATCCAGCGAGAATGCAACGGCTACCGGCGGAACAAATGATTTCAACGGAAGAGCTTGTGTAACCTGCTCACCAAAATGTACGCCGTCTCGCAGCGAGACCGGCTGCGAATGTGGATCTTACAGTTGTTCGGACGGCTGCGGCGGCACCAGAACATGCTGCAATACATGCTCTGATCCGACACCGCCAAGCTGCACCCATTCAACGCACAAAAGCTGTTCGTACGGGTGTGAAACCTATTGTCCATGCTGTTCGGCTTGTAAGAGCTGTAAATCCGCTCCGACAACACCAACCAATCCTGATCCTAAGCCAGATCCGTCGCCGACAACCTGCACGGTTCAAAGCTGCTCAGGATATTCTTTGTCGTCTTGTCCGAGCAACGGAAGCTGCTCAAGTTGTACTGCCGTAGCTTCCAATTGTTCAAAGAGTACAAAATATAAACTGAATAGCTGTAACTCGGGATATACTAAGAGCGGCAACAGCTGTATAAAAGCCCACACCCACAACTTTACCTGCCCATCTGGATATAGTTCCAATCCGTGTGGTTCAAGTCAAAAACAAACTGGTACAACTGCAAAAAAATGCACCTGCGGACAAACCTCGGGAACCTGTTACAAATGCGAAATGAGAACCTGTACAGATACCTGCAAACAATGGCGTACCAATCCGAAATGTACATTAAGAGGTAGATGGACAGATACCATGAGCACAACTTGCGATGGTGTCGGTGGCGGTACAGGTGAAGGTTGCACAGACTATGGATGTAATTCACTATGGTATTGTTGTAAATAGCTCACAAAACTTAAGCCTCCGGTCCTCCGGAGGCTTTCTTTCTCTAAAATTCTCCCGTCGACAAAACTTGGGAACCTGTTATAAGTATGTCAATAATCCGTCCCTTATCAACACTTTTCCGTTTTCCAACGAGATGTATCAAGAGAATACTGGCATTCACGACATTTTTGAACCGTATGAAGACGATATTTCATATAAGAAACCTGATAAGGGCGAGATCGAGTTCCGCGCTGTGTTGTAACATTACGATATTCCGTTCTGGTAAATACACTTTTATCAGTTCTGTATGTTCTCACTACAAAAAAACTAAATGGAGTGCCGCAATCAGGACATGTAAATCGCCCTAAAGCCCAAACCATCATGCCATAACCTACCCCCACATAAATAATTAGCCAAAGCATAAACCGAAAAATTCGGGGATATTCCTGATACGTACTTACCATAAAATTCAAAATAGCACTCTCTCCGGCAGATAATGCATAAGAAACAACCATCGCATCAATCTGCTCTCTGATAAATACCGTTAGAAATATAGAACCCAAAAATAAAACTATCGCTCTTGTCAAGGTCGTTGCATAATTAATACTATCAGCAACAGCATTCTCGTCTATATTATATTTTCCCACACAATTTTTAATAACCACTTTCACGCGCCAAAATGCAATCAAACGCAAAAATATAATATTCAAACCAATAAAAAGAACAACAAAAGACAACAAATTAACCCAAATCGCCCAATCTGCCTCTACCGTTCTGGCTTTAATTTCCGACAATGCATTTTTTTGAATATATCCCGGCTCAATTGTCACCCAACCGCTTTTGACATTTTCACCAATGACTTCTACAATTGTCCCTTTAGTCAAATTTCCCGCTTTTGTCGCCTCACTAATCTCCGGTTTATTATAATAAAAAGAGTCTTTAAGCAATTCCGCCCCGACAATTTCTTTATCTCCCCAAAGCAGACTGCAAACAATTCCGACAATCGCCACACCTACACAAAAAAGAAACAACTCCAAATTTACATGCTTTATTCCGATATGAACAGCCGTTTTAGTCTTAACCCTGGCCTTTTTCTTTTCATAAACAAAATCTTCCTCTGGCCTGTCTTCCGGTTCTGCTGACCCTGACGACATATCTGCCTTTTGTCCCTGTCGCAGAAAAGCATCATACCCCTTGCGTTTTTCTTTATCTCCGAGAATCTCGTATGCCGCGGTCACCTCTTTAAATTTTTCTTCCGCCTCTTCAGATTTCTCTTTCTGCATATCAGGATGATATTTTTGTGCCAACTTTCGATAAGCCGCTTTTATTTCCGTCACCGTTGCTGTGGGCTCAACACCCAAAATATCATATAAATTTTTTTGCATGTTATTTTGCTTTATCTGTTGCTGCCTGACACAAATTCTGTGCTACTTTTTCCAAAATAGCCTCATCTTTTTGCTTTATCTTCCCCATTTCGACAGATTTAAGAGTTGCCCATTGTCCATTAAAAACAATAACTATATCGCCATTTCCTAATTTTCCGCCCATAGTTTGAATTCTAAGCTGCTCATCACTCTCTTTGGTAATAGTCAATGAAGCAGCATTAAGCCCGGCAACAAATTTTTCTACCGTACAATTATGTTTAAAACGATTTTGAGCATGCTTGGCATCTACCAGCCGAAGTTGTCTTACAGCGGCATTATTATCAACATACTTTTGCACCTTGGGCGGATACAAAATTACCGTCTTTTTCGCCTGAACATTTGAGGACTGCACAACATCCTTCTGCACAACACGAGGCTCTGAAGAAAAATCTTTCTTCTCTGCCACCGGCAAGGAACTGCAAGCCGTAACAATAAGCAAAAAGAACAAAATGAATACTTTATGCATAATCCCCCCTCTATATAAGCTAATGATTAAAAATAATATCACAAAATTATAACTTGTAAACAAAATGAACAGCCAAATTATTAAATTATAGAATTGTTTTCTGATGATTTTCCACTCTCTCAGAAACCGCTTTTTCAAACAAATTTTCTGCACAAATCAATTTTTAATATTTACATTTTCATAAATGCCTTTACAATTTTCATAAAAAGGAGGAAAAATGAATACATTAAAACAAAGCTTTAAAGATTTCGGAAGAGCGTTCCTTATTCAAAAATTTCCTTCTTACAAACTTGCTCTGCCGGTTCTGCTAATATTCATAATCCTTGTCATTTGCGGCAGTTATTTCTTTGACTACCGTCGCTCTGCACTTTTTCCGACTCCCAGCGCCGAATACACTTTATTTATAAAAATAATCCCTAAAATTTTCTTATTGATTTTGATTATTGGTTACAACTTACACAACAAATCTACACTAACTTCCAAACCGCAAAACCTGCTCGGATACAGCGTCATTTTGAGTCTGTTGATCCTGATATTTTTTATCTTTGCCTTCTTATGCAAGGAATTTGCCGGAAAACTTGTTCTCAATCCGAACGCATTAAAATGCCTCCCTCTTCCTTCTCAAATTCCGCAAAGCATTATGGATATTGCCAGGGGACAAAATATAATATGCGCGCCGCAAATGCCGGAATTCCTCATCCGATCGATCCCTGCCATTTTCCTAACTGCCTATTTTCAATTGACCATATCAAATATGATATCTTTATTGCTGATTAATATTATCAAACGGGGAAAATAAACATGATAGATCTGACCTTCCGCAATATCGCACAAAGTTTTAACATCAAAAAATTTCCTTCCGGAATCTTTTTGAAAGGTATTGTCGTCCTGTTTGCCGTTTTAGCCGTAATCGGAGCTGCCGTATTTGGGTATCATTCTTCAGAAATAGGCCTATATACAAATGATGGATACTATCTGCTATATATCAAATTTTTACCCAAAGCTCTCCTGTTGTTCTTTCTGGTTTGGCATAATCTCAAAAACGGTATTTCAACACCAGCTTCTCCCGACAATCGTTTTTTCTATTTTTTTGCCATGTTACTTGGGCTTGCCTTTTTTACCATTTTATTTTTCATCATTAAAGAATTTGCAGGAACAATCGCGCAAGTCTCCTTAGAAAGATTAAAAAACAATAGCGATATAGCTCAATTGCCGTTTTACAAAACCGCAACGGTTCATAAATACGGTGGTCCTGTTTCCGTCAACCTCCCGCTGTTTTTAGTCTGTTCTCTACCGGCTGTTCTGTTAACGGCTTATTTCCAATTGGTCATATCCAATATGGCCTCATTACTGCTTTACAACACATTCAGGAGAAAAAAATGAAAAAATTTTTTACAATTCTTGCCTTGATCGCTTTAATCAGTGCTTGCGGCCCGATTTAATGAACAGATACCTTTCTTGTCTGAGGCTGAATGCAGTCCTGTTATTCAAACTGCTGACTTGCCGTTTTTTAAGCAACCGGGATTATGCCGACGGCTATAATAAAATTGCGTCTGAATATGACCAAAACTGGCTGTGCCATATCCAAGACCACACAAAGCAGTTTTTGCAACGCTTGCCGCAGCTTTCTTCAGACAAAACAATTCTTGATCTCGGTTGCGGAACCGGATTTTCAACCCATTATCTGGGCACAAAGTATCCCCACAATCCGGTTATCGGAATTGATCTTTCTCCCGAAATGCTGAAACAAGCCCAAAAAAAATGCCCTAAAACCAAATTTATTTGCGCCGATATGCTTGATTATTTAAAACAACAGCCGGACAATAGCGCAACACTTGTCTGCTCGTCCTGGGCAATCGGCTATTCCCATCCGCACAAAATAGCCGATGAAGCTTATCGCATCTTGGAAAGCGGCGGAATTTTTGCCTTTATCGTCAACACAATTGATACACTTCCCAAAATATTTGATGCATTTCGTCAAACAATGTATAAACACCCGCAAAGCATAAAAAAACTTCTATGGCCCAGATTTCCAAAAGATTTCTCTTTTATACAACAGCCCGGCTTCACTCAGCTATATACTGAAAGAAACACAATTCCCATTTCGGAAAAAAATAAAGATATCGCCGAATGGGTATTCAAAACCGGTATAATGGCCGGGTTTGAACAGGTTTTGGATATGGATTTATTCAAAAAAGAACTGCAAAAAAGCACAGCTCCGCTGGTTCACCGTCATATTATCGGAATATATAGGAAAAAATAATGTTCGGAAGATTAAAACAAATAGCAATGCTTTTATGGATCATGGCCACCCCAAAAGTCACACAAACGCCGCTGACCGTTATGAAAGAGCTGAGAAAACAAGGAAAAGAGCGCCTTCCGGCCTCTGTACAAAATGAAATAAACAAAAATAAAAAGTTAAAAACATCAACATTCAAATTCGCCAAAGCCTTTCTTTCTTCCGAATGTATCTCCAGGCATAACGGACGTTTTGTAATCAATTCTTTTCTGCCTCCTTTTCCTTCCGAGGCCTATAACCGCATGTTCACAAACCTTCTTTCTGGCAGAAAACTCTCCCCGGTTTCAGCCTATATTGCCGTAACAAAAAATTGTCCGTATAATTGTTGGCATTGCAGTTTCAAAGGTCGCAGCCGCCCAGACCTTCCGATAGAAAAACAACTTTCGTTAATAGACAGCCTCTGCCGCCTGGGAACCAGCATTATCGGCTTTACCGGCGGCGAACCTCTTTTGCATCCGGACATCTGTGCTTTAATAAAAAGAAGCGTTCAAAATGGAGCGGAAACAATCCTTTTTACAACCGGATACAATCTGGACATAACCACAGCAGAAAAATTAAAACAAGCCGGATTATGGGCAATCTGCTTTAGCTTGGACAGTCATATTCCGGAAATCCACAACCGGCTGCGCGGACGAACAAATGCTTTTGCCGAAGTCATGTCTGCCATACAAACGGCTCGGAAAAGCGGACTGTATACCATGGTTTCATCTGTTGCAACGCCGGAATTCATGAAAGAACAAAGCTACCAAAAAATCTACGATCTTGTCTCTCGTATGAAAGTCAATGAATACCGTATTATTGAAGCTATGCCGTGCGGCAAACTCCTAAACAACAGCCAAACAATCATATCCGGCCAAGATATAAAAGAATTAAGACAATTTCATATCCGTACAAATGCCAAATCGCCGGCAACAAAAGTCTGTTCTTTTAATCAGATAGAAAGTCCGGAACTTTTCGGTTGCGGAGCCGGAACTCAACATATGTTCATTGATAACGCGGGAGAAGTATGCCCCTGCGATTTCACCCCGCTCAGTTTTGGAAACATAACCCAAACGCCCCTGTCCGACATTTGGCTAAAAATGAACCAAGCCTTCAATCTCCCGCGCAGAAACTGTTTTATCCAAAAGAACTACAAACTGATTGCGCGCAAAATTCAAGAAAACAATGCCGAAATTCCTCTTTCTCCGGATCATAGCATAGAAATCTGTCGGCAATGCCCGTTTGATGAAATGCCGGATTATTTCAAAACAATCTGCAAATCTTAAAAAGCGTCAAATGAGACTTTTTGTTGTGAGGAAAGCTCTTGCTTTACCGATACAACAAATTTAGTCGGAATTGGGCTCAACATAGCCCCATGCCGGTTTGCGCTGAACGCAAATCGGCGTTCGCCCATAAAAAAAACCTGCCATAAAGACAGGATATTATTCAATCTGGGGCGAACACTGCGAAATAAAAACAATCAAAGTAATGATTGTTTTTATGAGCCAAGCAATGAGACTTTTTGTTGTGAGGAAAGCTCTTGCTTTACCGATACAACAAATTTAGTCGGAATTGGGCTCAACATAGC
>CALXRP010000013.1 GCA_944390885.1 uncultured Alphaproteobacteria bacterium
CCAGCTCTTCGCTGCCTCCCGTCCGCTCGGTGATTGACCTTATAGCCTCACCTTTCTTCATTGTCAATAACTTTTTTTAAAAAAAATTCATTTTTTATTATCTTTTTTTTAATTCTTTGAAAAATGATGAAAAAATTTTTTTTAAATTTAGCAATTGATCGTTTTGGCGTTTTGTTTTCTTTTTTTTAACCTTATACGGCGTACAATCAGAGAGAATAGCACAATTATGACATTAAACAAGGTACCAATTATGTTAAAAAACAATATTTTAGTATTTACTTTAGTCTTACTTCTTTCGGCCTGTGCCTCTGATAAACCCAGGCTGTTAGGTATAGACGGCAGCGAGATTCCACCGGCATTTGCCAATTTTCCGGATATGCCGTTTCCTGACCAGGCTTATATAGACTTGGAAGAAACCAAAGCTCTGGGTAGCGGAGAAAACTGGATTGGGAGTCTGGTTTATGATGTTCCTTACAATGCCAGCAGCATTTTTGACTTTTATGTCCTTGAAATGCCTAAATTAAAATGGGTCGAAGTTGCCACGGTACGGGCAAAAATCAGCCATATGACTTATGTCAGAAACAACCGGGCCGTACAAATTTTGATTCAACAAGACGGCAGTGATTCGGCTATTGTTACGATAACGGCAATTCCGAATCAGAGTCACATTAACTAAGGAATCGCGCATGAAGTTTACGTTTTTCACTTTTGGGGGCGGCCAATTTTGGGAAGATGTATTCTTTTATCAGAAATGGCGTATCCAGCGCAATCTCGAATCTAAAAAATACCGCCTGCTAGACGCATGGGATATTGAACGGCATCGCGGCAGTTTTGAAGAGTGTCGTAAAGCCTTTGTTAAATTTATTGACGTGTATCAGATGCCCCGGCAAAAAGGCCCGATGATCATAATGCTGCACGGCTTTGCCGAAAGTAAAAATGTTTTTCGTCCCTTATGGCGCAAGGCCTTGAAAAAAGGCTATTTGGTTGCTGCCATTAATTATCCTTCCACGGAGAAAAAAATTGACGGACATGTCAAACAGATTTTGTTTATGATGAACCATCTGGAAGATGTGCAAGAAGTTTATTTTGTCGCAAAAGGAATCGGCGCAGTCATCCTGCGAAAACTCTTGTCTGTCAAAGCCTCGTGGAAAGAGAGAATCAGAGTTAAAAGAATTGTTTTGGTTTGTCCCGCGAATCAGGGCAGCGCGTTTATTACCGCCTTGGGGAAAAATAAGCTTTTGCGATGGATTTTTGGCCCGGTAACAGAGGAGATGACTATTCAAAAAGTTCGCAGAATCCCGTCTTTTCCTGCCAATATTGAAACAGGAATTATTTATTGTGAACATCCGTTGAAAAAATTTATCCGCTTTTTGCCCGACAAATTAGCAGCCATTTTGCCAAACGAAAACGAATCTAAACTTGCCGAGGTTAAAAGCATGGTAGAAATCAAAAACAGCAACTGGAATGTTTTTAAAAATTTGAGGGTTTCCTGCGCCGTTTTGAATTTTCTGGCCAAAGGGCGCTTCAAATAAGCAAAAAATAAAGAAACTGTAACATAATTTTTATGTTTTTTATGATATACTGAATAATAAACAGACGGAAAGAAACTAAAATGAAAACATTGGCCGGATATTTGGGGTTCATCTGTATAGGTGCATTTTTATATTGGTTTGATATTTTTTCATGGATTTCGGGAACCGGTTTTTTGGTTTTTATTTTTATTGTTATTGCCGCTTTGTTTGTAATTGCATTTAAAATTCTGGGCAACCCGTTTAAACAAGAGGACAACAATGAAAATAAATAAATTTTTGACAATATTGTTTTTCTGGCTGTCTGCCTTGTTTTTTGTTTCGGATGCTTTTGCCGCTTTCAAGGATTGCGGCGGCGACAGAAACATTTGTAATGACGGGCAATATCAATATTGTGACAGAACCTCCGGAGAGTGGAAATGCCAGGAAGACCAGGTGGGAGAAGAAGGAAAAGATCGGGGATGCGATGACCTGAACACCCGGCTTGCTGAGGCAAGAGAATGTCTTTTTTGCCCATTATTCAAAGTATTATACGGCGCTGCACAGACCATGGCTCAAACTGCAACAGACAAAACAGCCATTCCCATCCGCAATGTTTTGGTTGTGGCTTTTGCCGTGTATATTGCCTTTTCAGCTCTCGGCTATGTCAGCTCCTTTACAAAGCAAGATGCACCGAAATATCTGACCGGATTGTTGATTATGGCTTTTAAAGTCTTGGTTGTTTTTCTCCTGTTGTCCAATGTTAATGAAATTTATACATTATTTATTAATCCTTTGCTCATGGCCGGACTTGATTTTGGCGGGAATTTGCTTTTTGGCGCCGGCGCCGAAACCATGGCGGCATGTAAAGAAGGGGCTTCGGCTTCGTTGACGGGAATCCTGCCGGACGGCCTTTATCAAGGCTTAGAATGCTATATTGTTTCAATTCAGCAAGAAATTGCTTTTGCTCAAGCGGCCGGCGGAGCGATTTGGTGTTTTGGCCTAAAAGAACTAACATCCATTCTTGACGGGGGCAGTATTGGTGCCGGTTTTGGCTTGCTCGGACAAGGGGCTGTGGTGTATTTATGTTCTTTACTGTTATCTTTTGCTTTTGCATTCTATCTGATTGATACGGTTGTTCAACTCGGTATATTTGGAGCACTTCTTTGTTTCTTAATGGCCTGCTGGCCTTTTAAGATTACGTCGGGATATTCACAAGCCGGGCTCAAACTTCTCTTGAATGCATTTTTTGTCTTTATCTTTATGGGCGTTGTTGTCAGCGTTAATGTTGTGCTTATTGCAGAATCTTTAACTGCCGATGGCGGTTTGGGCGCTTTGCAGGATGCTCTTAATCAGAACAAAATTGATGTTGTAAAGACTACTTTAGACTGGAGTTTCGGTGGATTCTTAATCTTGTTGTGCTGTACTATTTTCGGCTTCAAATTCTGCGCCCAGGCTTCTGTTCTGGCCGGACAATTTGCCGGCGGCGGTGGTGCCGAAATCGGCCGTAACATTGGCGGTATGGCTGCCAGTGCAGTTGTCAGACCGGCTAAGAAAATCGGCAATGCCGCAGCAGCTCCTATTTTGGCTGTCGGCGCCCGACAAGCTTCCAAAGCTTATGATGCAACCAAACAGTTTGTACAAAGAGGTGCCCGAAATGTGGCAAATTATGCAAAATTGGGAGCAGCCGGCAAAGCTCTGGGTATGAATAAATGGACAAAACCCCAGACACCTGCGACACAAAACGGGAATGCTCCGCAAAATTCTGCAATGCAAACCGGGCAAACTCCACCGACCAGCGCAAATATGCCAGCTGCAGGGGCGACAACAACAGGCGGAACGAATACTCCTAATGTCAGAAATGCCTTTAACGGTCAGAACGGTCCACAGACTTCTTTTGCCAACGCTCCGGGAGCCGTCGGCGGGGCTGCTGCAGCCGCAAGCCAGTTTGCCGGCAATATGGACTCTAAAATTTTGGAAGAAGCACGGCAAATGCAGCAAGAAGCGCTGAAAAACTATGAAAAGGCAAAAGAAGAAGCTACCAAGGCTTTTGCGACATATAATGAAATTTCAGCCCAAACAGCGCAAGCGCAGCAAGAAGCCAATATGGCGCGTGCCGCCTTGGAACAAGCCAAAGGGACTCCGCAGGAAAGTGCCGCACAAGCTGCCTTTAATCAGGCACAAAGTAAATTTGAAGCTTTAAGAGCTCAGCGAGCTTCGGCCGAATCGGTGGCAACAACTCTGCGTCAAAATATGAACGCCCAGGCTGTTTCTTATCATGTAAATTCTCAAAAAGCGGCAGCTTATGCTGCCGGAAACGGCAACAGTTTTAATGAGGCTAAAGCGGCGGCAGAAGCTTCTGCCAATAACCTTGGCCGGATTACGGCAGAAATGGAACGGGTCCTGAATGCCCGCCCGCGACCGGAAAACAGCGCTGCAGCTTCAAATACTTCTGGACAGAATCCGGCTCAGCCGGCTAAGAAAGGTTAAAAGCCATGCGTATTCTGCGGGACATACGAAATCTCCTCAAGATACTGGTCGTTTTGCTGCCGGTTATTCTGATTTTGCCGTCCTGTTCTGCCGATGGCGCCATTGAACAGAATGACAATCCGGATGCCGAAGCAGAGCAGATGAAAGGCTGCTGGCAGGAAGCCGTGATTGAAGATTTGTATACCGTTATGGGCGAAACGGCCATGGGAATGTATGAAAAAATTACCAAAGGTGCCATGGCGGCCGTGATGGTCGGTTTTGCTATTTGGTTTGCCTTGCGGCTTTTGAAATATACCGGTTCAGTAGCGGAGGAAAATCCCGGCCAATTGTGGAACGACATTTTGAGAAAATTATTTTTGTGTTTTTTCTGCGGCCTTATCGCCTCTTCAACTGATAATATGCTATATCTGATTAATACTTTTGTTTTTCCAATTTATAATGCCTTTTTGGAGCTGGGATCGCGGGTTCTTACGGCCGTTGCTGAAAACGACGGGGTAAAATTTTCCGGCCAAGGAGAAGAGCTCAAAATTCTAGGGGGCGTATTTAGAATTGAAAGAACGGTTATGTGCGTTGCCGAAGGAAGCAAAGATGCCACGTTATCCGGTTTTCCGACATCTACACTGTCCATGATGCAATGCATGATCTGTTCTATTAATGAGCGATTGACATTGGGCTATAACATTGCTTACAGAGTTCTGCAAGGAAGATCTTTTATGGCAACGGTCAATGCTCTATTGCTTATTATATGTTTTACCATCATCAAGGTTTCTTTTGTCTTTTATCTGGTGGACAATATCTTCAAATTTGCCGTTATTGTTATTATGATGCCAATTTTGGTCATGGCATATCCGTTTCAAGACGGGTGGGCCAAATTCGGCTTTAAAACCATTTTAACATCTTCTGCCTTTATGATGGCTATTGCTGTTATGATTGCTATGGCTTTGATGGCAATTGTCCAGATAATTCAGCAGAATCCGGACGTTTTTGATCCTAAAGATGCGGAACTTCAGATCAATGAATTTACGGCTGTTATGCTGGCGCTTCTTCTTATTGCCTTTCTTATCACCGGAACAATCAAAGTTGCCAGAGAAATTACAACCGGTCTGGTCGGCGGTTCAGTTGACAACGAATTCCAGAAAAAGCTGTTGGGTGTTGCATTATTGGCAGTTCACGCATTGACCGGCGGGCTGACAAAAGGTCTGACAAAAATCGGATTTGTTATGCGCGCTAAAGACAAACTGAATAATTCCGCTTTAGGCAAGGCCATGGAAAAGCGCCGAGAAATTATTGACAGAGTTAATGAACTTGCAGGGAGGAAACCATGATGCCTATTCATTATTCCAACCTGCAAAAACAGCTTTTTATCCGGCTCTTTGTTGTTGCCGCCGCCCTTGTTGCCGTTGTTTTTCTTGACTGTAATCTTTTTAACAATGCTCATGCCGCCAATATCATCGGAGAAGTGTGGGATGAAGGGATCAGAAAACTTAAAGACACGGTTTATAAAGCTTTTTTCAAACCGAATGTTCATTGCCCGGCTCAAAACACTCTGGCTGAAAGATACAGTATGTGTTTTTCCTGTATGACCATGAAAGTTTTGCTGGAAGGTTTTATGACGGCTTGCGCATCAAGTTATCATGTTGTTCAGGAAGCTGCCGTTAAACTCCTGCTTATCGGCACGATGCTCTGGGTTCCGTTTACCGTTATCAAACATGTTTCTTCTCTCACTGATCCTGAGGCGCCGTCTATTGTCAATGATCTGGGAAAATTTACGTTCAAAATTATTGTTGCTTATGTTTTTATTACCGCCGGGGTTACGGCCATGATTGATTTGGTTATCAATCCCATCTTGGCAACCGGCGCTGATTTTGCCAATGCCTTTTTGGATTCCGGGCTGCCGTCCCCAACGGAAGATCAGACAGAATATGTATATAACGGGCCGAGCAATTGGATATCTCCTGATGTTTTGAACAAAATTATGCTCTTTACCGAAGGAATCAGCCGGCGTGTTTCCATCAATTTGGTTCTCGGCAACGGGCTGACATGTTTTTCATGGAGTGCCGGTTTTAAGTTTATGGCGCTTGAAATTCCTAATATCTGGTTATGGTTGTGTGGCGCCGTTATCTGGTTTATCGGCCTTTTATTAATGTTATTTGTCAGCTATTATCTTTTGGATATTTGCTTTAAAATCGGTTTTGCCATTTTGGCGTTGCCGATCGTTATTGCTTTATGGCCTTTTAACATTACTAAAACAAAGGTCAGTGTTTGTTTCTCAATCATTCTAAAAGCCGCTGCAACTTATGCATTTTTGTCGCTTATCGTGGTTTTTGCCATGGTCATGATTGATCAGGGAATCGGCGGTGTGGATCAGCTTTTTAAAGCTTTTGAAGATGATAACATCAGTTATGTTTCTAATAAGTTTTCATTAACCGGCGGGCCGTTTATCATCTTTTGTATCTGTTTTATTTACGCGATCAAATTAATCGGCACCAATGGTACTTATACGGATAAGTTCTTCCCCGATAAAGTCTTTAAAGGGGTCGGACCAATGCATGAATACAGTGCTAAAATTGCCAATACCATTAAAGCCGCGGCTATAGCTCCTGCAAAACTGGCCGGCGATATTGCGGTTCATCAAACAGGCCGGGCTGCCGGCGGACTGGTTAAAGGGGTCTTTCATGCCGCGACCGGCAACAAGTTTAAACAAGGACAGACGGCTGTCGGCAACACGGCCAAAGGCGCCGGAACTGCCGTCAGCGCGGCAGGAAGCGGTGTAAAAGCCGCCGGAGCCGGAATGGAAGCTGCCGGAAGCGCTGCTCAAGCGGCAGGAACCGGTCTTAAAGCCGCCGGCGGAGGTATGAAAGCAGCAGGTGCAGCTATGCAAGCCATCCCGATTGTCGGAAATGTTGCCGGCGCCGTAGTCGGGGCAGCCGGAACTGCCGTATCTGCAGCAGGATCAGCCGTTTCTGCCGCCGGGAAAGCGGCCAAAGCTGCAGGAAAAGCAACAAAAGCCGCCGGAAGTGCCGTCAAACAAACCGGACAGACGATCAAAAAAGCCGGACAGCATGTTAATAATATGGCGGCGACCGGTGCAAACAGCAGCAAAGAAGACAAGAAGAAAGAAGAAGAGAAAAAACGGGAAGAAGAAAACAAATCGGCGGGACAAGGATAACGAATGAGGCATTGATTATGAACGACCGGAAAAAAACAAAACAGCTTTTTAAGCTGCCGACAACAGGGATCGCATCTGCTTTATGCGGTCTTGCCCTGTTTATGTTGTTTTTTGCCTCACCGGCCGCGGCAGAAACTTCCTGCCGAGCCGGCACAGCTGCCGATATGGTTGACGTCAGCGGAATAGAATCGAGAGATCCGGGAGAAACCGTCGGAGAGTGCACACCTCCGAAAAAATGTGATGAAGAAGATTGTGTCGATGCGGCTCCGGCCGACGGGATTTCACGCGTATCATCCCGTGTCGGCAAACGCGGACAAAATTCATCCGGAGGAACAAATGTCGGATCAACCGACCATAAAGGAACGGACTATGCCGCCAGCACCGGATCTGCCGTATACGCCGCGGCGGACGGTATTGTTCGAATTGTAAAATATAATTGTAACGTTAATTCAAGCGGAACCGTTATCGGATACGGAAACTATGTGGCTATTGAACACGACAACGGAATGTGGACGGTTTATGCTCACCTTTCCGGTGCAGGTGTGAGCGTCGGACAAAGAGTAACAAAAGGCCAGGTTATCGGCTTGGTCGGAAATACCGGTGGTTCAACGGGGTCACACTTGCATGTGGAATATCGTCAGGGCGGTTTTAAAGGTGAAGTTATTGACCCTCTGGCCGATGATGCCACAAGTTACGGACTTTGTACCGCACCGGAAGAATATACCAATAAAGGAACATCGGATAATAATGCCCAAATTACGCCGGGCGGAGGTGGAACCGGCGGTTCTGACACTTCGGGCGGCTCTTCCGCAGGTGGCGTTACAGCCAATGAACATACCGATAAAGACTGTAATCCGGCAACCTTCAAGCAAACTTATGAAAAATGTATTTTCTGTAATTTGTTTAAAGTTGCTTTTAACACCTGTTCTTCCATTGCAAAAAAATCTTTTGAAACTTTTGCCGATCCGGTTGCAACACTTGTGGCCGTGGGCTTTGCCATTTGGATTGCATTTTTCCTATTGTCTTATTTATCTTCTTTAAAAACAGAAGAACCGAAGCGTTTTCTTAAGGAGTTGTTGCAAAAGGCTTTTGTTGTTTTGTTTGTTTATATGTTCTTAAAATCTGATTCCGCCTCTTTTATGAGCATTGCCCTGGATCCGATTTTTAATACGGGTTTTAAACTCGCCCAATTGGCCATGGATGGTACCGAATGCAGCGGCGATTATGGGATTCTGGCTGACGGCGGGCTGCCGGCATCAATGGGAAACAGCATTATTTGCACAATCAAAGCCATTCAAGACAAATTGACCAATCTTATGGCGATGGGAACATCGTCCATGTGTGTGGCCATTTATGTAAAAGCTTATTTCGGCGTCTTTCCTCATTTGGGATATTTGATTGCGGGAATCGGCATGTGGATCGGGGCTTTGCTTTTGTTATTTATTTTTCCGTTTTTGATGTTGGATTCCGTTTTGCGCATGGGCGTGGCCTGTGCTTTGCTTCCGGCCGCCATCGGCGCATATGCTTTTGGCTGGACAAGGCAGTATGTTGACAGAATATGGGAAACATTTTTACATGCTATGTTCCAGTTTGTCTTTTTGACAATCGTTATTTTGATTATCTGCAATGCCCTGGAAAATATTATGATCGGAGCTGTCAGCGATGAAGAAATTTCACAAGGAATGTGGATGGTTGCACTTAATCGCTTGAAATGGACAGGTGTTCCATTTTTAAAGACGATTTTTGTCATCTTGCTGGCTTGGGCCGTCCTTGGTCAAATAGCCTCCTTTGCCCGCTCCTTTGCCTCAACGATTTCTACAAGAGATGAGGCTCGCAATATTGGCGGTATGGCTGCTTCTGCCGCAAAAGGAATCTTTAACCGGACAGCAAAACCGGCTTTACAAAAAGTCGGAAATGAAATGGGAAATGCGGCCAGAAATGCCGGTAATGCCGCAAAATCTTTTGCCGTTCGGCGTTACCAAAATTATAAGGCCAACAAATTTATGGATGCAGATTATCGGTCACGTAAAGGAATTACGGAAGGAAAAGACGAAAACGGAAATGTCACCTATACAAAAAATTCCCGATCCTGGTTCCTACAGCGCAAAAAACAGACAACACTGACGCTTAACGGCGATCAACAGGTTTGGACGAAAGAGAAGCGCTTATCCCCGACAACAATTCAACGGACGCAGATTGCCGGCGATGTTAAAACGGAAAGTGTTATCAAAAACGGCACAACCGTCAGTGAAAAAGTTGAATTTAATAATAAGAAGAATCAAAATCTGCTGGCTTATGACAAAATCGACACGTCAGCCGTGGAAGAACTGCGCCGTAATAATGCCGGCAATCTTGAAGCTATCAACAAGGCTATTTTGTATCAGGCTATGGAAGCCAGAATGCCAGGCGTTATCAACAGCCATTTTGAACTCCGACACATGAAAGACAACGGACAGCTTCAGGTTTCAAAGGATGAAAACGGTGATGAGGTTATGTCTATAACCAAGACAGAACAAAACGGCACGCGCCATATTTACTCCATGATTACGGCTGCTGACGGTACCGTTACGACGGCTTATGAAAAAATTAAAGCCGACGGCAAAGCCGAAATTTTGCGCAGTAACGGTTTGATGAACAAAAAAACAACTCTTGTCTATGATAATGACGGAAAAGTCAAAAACGGAAGTGCAAGAAGTTCTTATGCCGCTGCACGACATTTGACGCAGAATCATTCTTCTGCTGCCGTAGATTCTTTTGGAAACCTGGCTTCGTATATGCCTTCAAAAGAAAGGCTGGGGCTGAATGACAAGGAATGGGAAGAATTTTGCAAGCAGCAACTTAATGAACGTAAAAACAGAACATTAAGTGAGTTTGCCGACTAATAAAACCGTTTTGGCAATTGTACACAATTTTGTTTTTTTTGTACTATTTTCTTGATTAATTTAAGTTTATTGAATATGTTGATGTTAACAGATTTGATCGTTACACAACAAGAGGTAAAATTAAATGGAAGAAATTATTTTCCCGAACCAAATCAGAATGTACCGCAGACTCCGCGGCCGTTCAATGCAAGAGCTTGCTGATCATTTGTCCGTCAGCCTTTCCGCGATTTCCAAAATTGAAAAAGGGTATCGCCGGGTTGATCAGGAGCAGTTGGTCAGAGTGGCTGAATTTTTGGACTGCCCGTTGCAGGATTTGTTCGTTAACGAGCAGAACTCTCAGCAAGAGGTCGTACAAGCTTGGAGGCGCGAACAGGAAAGAAGGAATAAAATTAACGAAAAAACCGGTTTGAAAACTCTTGGCGCCGGATTGAGACAAATCCGTAACGATAAAAACCTTACCTTGATTGAAGTTGCCGAAAGCGCAGACATGACGCTTTCCGTTTATCACAGAATTGAAATGGGGCAAAGGGAAGTTTCTGACAAAGAATTTAAAAATATCGCGAAAGCGTTAAGCGTTTCTCCCGATGAACTCAGAGAGAGCATTAAATCGCTTGAAGATCGCGGTATGTTGGAAGAAATTATTCAGCGCAACGATGCGAAGTATAAGCTTTTGTCTTCTCCGCGCGGTGCAATTTCTGCATTTAGCGCCCCGAATATTCCGGAAACAACAAGAATGCCTGTTTACGGTGTGGCCGGAAAGAACGGAGATATTATTGTTGATCCCGAACAAGAGATTAAAAAAGTTTTCCGTCCGGCACAATTGGCTAACAAAAAAGATGCTTATGCCATTAACCTTTGTACCAGAAGATTGGGAAGCCTGTTGCCGACGCGTTCGATTTTGTTTGTTGATCCGCAAGATGTGGTCAGCGTCGGAGATATTGCTTTGTATTATGCCGAAGAAGGCTCTACGGAAGCAAAAGTTTTGAGCATTCGTGAAGATGAAAATGGAGCTCTTTACGGTTTGCGTTATAATCCGGACGAGCGGATAGAAATCGGAAACGATGATCTCTGTCGGGTTCATAAGGTTGTTGCCATTAACCTTTAACTTTGCAAGAAGTTATGAAACCCCGTTTTGAAAAAAGCGGGGTTTTTTCTTATTTCTACCGCTTTTATTAACCTGAAATTTACGAGATAAGCGTTATCATACAACAGGTATGGGAAAATATTTTGCAGGGCAAGAAATTTGGCAGAGGAATACAGACCAAATATAAACCGTTTTAAAAACAAATCAGGAGACGGAGAAGATCCGATCCTGGTTGCCCAGCGCTTTTTAAATATTTTCAGACAATTACATATTTTTGATGAAAAAAGGCACGCCGAATTTAAGGCTCAAATTCTTGCCCTGCCGCCAGAGATCCGAAATTCTTTTAATGTCCTGCCGGGCGGACAGGCCTTGCAGGAATATGCCGATGAAGTTGTCAGAGAAGCCGGCGGACAGCCTGTTGACAATGCCGGCGCAGCTCCGGCGCAAGGAAATATTTTATCGGCAGCCATAGCAGAATCAAGCGCTCCGCAACAACCTCAACAAGCAACCCCGGCAGCTCCTCAGCCTGTGTCGGCAGCTCCGCAAATTATCCAAACCGGTCCGGGCAAGATTGTTGCAGACGAAGCTTTTGCCCAAACTCTTGCGCAAGCTTTTGCAAAAGCCCTGCAGTTTTCTGATAATAACAAAAAAGAAGATATTAAAGAGCTGATTGCGGCCATCAGGGAATCGAAAAACACGGCTGCTCCGATCCAGCCGCAGGAATCACCGGCCGCGCAAATTCAACAACCGGCTGCCGGAAGTCCTGCGGAATCGCGGCTGGTGGCTGATGAAGAATTTGCTCAGACGCTGGCTCGGTCTTTTGCTAAAGCCTTGCAATTTTCTGACGCCAACAAAAAAGAAGATATCAAAGAACTGATTGCGGCAATAAGAGACTCCAAAACAACGGCGGAACCGGCATCCCGATCTGAAGAAAACGCTTCCGGGCAAGCGCTCCATCTAACGGCAGATGAAAATTTTGCCCAAATGCTGGCGCAATCTTTTACACAGGCGTTAGAAAACGTTAATGCCGGGCAAAAAGGCGATATGAGAGAATTGATTGAGGCAATCAAAGGAATCAGGATTGATATACCGCAGCCGGTTGCACAATCTCAGCCTTCTCTTTCTGAAGCACCGACCAGTTCTTCTTCCCAGCTTAATATTGACAGCAACTTTGCTCAGATTTTGGCTCAGTCTTTTGCTTCTGCTCTTGAGATGTCAAATGCCGGACGAAAAGAAGAAATGCAAGAACTGATTGCCGCCATCAGAGAATCTGCCGTATCAAAAGCTCCGCTGCAGGGCGGCGAGTTACAGGCAACACCTGCTGCTTCCCAACCGCAAGCCCCGATGACGGTGATTGCCGATGAAAGTTTTGCTCACACCATTTCGCAGAGTTTTTCAAGCGCCCTTGAAACTTTTGGACAATCTCAGGCCAATGGTTTTAAGGCTCTTGCCGAGGCGTTTAAAGAAAGTTCAAAAGAAATTCGTCCGGCTGCCGGAAGCGATTTTGCTGCAGTAGAGAATCAGCCGGCTATGGTCAAAGTTATTGCCGATGAAGGATTTGCCTCAACGATTGCCAAAAGTTTTTCGTCCGCAATAAGTTTTTCTGATCAGAAACGTATGGCCGAGATGGAAAAACTGGTTCAGGCCATTCAGGCAAACCAGCCCCATGTTGTTTATACGGCGGGAGAATCCGCTCCGGTTCAAACTGCCGCACCGGTCTTCAGTAATGATAATCTGGTTAAAGAAATCACCGAGGCATTGAGCTCGGCAATCAGTTCGTCTAAAACGGAAACCATTGAATTGGCAAAAGCCGTTAAAGAAACGCAAAACGAATTAGCAAGAATCCTGTTGCAGAACAATATTCAAAACAATACTGCCGCTGCCAATAATAATGCCAACAATATTCATATTAACAATGCACCGATTATTTTGCCGATAGATGAGATTGTCGGAAAAGTGGTTGAAGCACAGTCCGGTTTTTTGAAAGAAATGTCCCATAACCAGACAGCAGAACTTTCTTCCGTTATTTCAGCCGCCTTAAAAGAAAGCCAAGAGCTCTCGAGCCGGACAATTATTGATGCCATTAAGGCCTTTCAGGAGGAGAATCTTAAACTGATCCGGGCCATGCCGGTACAGATCAAAGAAGTCAGAGTTCAGGAAACGCCGGTTTCAGACATTTCGCAGGCTGCCGTTCAGACCATTGTACCGGTCAGAGAAAAAGACGAGCTTTCTTATGATGATCAGGAAAATACAGCCCAAACGGATGAGGAACAATTCTCCGCTGCGGATATTGCCGAACCTTTTGAAGAATCGAAAAAGAAAAAGAAAAAAAAGAAGAAGAAAAAATCTAAACAAGAAGAAAGCCTTCAGGAGCCGCTTTCTATTCCTCAGTCTGTACAAGAAGATTCCGCAAAAGGAAAGACTTTGCCGGAATCCAGTGCTTTTCTTGACGTTTCATTGTTTGGCGATACGGAAGATGAAGATATTAATTCTCTGCTGCCCAAAACATCTGATGATTTTGGTATTGAGAACATTTCTTTTGATGAAGACGAGACCGCCCCGATTTCCGACGGAGTAACAGACACGGCCGACTTTACGAATAATACGCCGGAGAGCCCTGTTGAACCGGATGAAGATTTTGTTTTTGAACAACCGGAAGAAGCTGTCGAAGAAAACCTTTCTGAAGATGAGGAAGATTTGGTTCCATCCGATGAGGAACTTTCTGCACAAGAAGAAAATTTCCTGTCGGAGAATCCGATTTCGGAATCTGATCCGACTGAAGAAATTTCGACCGAATCCGCTCCTCTTTCGGAAGAAGCGGCTGAAGACGAGGCTTTGAAAGACGACGATGTTATTCAGCCGACCAAGAAAACGGCTCGCAATAGTTTGTTTGATGATATCAACCGCTCAATCAAAAACAGCAGCAGGATAGATTTTGATCGTTATATTAAATCGGAATTTGAATCTGCGACTATAGATGAGGACGAGGTTTCCAGTGCAGACTGGGGATTTACAACAGCTCCCGAGCCGGAACCGGAAGCTCCTGTTTCCGAATATAAAGGCTGGACATCAGAAAATGAAGAAGATGAAAACGGTACAGAGAATCAGGATTGGGAATGGGAGTATGAGGAAGAATCCAGCGACGGACAAGAGAACCAAGCTGTTTCCGAGGGTATAGAAGGACAGGACTGGGAGTGGGAATACGAAGAAGAATCTGCCGACGGAACCGAAGGACAAGACTGGGTATGGGAATATGAAGAGGTGCCCGCAGACAATGAAGCAGCAGCCCTTCAGTCCGCAGCGGAAAATTCCGATCAGGATTGGGAATGGGTTTATGAAGAAAATTATGACACCTTTACGGTTTACGGGCAAGATATTGACCGTTCTTCTCCCATGCAGCTGACTGCCGGAATTTTGATTGAAGACGGCCGAAGCAACTCGCGCCAAAATATGCAAAAACGCCTTGTTCTCGCCCCGGCCGACAAGATCTCTCTGCCGGACGGCATTATGATTGCCGAGCTGCAAAATACCAATGACCAGCCGCAGCCTTATCCCGGCAATGCGGATATCTGAGCGTAAGCTAAAAAAGTGATTTACAAAGAGACGCAGCTCATTTAGAGTAAAAATGTGGATTTTTAGGAGTATGCCATGGAAGAAAATAATACTGAGCCTCAGGCCCCCGTATCACAAGATACGATGTGGTATCTGAACAATTATATTCTGCTCCGCGATTATCTGGACAGGACAATTGCACGGATTGCCGCAAGGTGTGTGCGTTCCGGCAATATTGCCATGGAAGAATACCCTTTTTACGGATATATCCTTGACGTTTTGGAAGAAATCTGCGATACGGGGGATTTTGTTCTGACACATCCGGAACTTTATCCTTATGTCGAGAAAAAAATTAAAGGCGGACTGGCCGGGCTGAAAAAAGATTTGCAGGAATACAAGCTTGAGCTTAAAAGCAATGCCACGCCGGAAATGATTAAAGACGACAAAGGCGAACTTGAAAAAATGAAAAAAGCTCTCGGCATTACCGAGGATGATAAGGCTTTTGATCCGACCGCCGGCGCAGGTATGAGCATGAACGACGTGGTGGACAAGATTTTGAGGGAAAATACCGGAAGCGGTCTGAATCAGGAAGACGACCTGCCGGTTCCGGAAATTAAATCTTTTGAAGAACACGAAAAGGAAATGGCCAAAGCCCAACAGCAGGAAAAAGTTCAGGCTCAGATTAATGCTGCCAAAGCCTCCCAAAACAAACCGGAAGGACAATCTTAAGGACTGAAAATGGTTAAGAATATTTGTTTGATTATCGGTGCAGCATTATTTCTTTCTTCATGCGATTTAACGCGGTATAATACCGTTGTGCTCAAAGATAACAAAATTGCCGCTGAGATCATGCCGCCGCAAAAAGAAATCATCAGAACAACAAAAGGTGCAAATGCTCTGGATTTGGAAGCGCCGCTCAGATGTTATGTTAATTGGAAAACCCAACAGATGATTACGACCATTCCGTATAACATCAAAGCTTTCAATATGGTTCAAAACGGCAAAAATGACATGATGCCGCGTTATGAGGTTACCGGTTTTTCTTTTGATACAATGCCGGCAGAAAAGGCTTTGTACAAACTGGTAAAAGAGGCCGGAATCCGTTTGGTGGCTCGAGATGCGCCTTATGCAAGCATTTCAGCGGAGAATTTGCGCGGCGAGCTTTCTGAAGTTGTGGCAATGATTGCCGATGCGGCGGAAATTTACTATTTTTATGACGATGCAACAAAGACTTTAAGAATCCAACGCAAGGCAAACTTCAGCCTTTATGTTCCCAAATCGCGTCCGATCCTTTTGGGTTTTCTGGACGTTTTGCGCGGAGCGGGAATTACGGACATTACAACCGACTGGGAAGACTATTCAATTTCTTTTGATGCCGATGCAGAGCTGAGAGAAAAGATCAGCAAGCTGGTTTCTTATTTTGAAGAGAATCCGACATTGATTACTTATGATGTCAGCGTTTTCAGGATTTATCCGGGAAGTCCGGACAAAGAAATTGACTGGCAGAATTTGTTAAATTTCTTTGATTATGGAACGATCAGAACAGCAAAGACCGGCGTTATCGGCCGGGTTATTACAACTTCGGACGAGCTTCATATCGGCCGTCTGAACGCTTATTTAAGCCAGCAGGCAAAGGTTGAGCAGATTGCCGAAGGAAAGTTTGTGGTCCCGAATTTGTGGATGTCGCGCTTTGACATCGGAAAATGCGGCGCCATTACCACCCCCGGTTCCGATCTTTCAATAATGGCAAAAGCATCTTTGGAACAAGACAACAAAATTTTTTCCAATATCACGTTGGAAGCGACCGGCGGACAGATAACACAATTTAATGTCCGCAGCAAATTCGGCGATAATATTGTTATTTTTGGTTTGCCAAACGAAATTTTCGGTGAGAAATCGCCTAAGTCGGAAACTATTGTCTTTATGGTTCCGAGAATCATCAGAACCACAAAGACAACAAAACATCTGGAAAATAACCTGTTGAGATAGCAGAAGCGAGGTTAGCCATGGATGAGCAAAATGTAAATAATATGATGCAAGGACAAGATTTGAACCGTCCGCGTCTGAAAAAGGTTAAACGGCCGATAAGAAGAATCGTACCGCAATCTCCGTCTATGTCGGAAACGGTCGTGACGCCCCAAAATATGCAGACGGGTTCCGCACCGCTGCAGCAAACAGGAAATCCGGCAGCGACGAATCCTTTTGCATCGGACAATTCTTCTTTGCCGGAAAACAGCAGTGATGATATTTATGAGGCTTTTAATAATCAGGAACTTGTTGAAGAAGATAACTTGCCCAGCGTGGAGAATTATGGCCGGCAAGAGGCTTTTGATCCGCAGCATCCGCGTTTTTTGGGAACAGAGCCTCCCAACCAGGCAAATGTTGCTGCGCTGCCTGCCGGAGACGGAATTTATATGAACGGCGAAAGGGTATCAAAAAATGTTTTGATTTTGATTTTTGCTGCCGTGTTTATGGTTGGTTTTATTATTGCAAAACTCTTTTTTGCCGAAGAAAAAATTGTTCGCGGCGGTTTGCAAGGTGTGGTCGTCAATTCTGAAGTTCCTAAAGGGCGGGCACGTTGCGGAACGACGGACAAAAGCCAGGGATGCGTTTTATATTTGATGAATCCGCAAAGAAACGAACTTTTGGCGCGTGATTTTTATGACCTGGCCTCACAGTTGACCGGACGCCAACGGTTTATTATAGAAACCGGGAATATGCGTTATTCGACGACCCGGATTAAGCCCGGACAATTCGGACAATTTAATATTCCGCCGTTGCAATAAAAATAAAAGGAGGGAACTTGTTTTCCTCCTTTTTTATTTTCCCCCGGGGGAGGATTTTTTTGTTTTCTTATTTCTTGTTTTGTTTTTGTTATAAAGTTTGTTTTTTCTTTGTTACTTTTTGACTGCCAAAAATTCTTTTGTTACTTTTGTCATGTAACAAAAGTAACCAAAAATACTAGCCCTGAACTCGTTTTCTAAGTCTTCGTGAAAAAGTTCAGGCCGTCTAAGCACAAGGCCAAGACGGCAAGGAAGCACATAGTTATTTTAATTTCCTCTTTTTCACAAAGACTAAGAAGTACTCGTTAAAGGGCGGGTCAACTCACCCCGGCCCTCTCTTTCAAGAGAGGGGGATTAAAACTTTTTACTCCAAAACCTAAGTCATTCGCAAAGGGCACCCAGTCGTGTCGGATGAGAAATTGTGCAAGAAACTGTCATTGCCGGACTTGATCCGGCAATCCACAGGCAACGGCCTGAGCGGTCAGTTGTTGAAATTGTGCCCCGTACCCCGCGTTGCTCCATTGTTTTTTACGGTCAAGATTGTGCTTTGAAATATGGATCCCCGGGTCGGTGCCCGGGGATGACATAATAAAAAACGCAGCCCGGGGATGACATAATAAAAAACGCAGCCCGGGGATGACCTGCACGGCAGGTGCGCGGCGGATTGACGCCATTGTGCCCCGTATACCCCGCGTTGCTCCGGCGGGGGATTGTGAAGAGTATAAAGGCACTGTCATTCTCGGGCTTGACCCGAGAATCCGCTGGCGACCTCTTGGCTGCGGGTGTTATATTAAAGGCATCTAAGTCTTTTGCAAGCGGATTTTTATTAACGAACTTCAGTAACCGCACGCAGGTTTCCGTCGCGGTTGATT
The DNA here is from genome assembly GCA_944390885.1 of uncultured Alphaproteobacteria bacterium. Taxonomy (GTDB): domain Bacteria; phylum Pseudomonadota; class Alphaproteobacteria; order RF32; family CAG-239; genus MGBC133411. The sequence goes on from CALXRP010000013.1 coordinate 18,341, forward strand.
TGAACAACACGCAGTTTCTGCCGCATTTCTTCAATGATTTTTTTTCTATCCATAGTCGGATAAGAGTGCAAAATACGGTCAGCAAAAGCGGCATAAGCTGCTTCCGAACTCTCGGCGTGGATTGTGGCCAGACAGTTATCATGTCCGGACCCCATAAGCTCCCAAATAGCGCCGGCGTTACTGGTTGAAATCTCTCCGCCGATAATAGCGTCCGGCGTAAAACGCACAACCAAGTCAATGACCTTTGCATAGGTTAGTTCGTTTGTTTGTGCCGTACGGGAAAGCACCAAATGGACCCGGTTAGGATGAGGAACCATCAACTCACGCGTATCTTCAATGGTTAAAATTCGTTTATGGATATCCAAAATCTTTAATAAGTTATTTAAAAAGGTTGTTTTACCGGTTGAAGTTGCACCGCTGACCAAAATATGGTCGCCGCGTTTGATGCTGACCAACAGGCGTTCATAAGGATCTTCCGGATCTTTGATGTCTTTCAGCGGATTAATTTTGTGAAGCTTTTCTCCCTGGGCCAAACCATAATCTTTTAACCCCCAGGCAACATCCTCGCTATGGACACGGATTGTTAAAGCTATACCGCCGGTCAGATCTTCGTCATCATACATTACGTTTCTGCCGGCGATGGCCGAAAAACGGTGTTCTCCGGGAATGGCGGCATAAACAACCGGCGTTCCGCTTACCGGATCAAACGGCAGTTCATAAGTGTTGGCGATGATATAAAGTAAATCCGTCAGATACTCTTTGGTCAACTTTTCATCTTTATACATAACCCAGGGATAGGCTCTTTTTCCGCGCAAACGCAGCCAGATTTGTTTGGAGCGGTTGATGGCCACCTCTTCAATATTATCCTGCGTATACCAATAAGAAAGCGGTCTTAAAACGGATTCCAGAACCTTAAAACTCATTGACTTTCTCCTTAAAACAATTGCGGAACCCCGGCGGCAGCATCATTGCCCTCATTCTTTGTCGAGTTGCTGCCCGTGCTGTTTGCCGGTGTTGCGGTCACAACCGTCGGACGGGAAGCCGAAGCCGGTGCATTTGTTGTTCCGGTCGGCGTTCCTACCGTGTTGTTGCTGCTCGGGCGAACCGGCGGCTGATAATATGCCGGAGGCGCGTAGACATCTTTCTTGCGAGCTGAAGCACCTCCATCATCCATCAGCGGAATCTCCTCAACTTCAGCATCATTTTGCGTGTTCTTGTACTGAACGTTGCTGGCTGCCGGATAGTTGGCTTTGAAACGCTCTTCACTTGCGCTGTCTACCTGCAGCGGAATATCATCATCAAAGCGACGGGCACTGTCATCTTCTGCTCTTTCACGCGTTCTCAGCCAGAGGTCAACTTGCGGATAAACAATAATCCGTGTACCGGCCGGAATATATGTCATCGGCTGGATACTGGCCTGATCCGAAAGAATCTGGTTGAAAATCGAATCCATCGAATTTAAGAAATTCTGGCGTGCGTCATTAGCAGCTTCCTGTTTGGAATTTTCTGTTTCTCCGTTATTTTCCTCATCCGTAGCAATGAAATATGCAGCGGTTGAGCTCAATATTGTCGTCATCAACGGCAAAGAATAGCGCTTAAACAATTGTTGATCCAAATATCCCAATGCTCCGCCACGCCCCTGAGCATCGCCGGTCAGGCCGTTGAAAACAAAGATTGAACCATCCGGACGAATCAGGCGTCCCCAACTGATTTGGACTTTTGCGGAAGTTGATGTTTTTTCGCTGCCGCTGCTGACAAAATTGTCAATCTGTCCGATCAAACGGGATCCGGCAGGGATCAGAATATTACGACCTTGTTCGGCAAAGACATTACGCTCCACAATGGCCGTTACCGGCGTCGGGTGGCTGGAATCGATAGAGCGGGCAATAACGGCCGGAATGGGTTTGTCCGCCAAAATCATTTCATCCATATTTACGCGCCAGGAAGAAATAACCTGCTGAATCCCTTGTTCGACCCAGTTTTTCTGCATGCCGTCAAAATCTTCTTTGTTATAATTGCTGGAAATTTTGCCGACGGAAATATTTTTGCGCCGTTCGTTCATGGCAACGCCCAAAGCATACTGACGCTGCGGATCATAACGTTCACCGGGGCCAAAACCGCCGCCGGGGCCAAGATTTGTTCCCGGACCGACACCGATGCCGTAAGCGGCTCCGGGGCCGAACTCACCGACCGGAACAAAAATTTCACTTCCTTCCGGTTTTTTGATTTCCTCAATTCCGATCATACTTCCGTCATCGTCGATAATAATCCCGTCAGGGAGTTTTCGTCCCAAAACATTGCCTTTTTTATCAACAACACGTCCGTCTTCCAAGATATCTCCCAAATATTCGCCATTCGGTGTTAAGGCAATATTAAAAGATTTTCGATAGCGTCCGCCATCTTCAGAACCGGGAGCGCCCGTTCCTTCCTCAATAGCTCCGATTTTGATCTCGCTGCTGCCGGGCTTTTGCTGTTTGCGTCTTTCTTCAGGAACTTTTTCATACCAGTTAATTCCGATACCGCCCAAAATATTGCCGCTGGCATCCGTTACCGTTCCGTCTTTGTTTAATTTTCCGATAATTTTGCCGTCAATATCTTCTACCGTGCCGTCCGAGTTGACGTAGCCGACAAAGTCGCCGTTAGCATCATAGGCTTTTTCTTTTTCCGGAACACTGCCGATAACCTCGCCATTGCTGTTTACCAGCTCTTTATTTTCATTCATATGTCCCAGGAGTTTGCCGCTTTCATCAACGACTTCGCCGTTTTCATTTAAATAGCCGATGATATTGCCGTTTTTATCGACCACCACCTGTCGGCTGCCCGGACTGTAGAATTGTAAAGGATTGGCTACCGTCCAAAGCTCGTTTTTATCATCTTTCAGCTGGCCAAGGCGGTTTATTTTGCCCAAATCTTTATGATTCATGTCATAAACCGTTCCATCCAGCGCCAACTCTCCGACAACGGCATAATCTTTATCCCTGAGCAAATAGCTACGGTTGCCTCGCGCAATGACTTTTCCGTCATTGTCAACCAAAAAGCCGCGGTTGATCCGCCCCAGTTTGCGATTTGAAAAATTCATGACTTCACCGCTGCCGGTAATATAACCGACGGCATCAAAATCGGCATTGTAGACATAGAGGTCATACAGTGCGTAGCCTACTTGCTGATTGTTTCGCCAGACGTAACCGTCATTGCTGACCTGTCCGACGATTTCATTTGTGCCGCCAAGAACTTCGCCTTTTGAATTAACCCGTCCGAGATACAGATTGGCATTGTCAAAAGCAACCTGATAACGGAAAAGTTCACCAATCGGATTTCCGGTTTTGGAATTGATGTTGTCATTTCCCTGGACATAACCGATAAACTGGTTGTCATTGTCAACAACTCGTCCGTCCAAAATTGTTCGTCCGATAATATTATTGTTAAAGTCCATTACCGGATAATACGGAATCAGGCGGCCGGCAATTTCTCCGCTGTTTTTAACCAACCGGCCCTGCGCATTTATACAACCGATATTTTCGTTGTTATAATTGACTGTTTTTCCGCTTACGCCGGTTACGCCGATTACATTGCCGTTGTTGTCGACGACACCGTTCAAAACCGACATATATCCGCTAATATTCCCGTTCGGACCGACAACTTGTCCGTTTGCCAAGACTCTTCCGATATTTACGCCACGAAAATTGCGAATTTCTCCTGCCGGCGTCAGAACGCCAAGAGCAGAACATTTTCCGTTGACCGCGCTTCCATAATTTATGACATGACCGGACAAAACGTTTACATTATCGACAACACCACCGCCTTCAACGACTTTGCCGACGACCGCGCCCCCTTTGTCTCGGACAATCCCGTCAAGCCCGGCATATCCCATCAGCTCGCCCTCAATCGAAATTGCCGGCAGAAAAGGATAAGCAGAGCCGGATTGCGGCATCAGCTCAGGAGAATTGTCGGAAGAAGTTTTTACGGCAGAGGTATCCGGCAACAGCTTGGCAATAATATTGGAATTTTTATCCAAAACAAAATTGTTTGCCGTTAAAAGGCCTAAACTTTCACCATTATTATCAACGGCAAAAGCGGCGGCAATATTTTTGCCGAGAATTCTATTACGTTCATCCAAAACAATTCCGGCCTGCGTCATTCCGCCCAAACGTGTTCCGCTGGCATTGGTAACGCTGCCGTTAAAGCCCAAACGGCCCACAACAGCACCGTTAAAACCATAAGCGGATTCCAACGGGCGCGTCATGCCGATAACCTGATCAGAATTATCAAATACATAACCGTATGGGGAAATTGTAATGTCTTGTTCTCCGCTTTTGAAAGACGAATTGATCGAGGCCATGCCCATACTCTTATTGTCTGCCCCGATGATCAATGCCGGAGACAAAATACCGCCAATGATTTTTCCGTCGGTATCATATCCCTGTGTTCCTTTGACATAACCAATGCGGCTGCCGTTTAGATCTATTAAAGATGCGTTGCTTAAAGCAATACCGCGCAAGGCTCCGCGATAATCAAACAAAGCTCCCGGCGTAATGATGCTGCCGCTCACCCGACCTTCATTATCCAAGACGACACCGCGCGGCCCTACCCGGCCGATGATTTCTTTTCCAGAAGCGATCTGACCTTCCGGCATTAACCGTCCAAGATAGCGGCCTTGAAGGTCCGATGCCGTTGCCGCAAAATCAAGCATATAGCCGACAACAATATTTTTATTGTCGGCGATTGTTCCGTCTGCACGCAAATGGCCAACAACGTTTTCACCGTTTACGACTTCACCGTTATAAGATACAAAGCCGAGATATTTTCCGTAATTGTCAAAAGCGTAGCCGGTTCGAACAATTTGGCCGATAATTTCCTGCTGTTCATTATATACAAAACCGCCGGCCCGAAGCGTGCCGATGATTTTTCCTTCAAAATCAGAAACTTCACCCCCCGGCGTGACGCTTCCGATAAAACTTCCGGACGGAGAAACTACCATTTTTGAAGATATCAAACGGCCAACCAGAATATAATCATTCACCGATTTGCGATAAGCATCACCGGACGGCGAGACAAAGCCGACCGGCTGGCCGTCAAGTGTTGTAAAACTGCCATCACCGGTAAAACGTCCGATTGTGTGCCCGCTATCGGAATAAACCAATCCCGGAAATAATACAGCACCGATAATATTGTAAGAATCGTCTACGACCAGACCGTTGGGCAGCGTTTTACCGATGATCTTTCCCGACGCCAGACGGACAGAACCATCCGTGCTGACTTTTCCAAGCAATTTGGTATCATTTCCGACGGCTATTCCCTGAGGTACGACACCGCCGATCAATTTGCCGTCAGAGTTGACAATAAGACTGTCTGCCGTTACATTTCCGATCAACTGATTGTCTAACCCGACAACACTGCCGTTCGGGATGACCTTGCCGATTAAATCGCCGTTAAAATCAATGGCACTGATTTCTTCAGCCGCGGCAGGACGGACGGCGCAAACCGTTATTATTCCGGCAGCAAGAAATATCTTCCGGAACAAGCGGGAAAATTTAAAAAACATATTTTCAGACGTCGTCAACTCTAATTCCTCCGGTTTTTAGCGACTTCCGGCAAAGCATAGCCGGCAACCTTTTTATCCAAATCGATAAAGGAGCCGTTATTTTTAAGATATCCGATAACTTCCCCTTTGGCATCAACAACTTTGCCTTCGGGATTCAGTCTGCCTTTATATTTACCATCATTTCCTAAAATTGTCGCGCCTATTTTATAAATTTTACCAAGAATATTATCAGAATCATCAGCGGCCAATCCTCCGGAAAGGCTGCGGCCGATCGTTCGTCCGTCTTTGCTGAGGATGCTGCCGTCAAAACCGACATAACCGATGACTTTATCGGCATTATCAATCACAATATCTCCGTCAACGACTTCGCCGATCAGTTTTCCGGCCTGGGAAATGACACTGCCGTCTGACAAGACACGGCCAATTGTTACGTTATTGTTGTCGATAACATTTCCGTTGGGCATGACGGCGCCAAGAAGCCGGCCGGAAAAATCAATCACCGCACCGCGTTTGAGCAGGCTTAAATTTTTATCTGTTGCACCGCCCGGAAGAATCGCCGTCAGCGTATCGCCTTTGAGATCAAGAACATCCCCGACAGAAGTCATCCGGCCGCGATATCCGCCCCAGATATCAATCAGAATATTTTCGGGAATGGCCTCTCCGACGACAGCATCGCTTTTATCTAAGATTTTTCCATCAGAACTGACGCGTCCGTTTTCTTTTCCCTCCAGGCTCATGACCCGTCCGTCCGGCAATACATATCCCAGATAAGATCCGTCGTATCCAATAGCCGCACCGCTTCGGACAACAGCTCCCTGATATTCTCCTTTGCCGTTAATAAAACTTCCTTTGGCATTTATATTTCCCAAAGAATCGCCAAAACGGTTTAATACTCTTCCGTCATAATTGGCATATCCGATAATTTTGCCGTCAAAGCCGGCAATTTGGCCGATCCGATACGGAACACCAAGATTTTGGTTATAAAAACTCAGGCCGTCTCCGGTAATCTTGCCAAGCGATACGCCTTCAGAATTGTAAATTTTTCCATCGGCAAAAATTGAACCGAGAAAATTGCCATCTTTATCGGAGAATGAGGCGCGAGAATCCGTTACAATTCCGGTGATTTCATTTTTATCATTCAAAACTAACCCATTGGCCGACATTTTCAGCGGCTGTTGTCCCCTAACGTTAATCTCTGCTTTGGCATCAACAACGTTCAGGAAATTTCCGCTTAAATCAAAAGCATATTGCCGACCAGATACATGCCCGACATAGCCACCGTCTTTATTGAACACATCACCATATGTTCCAACACAGCCGACAGGCGTTCCGGCATCGTTTATTACCAAACCGTCAGCATTGACTTTGCCCAAATATTTTCCGTCATAGCCGACTGCCGATCCCTGCATCAGAACGCCGCCGATCAAATTGCCTTTTTCATCAAGTACGGTTCCATCCGGATTTATACAGCCGACATACTGATTGCTGCTGTTTTTTACAATGCCGTCATTGCCGGCTTCCCCCATTAACTGGCAGCTGTTGTTGAAAACTTTTCCGGTGCGGACAACTTCTCCGGCATAGGTTCCGTCTTTATTCAGCACAATACCGCTGGGCAGAACTTTTAGATCTTGTTCTTCATTATTTTTGATGATTTTTCCGTCTTTATCTAAAAAGCCGAGTTGTTTGCAGCCATAACCGACAACAAGACCGCCACGCACCATTTCGGCAATAACCGCCGCTCCGGACATATCTCGAACCAAAAGATTGGCGCCGACTCTTCCGACCGGTTGGCCAGACTGATTTTCAACAACTCCGGAATTGGTCAAATTGCCAAGAACGCGCCCCTGAGGCGTTATCGGTATGTATCCTTCGACTAACAGACGTCCGACAACCTTACCGTCTTGTCCGATAATTATACCGTTATTATCCGCGTGACCGATTGTATTGCCGTCTTTGTCAACAACCGTTCCATCCGGCATGACAACGCCGATCGTATTTCCTTCATCATCCAAGGCTACACGGCCCGGACGTGTGATATAACCGATAATTCGTCCGCTGTCATCAACAACATCGCCATAGCTGTTCAGACGGCCGATTACCCGGCCTTCCATATCTTGTACAGTCCCGTCCGCAACAACACGGCCGATTACCTTGCCGTCCTGATCATACACAAAGCCGTATTCTGCTTCCCGTCCGATAATATTGCCGTTATTATCCAAAACCGTTCCGTCAGGCATTACTTTTCCAATCGGTTTGCCTTCTTTATCTACGGCCGATCCGTCATTATTAGCGAATCCGATGACATTGCCGTTTTCATCTACAACCAATTTGCGATTTTCGGCAACACCGACAATATTTCCTTCATTATCAACGACCATCCCTTGGTTATTTACCCGTCCGATGACGTTATTATCTTTGTCGCGGACATAGCCGTCTTCATCGATTGTACCGATTACTTCGCCGGAGGGACCGATGGCATAGCGGGTAACCACCTCTGTTTTATTAATCTCAGAATCACGTCCTCCTGTTCCCGAATCGCAAAAATTGCAATCTTCTTTGCGGATGGCACTACCAATAACCGGAACTTTTGCCGCTTTAGCGTTTTCATCACCCAAGCCGACTTCGACCCAGGTGATAATGAAATTATTTTGAATGTTTCCGGCAACAACAGGTACCCAGCTGATTTGGATATGACAGGTTTCTTCCCCTTTTAAGATTTTTCCGCCGCAGCTGTTTACAAAAGAAAAACCATCTGCCGGAGGATCGGCAAGATTTACCGAGATTATCTTGATTGAAGCGTGTCCGTTGGTTCCCAGCGTCAGTACGTTGCGCGCATCACTGCCGATAATAACCTGCCCGAGAGGAACAGGGTCCGGCGTCATTGTCAGGGGAACCTCTCCTTCTATAATGCTTCCGATCTCTATATTTGTTGAAAGAGCATCTTTATGATCAATATTAATACCGTCATCGGTATTTTCAAAGTTCATGGAGGTTTCTTCAACTTCTCCGCCGCTCAACAGAAGCAGTGAAATTCCGAACAAAAAAATCAATAAGGAAGTCAGCCCGACAATCAGGATGATGCGGTTGGTTTTTCTGACATATACTTCCGAATTTGTTAACTGTTCGTCACTCATTGCGTCCTGACTACACTGCAAAATACACCACTGCGGCCAAGTTTACCACAGACAGCATCACCTTCCTCAAGAGAATTAACCGGCCCGACACGCAGGTGGAAAAGTTCTTTGCCTTGACCGTCTGCCGGGGCATCGACAGAGAAAAACGGGTCATAAATGCTAAGACTGTCGGAATATTTTTTGGAAAGGTTATTCCATAAAACTTCCAGCTTTGAAACATCGGAATCCGTTCCCAATTCAATTGAGATATTGTTGGAACCATCGGCCAATGTATCGCCGTAAGCAAATTTTTCAAGATATTTATACCCTTTGCCATAGCGGTTATTGTTAGTAATCCGCTGCATTTTTGAGTAATCGACATTTTCCATGCCTTTGGGCATTTTTCCTGCGGTATCATAACCGGAAGAAGCTCCGGAATTATTATACTGAGGCTCAATTATTTCGCTGTTGCCGATCTGAATATCATACTGTGACGGCGCTCCTCGACTTGCCTCATCCAAACTCAGACCATCGGAACTTCCGTTACCATTGCCGACACGGATTGAAGCCCCCGGGATAGCATAAGGGTTATTTGTTCCGGGCGCCTGGCTTTGCGGCATTCCGGACTCCGGCACAGGAGCAGGAACATCCCATTGCGGCGGCAAGCCCTCGCCTCCTGGAGCGTTATCCAAACCAACATCATCTCCGCGGCGCAATTTCAGACAAACTATACGTTTGCCGTTACGCAAGACAATATCGCCGATCCCTTCAACAATTATCAAACGATTATCCGGACCTGCGGCACGAAAACCGACCGGGACTTCCATTCTCTCGACAATTAATGTGGCAATCGGACGCTGATGCATATTCAGAGCCCTTTTGCCAAAATCTATATAAGTAAAAATATCGTCCCGCCATACGCGCTCCGGAGCGATTACAACATCATCGGGGTTCGGAACATAAACCTCGATATCAAACTTGAATTTTGACGGATCTACCGGAATTTCCCGCAGCCAGTTATCATCCTGGAAGCGGCGGAGCTGCGTTGCATCAGCCGATTTTGCTCCAGACGATACGCCGGCGCTTCCTCCGTTAAAATTTCGGCCATATCCTCCCGATACGCCGCCAAGTCCTGTTTTTTTGCCATTTGCTCCACGCCCGGCAATAACCTCGATATCAATAATCGAGTTTGTCAAACGCTCGGTATTGACAGCCTCGCTTTTGACATAAAAGACATAGCGGTTACCGGAACGACCAAAAATTATTACGTTGGTATCCACACCGACATTGGCACCCTGGCGCGGATAGAGCAAAACAGTATTCGGCCCGGATATTTGCCCGTCAAAGGTTGCATTATCGCCGATAAAAACATCTTCAATCAATTCCCATTCAGGGAAATTCAACAAGGTCATCATCCCTTCGCGCAAACGAACGGGCAAGACCAGATCCGGCGTCCAATAATATTTGGAATATGCCGGGCGGGATTGTCCTTCGCCGAGATTTTGCATCGGATCAAGCCAGGCACTTTGCGTCATTCCCAAAGAATTGAAACCGGCGTAGCCCAAGTTCATCGGCTGATAATTGCCATTGACTTCATCAGCACTGTTATTGACCTGCTCGACCGTTTGAGCCATAAGGAACGGAGCCCCGGAAACAAAGACCAGCAGGGAAAATAAGCTGAATTTTATGACTTTGCGAAACATTATAAACTGATCTCCTAATCCTTATTTACTTTATTATGGGTCAAAGCATAGCGGTCTACGGTAAAGCCGACCGGATTGTTCAAACGCTCCGAATATTTAACCGTTTTCTGACGATAAAGTACCCGCAACGTTGCCGTCCAGTAATTTACAGTCGGGCTTTTGGAATCCGGAAACATATCACGGGTTTCATATTCAACCTGCCACAAACCGCGCCCGATTTCGTTGACTGACAAGATTTTGACCTCGCGCGCCAAAGCTTTTGTCCGGATGATCTCCAGCGCCCGTTTGGCCGTTCTTTGGATGAACTCCTCATAAACCGGAACAGAAGACATTTCCTGAATCGGACCGTTCGGCATCCAGCGCGCTTCCATCTCCTGTATATCGCGGGTAAAAGAGCTCCGCATTAAAATGTATTGACGCACAAAGACCTCTGTTACAGTCTTATGGTCTTCCATATTGCCGCGAATGGGAACAATGTTATAAACCTGCTCCTGCTTATTTTGAAAAGTCAGCAGAAAAGGCTCGACGCGAAAAAGCGGCATAACCTGCATGATTGCAATAATCAAGACAATATTGCAGCAAACGCTTACGGCCGTGATGATTGCAAAAGCCCGTGCCGTCCACAAATATTTTTTCTCATTACTGTTGCCGATAAACAATTCCGAATCAGATGAGGCAGAATAGCCGCTGTTACGACGGCTACCCTGATTTCCGATCAGTTTTGTTTCAGAAGTGCCCCCACCGAGGATACGCGCCATTTAACAAACTCCGGTTAAATTACTGCCACAAACCAGTCCGGCAAATTTTTCGGCAAATCCAACTGCAAACAGGCGCAGGGTGAAAGTTTCAGCTCATCTACCCCTTTACCAACGCCGACCGGTTCCGGTTCATAATATGACCCAAAACAGCCGGACAGCAGAAACAACACCGTTACCGCCAGCAAAAATCTTCCATATTTCATAGACTTTCTCCTTCACAGGTCTTGCTGCCGCCTCTTTTTAAGAGATCGGCAGTTATATTTTTTTTATAAAATATACTGTTTTAGTTTAAAAGTCTAACAGCAAGCTGACAAAATCCCCAACTTATCAACAAGTTCGGATGCCGGTTATTTTATTATAACCGGAACACAATAACAATTTGTTAAAAAATCAAAGAATCTCGACTTCTGTTTGAGAATAGCGGGTTACGGTAAAACCCATCGGATTTATCAGCCGGCGCCCCATAAACATCCGTTCGCGGAAGAAATAGGCTTCTACGGATGCCGTCCAGTATCTTTCGGAAAATACAAGGTCGGTGCTGGCCGTCGCGGCATAGAGATCATAAGTTTTAAAGTCAACTTTCCAGATTGGGCTTTTTTCTCCGCCCTGCTGATAAATTTTGATAATTTCGACCTCACGAGAAAGCCCTTTTTCAAGATTTGAAGAAATGACACTTTCACGGTTGGCATAAAAAGCAGCATAAACTTGCGGTGCCGACAAAAAATTTACCATACCGCCGGGAAACCACCGGGTACGCATTTCCTGAACATCATTAATCACCGTATTGCGTACAATTACATATTGGCGGATAAAGGTTTCCATTAACTGCGTTTTTGAGGCCATTCTTCCGGTAATGGCTTCCTGGCGCACAATTCCTTTGGAGGTATTCTGATTGATTATCAGAAAAGGCTCAACACTTACGGCCGGAGCAAGGCGGAACAATGACAGACTGGCCAAAACCATAAACAAACAGGATAAGGTGGCAAAAAAGATGAAAAGACGGGAAAGCCAGGTATAGTACCGAAGCTTTAAACTTTCTGTCTTTTGCTCCATTGTTTGCAGAAATTCTATGTTCTGCTGCATACCGGCGGCGCCGATGGCTAATGTACGACTGCCGCCGATGGTTTTGTTTGTTCCTCCTGTGTTTATCATGCTCCTGTTACCTTATCTCGGATAAATCGGGAAACGGCACATATTTTTATCATAAGCGCCTTCGTTGTAGTTTGCGCAATAGATATTACCCAAATCGTTCAACGCCTCTATAAAGGCTGCCTCTTCCTCTTTGCGATATTCTTCACGGACGGCAACGTTTGCTTCTTCCATTTTGATAATTTCATCAAAATTCGGTCCGCTGTCAACGCCTTCCGCAATGGTTACCAACTCTTCTTTATCTTTATTCAGAGCCATTAATATACGATTGAAGTCGCGGAGGCGGTATTTGACAATCTTATTGTTGCTTACCTTTACATTTTTGATCCGGGTATCAATGTTTGTTAAAAGCTCATTTTTATTTTCATCAAGCAATGACATTGAGGCACTGTAGTCGTCCGGATTGAGCAGGCTGAAAGCGTTGGTCAGCTGATATCCAAGATTATCCAAAGCTTCAGCAAGATCTAATTCTACTTCACGGATTTCTTTTTCCAGCTCTTTGCGTTTTTCCCTGTATTCCCGCTCGGTATCGGCAATATCAAGGAAACCGCCGACTTGGTTTTGCTGGAAAGGTGCATAGCCGAGAAGAACCTTTTTAAGCTTTTCATAAGACGGCGTATCATCATCCGAGGCTTCCAGAGCTTCTTCATCGCCATTGTCTTTTCCGATAATTTCTATGAGAGCGTCATAAATTTTGACCATATCCTCACGGAATTTTGTTTCCGTATTGGCATCACTTCCCAAAGCGCTCGGATTTTCAGACATCAGTTTTTCCAGTTCTGACACGGCTTTTGCTTTCTCAATAAGATTGTCTGCCCGGGCGGCCGTTAATGCCGCCGTCACGATTTGAGCCAGACTTCCTGAAGCCGGCGTCTGCAAAAAGATTCCCAGTTCACTGCGTCCCAAAGTCGGATCAAAGTTATCTTTTATGGGGGTGAAGCCGGCATCTGCCGTTTCGTTATAAAGCGGCCAGCTCTTCCATAAGAATTTGCTGCTGTCTGCTCGCTCACCATCTTCCGTGATGTTTAATGAGTAGTTGACGCAGGGATTGACGTTTCCTCCGGCATAGTTAGCCTCGGTCGTGGTCAGATTGGTAAACGTGACGGCCGTTGACTTCATTCGGTTGTCTAAACCACCGATAATTGCATTGCCAAAGTAATTGTTTCCGCAATGAACATCTTTCATACATTGTTCCGCCGCTTGGCCTGCCGCTTGAGCTGCTGCTTGGGCCGCAGCGCATTCCTGCCGGTGTTCAACATTGTAAACGGTATCTTTGAAGCATTGTTCTTCATCACCGACTACAGATGCTGTCATATTGCACGGGAACATGCCGCCTCGCAGCAATGTATTAGTTCCAATACCGCTGTCCAAGATTTTGGTCAGATCAATATCTTTTTCAACAAACGGTTTGTCGGCCAGGATCTCTTTCCATAATTCCGGAACTTCTCCACCGTAAGCCACAAAAGATTTTCGGCTGCCGGGAGCGGCATTTTCATAATCATAGTCATCAAAGTGGAAAATTTCACGAACCGGCGGATAACCCATATCCAACGGGGCACGCGGTGCTTTGGCCTCCCGATCCGTCAACGGCTTGACCCCGATAAATGTTTTGGAATCTTCCGAGATATCAAGTCTGTTAATGGTAGCTTCCCAAGGTTTCATGCTGGCAGAAACACCGAGTTCCGCATCGGAAACTTCATAAACTATTGCCGCCAACGCCCGCATCATGCTTTGATGCATGGACGGCGCCGTTCCTACGGAATAATACAGACTGTCACCCATTGCGCACATGCTCTCACGCAGCGCTTTAATCTGCGCTTTCATATCCGCGATAAAGCCGGCTGTAAGCGATTGCGCATCGCTGACAACCCTGCCCATCGTAATATATACGCCGCCCGAACCGCCGGCAGAGCTGACTCCGCCGCCTAATTCCAACGCACGCTGCGACAAGATTTCCGGAAGTTCTTCTTCTTTAAATTTGTTCAAAATCATCTTGCTGACAATCGAATCGCTGTCTACCGGAAGATTTATTCCCAGTTCACTCTTCAGCGAACCTTTCAGCAGTTCATCTTCATTGGCGTTCATTTCCCACAGATTGGGATAAGTTTCATCCCGGGACAGAGCTACAACTGACGGAATTGCCGCATCATTGGTTGCTTTGTCTTTTTTAAGCTGTTCAATTTTTCTTGCCGTTTCTGCTTTCAGGCGGTCTATTTCCGCCGCTTTTTCTTCCGCGGTCATGTCTTTATCGGCATTAACTCTGGAGATGGCGCTTTCCAGTGCGGCTTTTGCGGCATTTACCTCGGCAATCAGAGCTGCCGTATTGGCCACGGGCAAAGCCAGTTCAAAAATATGTTCCTGCCCGATAAACTGCAGATATTGCGGCAAGTTAATATATTTTCCATCCAGATACTGGCTGTAAAAGTTCTTTTGGTCATTCCATACCGGGTAAGGATTTGACAAAGTTCCCCAAGTTCCCGGATTTTCAGCCAAGGTTTTGGCCGCGATTGCACCTATCTCCCAAGGAAGAAGCTGGGATTTACGAGCTTCGGCTTCATATTGTACCGTTTCATCCAATACCACGCCGGCTGCTTTTTCTGCAAAAGGCTTGCCTTCTTTTTCAATATTATCGACATCTTTGGTATGAATGTCTTCTTCCGTCGGGCTCAGTGCCGGACTGATTTGATAGTTTTCACCGCTGCTCAGCGCCGCACGCCCTAAATCATATTGATCCAACGCCCAACCGGAAACACCTTGACGTGCCGCATAATCTGCTGAAATATCCTCATTGCAGTCATCATCACTATTGGCAGACAAATCCTCCAAATTTAACGCCGGACAGAATGTATAATCGGCTGTTGCGTTAGCGCAATCGCTTTGCCCGCACCAAACAGATGAAGCATCGGAAAAGTTATTGGAAAGCATGGTGACCGCACATTTGTCAACAAGCCTGAGCATTCGCAATGATTTTTCATGAAGTGCGACAATTCTTTTGTAGCTTTCAAAGTCATCTTTGGCGTGGCGAACTCTTTTTATCAGGTTGTGAATCTCTATAGCGGTTTTGATTTTATCATATATAAACTCCAAGCGTTCAAGCTCGTTCATTTTATATTTTGCATCATAAAAAGGATGTTCCAGCATCGGGTCATCGCTTTGAGAAAAAGAAATAACGCCGCCGGGGGCTACCGTAGAGTATCCCTCAAAAGGCTTATACATATCTTCATCTTCATTATATTCGTAAGTTTCACATGTTTCACCGACACAATTCGGATCTACCTTTTTCTTTTCAACATTTACTTCAACCGTTGTATTTTCATCAATATTCGTTATAACCGTTCCATTTGTTAAAGTTATCTGAGCCGGAATTTCATCAGGCTTTTTAACAATATGCGCCGCGGCGCCGGCAATGACATCATGTCCGGACATCATAAACTCGCCCCTCAAAGCAAGTTTCGGCAAATCAGGCCTGTTCAACGCAGCTCCTTGCAAATCAGGATCCGGAGCCGGATATTCAAGAGGTTCAACCACATCACTGATGGCGTGAGCAGCTTCCAATTGAGATTTTATTGCCGTGGTTTCCTGCAAAACCCGCGCAATTGTATCGATGGTCTGATAAGCAAGATAGTTGTTATATAAGACCTCGTTTAAGGCTTCCGGCGAAGAAGCTCCATCACCGCCGGACTCATGTAAGCGCGACTGAAGTTCGGCAAACTTAGCTGCAACGTCGTTGGAAAGATAGCGCTCAACTTCACGCGCCGCGGAATAGGCTTCCAAGACGCTGTCATCATAAAAATCTTGCGCCATTTTACGATATTTGACCTGTGTCGGGATATCGCCGTTCGGGTAAGTTAAAAACAATTTATAGACATATTGTTTGACTTCCGACTCATTTAACGGATCTACGGACGGTTCTTCCAAAATTTTTGCTCCGGCAAGCGGTTTATGTTCCAGGCGAAGCCCGAAATTTGAGTTAAAATTCAGCCCCAAAGCCGTCAATTTATTGGCAATCTGTTGTTTGAGTTTGTAAAACTCTGCCCGGGCTTCTGTAATTTTGGTTGAAATATTTTTGGTTAACTCTGCCGCCGTAGAAGTCGGCTCAAAAACGGCTCCACCAAAGAACAGGCCAAAAAAGGCATTTGCCCTGCCGCTGAACAGAAGAGCCGCACAGAAAACAGCCGTAAATAAAATATTTGTCCGAGACTTCTTTTGAACATTTTTCATGGCTGCCTCCTTTAAATATCTTCTTTATCACGCATGACATAGTCATCGAGGTTAAAATTAATCAGGTCGTTTTCAGGCTGGCGCATGGTATAGAACCGGCGGTCGCCATATTCCCGGGCTGTATATTCCCGCAGATTGTTGACCATTATGTTTGCATACTGCATCAGAAGTTCAATTATTTTTATTTTCATCTGCGTATCCATGCCTACCTGTCCGGCTAAGGTTTCCATTTGTCCGGCCGTGTCGGTAAAGTCCTTAAAAATATCCGGTTCCGTATACATCCGGTATTTTAACTGGATCGCTTCGGCATAAGTTGACGTTACGGCATTGCGGCGTTCAATAAAGCGCTTTTTACGCAGCTCCTTTACATTCTCGGCCACTTCTTCCGTAGTATAATTTTGGTCTTTTGCCTCATTTAACGAACTGCTCGGGTCATCAAGATTGATGGCATTTTTCAAGATGTCATTTAATTTTTCTTTAATCTGATCCTGCAATTTTGTTTTTTCGGCATTCAGGGCATCAATCGTTGACTGAACCTCGTCAAGTTTGGCTGTCACGTCATATTCTTTTCCCAGCGCTGTCAGCTCATCCTGATAGCCGTTTATAAGTTCCTGGCTTTCACTGATGTAATTGTCCAATTCCAGCGCCGTTGCATAATCGTCCGGAGCAACAGAGGCCAATTCTTTTTGGGCTTCGGCTATATTTTTTTGCAAAGCCTCTATTTTTCCGTTTATTTCCGTTTGTTTGATTTGAAAGACTTCATTATTTTCCAAGCTAATTTGCGCTTTATCAGCCAGGAGTTTGGAAATTTGTTCTTCTACCTGATTTAAACGAGCCGAGGCCATTGATGACGCGGCATAAACATCATTATTGCCGCCGAGTTTTAAAATTTTATCGGCATATTCGGTTTTCCAGTCTTTGATGTTTGACAAGATTTGTTTGGCTTCGAGATTACCTTCTCCGATCAGTTCGCTGAAAAGCTCTTGTTCCGTTGATTCCAGATCCTTTTGTGCCTGGCGCAAAACATCACCGACAACAGTGCTTAAGCGGCCGGCCATTTCAGCTGCATCTATGGTAAAGAATGCCTGAGCCGGCGCTGCGTTCATTCCCAGTATTGCAGAGAGAAGAAAACTTATGCTTTTAAGACGCTTGTTCATATTATTCCTCCTCATCCACATTTGCCAGATCGCTTCGACGGGAATCGCTGGCATAGACAACTTCTGTACTCTCAAATTCCAGAACCGCCATTTCCATAGCAATAATATCCAGAAGACGGCGATTGACATTTTCGGCATAAGCCCGGCCGGCCTGAATCAGCTCACGGCTGTTTTCAAGATCCACCTGCGGATCGCCCTGTTCTTCCCGGGCTTTTTTAAGATGATAGCGCAGGCTGTATGCTTTGGCGTAAATTGAAGCAATGTTATTGTGCTGGACTTCCATATCCTGGCGTTTTTGATGTTTTGATTTTGCCATGTCGTCTCCGGAACCGTATTTGGCAATATATTCGGTTTTTATGGCTTCTTCCGCCGCATCTACATCATTTGTCTTGCCTTTTAAATATGAAGGAACATCCAATGGAGCTAATTTTAAGTCACCGGCTAAAAGATTGCGCCCCAATGTCAAGCGGTCGTTGATATAGTTGTAACCTTCCAGCGCTTTATTGCCGTATTCTCCGATTTTGGAATCCCGCACGGCAGACTCTGCCTCAGAAACTTTTTCCTGAGCTTTCTTTAATGTTTCTGTTACTTTTTCTATAATATCCTGAGCTTTTGTCAGAGCATCCGATACGGGAATGCCAAATGCATATGACGAACGCGGCAAGAATACAGAGATGCCCAACAAACCCAAAATGATATAAAATTGTTTTCTCATCGGCCATCTCCTAATCGATTTCCAGCAGCTGTTCACGCAGAAGCTCATATCTGCCGTAGTATTGGAAAGAATCATGAGCAACCTTCATGGCATATACGTTTATAATCCGCGCCAACATGTTGGCAATTTCTTTATTGGAATTCAGCACGGTATCATAGTCCGTTTTTACTATTGTTGAGCTAATGGCCCGATCTTCCAACGGCTGCAAAATATTTTTTTCATAATCAATGGAGTAAAGCCGGGCTAACAATGCTTCGGCAAAAAAAGCATAACTTTGCTGAGCGATGGATTTTAGAAAAATTTCACGGGCTTCATGCTTGGAGGCCTGATCCGGCTGCTCCCGCAGTGCAATCAGCGACTTCAGGCATTCTACGACCTTCTCTTTATTTTCTATTTTTCCGGCCGTTTCTGCATCCAGGCTGCAGTATTCGGAAAGGGAGCGCGGCAGAATTATCACTTTATCGATTGTACCGGCCGGATTTGGATCTTCATCCTCATCTTCCAGTTCTTCCTGCATCGGCTCAAAATTTCCGTAAGCCGCAAACATATTATAGGAAACCTGCATGGCATAAACATTGTATAATTTATTAAGAATACGGGCAATTTCCTTGTTCATAATCATCGTGGTGGCATAGTCGTCGCGTTCTGTTTTGGCCTTCAGTGCTTTTTTAGACAGAGGTTTTAGAATTTCTTTTTCATAATAAGCGGCAAAATTGCGGGCAACCAACGCCTCGGCAATATTGGCATAGGCTTCTTCCATGATTGATCTCTGATAAATATCCCGTGCTTCTTTTTGATCGGATTGATCCGGGCTGATTTGAAAACGAAAGCGTTTTTTCAGACATTCAATCATTGTAACTTTTTCATCAATGGTATCAATATCTTCGACATTAATTTGGCAGTAGTCGGCCATTGCATCGGGAAAAATAAACTTTTCTCCGTCTTCCGTGGAATATTTTCCGCTATAGCCGCCGGCCTGGGCTGAAGCAATACTGATACTGCCTGAGGCGGTGACCGTTCCCGTTAATGCGGCCAATTGTATTTCTTCATTGCGAATATCAAAAGATACACCAAGGTCATCCAAGAGCTTCATTTTGGCGTCATCGGCACCCGGCTCTTCATTATCCGGCAAGTGGTCATAATCTTGGTCATATTCGCCGTTTTCTTCATTGCCGTCACCGTTGTGAATGCCTTTTTCCAGAAAATTGAAAAAATTTGATTTGGCCTCGCCGAAGGTTTTGTTGATCCGGCCCTCGGTTGCCTTAATTTTTTCTACCAGATTGATTTCTTTAAGAACTTGTACGTTATTAAGGAGGCATTGCATCAGGGTACCGCTGTCCAATACGGGAATCAGCGCATATGACGGCGCGGCGGCAAAAAAGGCAAAACAGCCTGCCCAAACGGTACGGATTATTAATTTCTTAAATCTGGCCATCTTGCACCTCCTAGTCCTCCCCGTACTCGCCTTCATCTTCGCCTTTGCTGATGTAGCCGTCCTCAAAAAGTTTGTGCGGATCAAACGGGGTATTGCCGATTGTACTGTTCAGTCTGCCGGATATACGTTTGGTTTCTGCCGTGATTTTGGCTTCCAGCACCAATCTTATGTCATTGACAACATTTTGTCCCAAGGTTGATGCATCGGTTACAGGGATAGGGAAAATAAATGCAGATGCATTGCGAAAGGCAAGCATACCGAAAGCCGCTGTCAAAATCAGTGCAAGCGCAATGAATTTAATCTTTTTCATGACACATCCCCCTTCTTCAGGCTTATACTTTCAGTATAACATACAATTTACTACAACAAAAATTAATAATGTCTAAATCAGCCAATATTTAAATATTTTGTAACAAAATTCTCTTCACCGTACTGCTGGATCAGATCCTGAACCAGCAAAACGTTCTTACGGCTGGAGTTGTAGAGTTTCAAATACGGGCCGAGACCGCTTAAATCCACATCCAGAATCACCGATTCACCGGTTGCCGGACGGGAGAGCAGGATGGCATAGGGGAAATCGCGGTATGAACGTCCGAAAATAAAGTCAATTTCGCTGTTAGTCAGGTTCCAGTTGGCATAATCATCCGGCATGGCCTGCGGGTTGCGGAAAAAGATAACCGTTTGGCACTGACCGCGGACAACCTCGCCCAAACCGAGTTTGTCAATGATGTTTGGTTGCTGGAACGCGCAAAGATATGCCTGGCGTTTTTTACGACCTTCCTGCAGACCGATAATAAAATAGTCTTTAAACATCGGGTGTTTTAGCATCGGCGCCGTTTCATCGATCATAATCAGTGACGGCACGCCGGTTTCGCCGGTTTCACCCTGAATTCGGTGCATAACGTAGCTAATAACGGCCGGAGCCAGAACCTCGTCTTCAAAAATATGTGTGAAATCAAAAGCCATAAAACGCTTGGACTTTAAATCCAAACTGTCTTCGGCCGCATTAAAAATTTCACCGTATTGTTCCGGATTGACCCATTTGTACAGCTCACGACGCATATTGCCGGTCGGTGAAAAACAGCTTTTGTACAAATTGCCCATAACGCGCTCTTCCGGTTTTAAGTAATCAAACGCCGTGGTAACCGCACGGGCAATTTCTTTTTCAGACTGCGCATCGTCAACCATGGTAATTGCACGCATCCAGCGACGCAGGAAAGCGCGGTTGTTCGGGGTATTGGCGCAATCGAACGGGTTGATTGAAACGTTTTTTTCATCACCGTCAAAACCAACATAAGCCCCCCCGATGGCACGCGTGAAAATTTCGGCACCACGATAGCGGTCAAAGAAGAATACTTTCAAATCATGATGGCGCATGGCCTGCCCGGCCAAGAAAGTCAGTAAGGTTGTTTTACCTTGTCCGGTCGGACCGATAATACAACAGTGAGCAACGGCAGCCTCTTCGGCAGAAACGTGAAACTGAAAACGATAAGCCGATCCTGATGTGGTTTTGAAAATTGAAATCGGCCCGGGACCCCAGTCGGATTTCTCAAAACCGGAAGCCGGTTTGTCAAAACAAACGGCGCAGGCAACAACGCGTGACAAGTAACGATAAGTCCGCGGATAGGTTTCATAAGTCGGAAACTGGTTAAAGAACGTTGCCTGTGCAACCCAACCCTCACGAACCGGCGTTACGCTGAACAAACGACAGATACGCTGGACTTCACCTTCAGCAAACTCTATTTCTTCTTTGCTCTCCCCGCGCAAAATAATTGTCATGGCATATTCGGTTAGCGCCTGATAGTTGGCATCGCTGTCTTCAATGTTGGCCAAAACTTCGGAATACTGATTGACAACCTCCGGCGAAAAGCTCGTGATTGAAGCCATGCGCTGCTGCTGCATCAACAAAGCGCGGGCTTTGGGCTTGAACAGAGTTTTGATATTATGCAAAAACGTTAGTTCGCAATCAATAGACAACAGTGAAACGACCATAGATTCATCCATATAGTCGCCGGAATCGCGGATCCCCATAACAATGGCCCAGACTTCTTTTTCCCCCGAGAAATAGCGAATCAAGCCCTCTTCGCCGGTAAAATGAATATGATCCGCCGTCAGAAGCTCGTTTAAGTGATGTCCTTCGGCATGGCCGACTTTCGGCTGAGGCTTGCTGACAGGGCTGCATAGCTTGGCAAAGATAGAAAACGGACTGTCTTCTGCCGGACTGGTTTCTGTTTCATACAACGTCTTAACGCCGTAATCATTCAAAATCGCCAACAAAGTCTGAGAAGCATAGTTCAGATCTTTTAAGGCATCCGGACGGTCTTCAACGCTTAAAATGACATAATGGCTGTTGGTATAAACACGGTCAAGATTGCTGCGCCAAACTTCCGAAATATGCTCAAGCAGAGGATTGTTAAAATCATGCACCTCAGCTTCCAGCGGAATACGCTCACGTTGTGTTATAACGCGAACCGTTACCGAAAGACTGGACATGTTATCGATCCAGGATTTGCGCGCCTCGAGCATAGAGATGACTTTTTCTTCATTAACAAAAGCCAAATCCGCGCCGTCTATTTTGAATACGCGCGACAAAGAACCGTTATAACAACGAATGGTTATGCCGTCGGAAAGCAGCTTGTCAAAAGGCAAAAAGTCTGATACCCGGGATTCCCGCGGCTGCGGCAAAACCGATCGGCCGAATCTGGTCACGAAGAGGCCGGCAAAAGCGGCGGCTGATATAAATCCCATCACCGCCACCAAGACTTCTATGTTCGTCAGACCCTGAACAAAAATCGAAAAGAAATCAAAACTATTATGGGGCAAATTTCGTTCCTTTTGACGGATAAAGGTTGTTTGTCGGTTTGTAGCTTTGTCCGAATGCCTGAAGCATATTAGACACATGCGGTTCGCGGAACCCGATCAGCGTGATGGCAATATGACCGGCAAAAACCGATGCCATAAAGATAATCGGGTTGACGTCAAATGTTCCGACAATCATAAACATGAGCGGAAACTGGAGGCTCAAATTCAAGAGTACAGGCAGAAACGGCCCCCACAGAATCTTGGGAGGATTGGCAACTGCTTTGTATATTCCCTCTTTCATTTTAACCCCGCAATTACTTTTTATTTAATTATACGCCCAAAGTTTACGGCATACAATAAATAAGATGTTTTTTCCACCATAGGAAAAAAGGCATACCATCTTGCTGACAAGTATGCCTTTGGATTATGAAAATATGGTTAATAACATAAGATTGATAAACACCATCTTATTTTTTGATTATTGTATCTCTCCTCGGAATTTTTTACAGTAATTTGATGCATAACACATAGATGGGCTCGTTTGACATTGAGTTACATCAACACCATCACATTTTTTATCTAAATCATCATCCGTAGTTGTAGTCTCACTCTGATCAGGATCCTCTTCTGACGGCACGTTGTTATCTGGAATATTATTATCTGTTCCTGGATTATCATATCCACTATCTACATTTAGATAATCACCATAATCAAGCAACTCCGAATGTTCGCTTGTGCCGGTAAAATCATCAATAAATAACCCCATGACCGAGAGCAGAAACAATGAAATTGCAATATTAGCAAACCATTTCCAACTGATTTTGTTGAAAATGGCCATAAAAGAAAAACCGATCAAGCCGAAGCCGCCCAAAATATAAACGACCAGCTTAACATCTTTCAGGCTGGCAGCCGCTTTTTGCCGGACTGTTTCAAATACACCCTCTGCACTCCAGGCCTCCTGAGGAGACAATGCAAAAAGAGCCATTACCAGCAACAAAAAGAAAAAATTTGATTTTAACAGGGATTTTAATTTTAACATGACGGCCTCCGGAAGATAATTTATTTAAGCGTATCGGTGATATTTTGAATTTCTTCGCCCGTTACATATTTTACAAAGGCTCCCGTTACCGCCAACACAACCAAGCCGATAATAATGGCGCTCAGCCATTTCCAGTTCAGATTACCAAAAAAACCGCCAACAGCAACGCCGATAATACCAAAACCGGCAACGACATAGACAATGTCCCGCATACCGGTAAAGATTTCCGCACCTTTTTCTGTCAGCTCGGAGAATATTCCGTCATCCGCCCAGGCCGTGCCCGAAACAAAAAACAACGAAAGTACCAGACATAAAGAGAAAAAAAGTTTTCCCTTTATTTTAAACCGCCGCCCACAGTCTGCCGTTTTTTGCGCAAGAAAAAACAAAAGGAGGGCTACACATGCCGATGGCAAGATATTTATTATTTCGCCAAACATTGTATCCCCTCCCTTTTAATATTGAGCACAAGCTCAGATTAGTAAGTATCTGCAGCAGATTCCTGGAAAGTATCGCCGAAACCGCTGGATCCCTGACCTGTAGCACTCAGGTTTGTATCACCGGTTGCGTAACGAACAATAGCACCAGCCGCTGCCAAAATAGCCAGACCAACCGCCAATGAAGCGAAAGCAGACCATTTGATCTTACCAAAGATCGCACCGAAAGCCAACAATACCAAACCGAAACCACCAACGATAAAGATAATGCTTTTTACGTTGTTAAAAGTCGTAAAGGCTTTGGCTTTGGCCGTACCCATAAGGCTTGACTGGCTTCCTGCACTGGCCGCCATCGCCGGATCACCCATAAACAGCACAGCAGCTACGGCAATCAGGCAGATTGTCCAAACGTTTTTCTTTAAAAAGTTCATTAATTTTCTCCTTTATGCAAGTAAACCCAATACTTTAAGCATACTAAACTTTTTGATTTTTTTCTAGCAAAATCTTGTATACTACAAAATTCTTAACATATTGTTTACACTAAACAAAATCGACTGTAACAAAAAATTCACACAACTTAACATTTTGTAAAAACCTAATTTTTTACATTTTTATTACAAATTCCCGAGTATTTTTTTCATTTTAAAAAAATAGCTTTCTTCTTTGCGATTTAAAAGAATCCACAAAAGCTGGGCATAATTTTATATCTGCTTGCCAAGATTCGCATTTTGTTTTATCTAATTTATAAAGGGTTTTGTTTATGGAAAATACAGCTTTTAGAACTTTTGTTTACAGCTTTGTTTTTTCTCTGTTTATGATTTTTAGCATAAACGGCTTGTTTTTTCATACACATCCAAACAAACAAGACCTTAAAATCTCCAACAAAAACATTACCCTATTTCTAAAAAATGATATTACACCTTCTGCCAAGCCGCAGCCGGTTAAAAAAATTGCACTCAACATCTTGCCGGATATTCCTCAGGACAAAAATAACAGTCATGATGACTCTTATGACGCTGTCGGAGAAGATACCGTCATTATGGCAGACAGCTCGGATGTTATTCCACTGGAATTTGACAGCGACAGTGCGCTTTCCCTCCCTGAGGCGGCAACAGAAAGTGCTTCTCCTGTTATTTTGGCTGAGAATTCAGGTCTAGAACCCGAAGTTCCGGCAATTTATGCCCCTGTGCAGGCGCAGGTTCTTTCTATCAGTGATGGTCCGGAACCCCAATCTGCTCCGAGTGCGCTGCCAGCAAATCGTATTATCAGAGAAGATCTTCCCGAGCCGATTAAATTGGCGACTATCTACAGCCCAGAAAAACGTTCCAAGCAGTCGGAAAGCTCTGAACAAAATCCTTCAAAAACAGAAACGACTCCCGCTAAACAGGAAATCACCCAGCCGCAACTTCTTATCCCGCTGGAGCGTTCAGCAGCAAGAGATTTTGCTTCTAACAAAAAAGTAAAGATCAGCAGAGGAAACGATGAGCATCAAGTTGCTCTGGCAGACGCAAAGGTTTCTACCAAAAACATTTCGGCGGGCAAGGAATCTCAGACGCTGTCAGACAAAAATGATGCCGAAGAAGCCCAACCGGCAAAATGGGAAAGCATGGCCGAAAAAACAGGAAGAACAGATAGTCCGTGGGTTGTGGCTACCGGAGCCAAACACGCAAAAAACAAAATGGTTTGGGACGAACAGAAAAAAAGAGAGCAGAAAGCAACTATCCAGCTGGAAGCCATCCAAAAGGCCGGCGGCAAAGAAACGGTTGCAGCCAATGATATGGTTGACAATATTCTTATCCCCATTCCTAAAGATATAAAAGAAAAAGAGAATCTTAAACCGCGTCTACAGTTTCCGGAGGATGCCGAAGTAGAAACCAAAGCTGAAGAGGCAGAAGCGCGCCAAAAAGAAGAGATCAAAATTCTTGACGCACAAGGAAAGAACATTGCAAAAAACAAAAAGCAGAATTCCGGGGGAAATCTGCTTTCCAGCATTACATCTATTTTTTCCAGTTCTTCAGATAATGATAATGAAGAAGATGCAGACAGCAGCATAACGGGAAAAATAAGAAACAAATTTTCCGGCAAGAAAACCGCCGGACAGATTTTGCCGGCAGAAATAAGATTGTCTTTCCAGCCCAATCGTGCAGAAATCTCAGGGAATACCTTGCGTTGGATTGATGCATTTGCTCAAAAGGCCATAGAAGACAAATCGGTTGTGCTTGAAATTCGATTGGACGGCACAACAGACCAATATCTGCAGAGGAGAAGGCTTAATCTTTTGAGCAATGTTCTTAACAGCAAAGGTGTTGACGCCAGAGACGTTAAGGTCGTGTTTACGGAAAGAGAACCGAATTCGTTTATTATCAGGACCCTGAGGACAAGCGAAGACAGCGGATATGTTCCCGCGGAAAATTATAACAATCCGGAGGCCGGCGTTACACAATGGTAATAAGTTAAGGCTTGCGCTTGATTATTTATTTTTCCAAATGTATGATAGGAAAAAATTATGACAAAAAGTAATTTAAGGATTGCAAAAATGAACAAAGAAATACGCTTGATTGCTTGTTTGGGCGTTTTACTGATAACAACCGGCTGCTATATGTTTCGGCCGCTTAATTATAAATATGAAGAAGATGAAACCGTCAGTGAAACCATGACAACCTCCTGCCCAAATGACGGCGGCCCGTGCGTTGTTCCTCCGGCTGCTCCGCAGGAATATGTTGACTATACCAAAACGGCTGCCAATTATCGCGAATATGGTGAAAGAACGCCGAGAGATCAGCGTATTGTCCAAACAGCTCCCGGAAGCAATATGTCGGCTGCAATCCCGCCGACAATTGATCAGGAAGTCGGGGCCTATGAAGAAGAAATCAAATCGACCGGCAGTGCCGAATTTGCAGACAATTCCGATAACGGCGGCAACGGTGGCGCAGGTGCCGGCATGGATGACAGTGATGATCCCGTTAAAGATTGGTTGGCTGAAGAAGGGCAATCTCTTAAATCTTTGTTGACAGAATGGAGCGATGAGTCCGGTTGGCGGCTGATTTGGAACAGCAACAGAAATTATACTTTAAGTGCAGGCGCAATGTTCCGCGGACGTTTTGCCGATGTCAGCGCCGCTTTGATCCGAGCATTCGGACGAGCCAGTCCAGCTCCGGTCGCAACCTTTTATAAAGGAAACCGTGTGTTGGTTGTAGAAACTATGGAGGATGAGAATGCGTTTGATTAATACTAAAAAATTCAGCATTATGTTGGCGGCAGCTGCATTGGCAGCTTCATGCTCCATGTCTACAAGCCTGGATGCCACGATTGAACGCGAAGTGGAAGCCTCAACTAAAATGAAAGAAATGGCAAAGGCTCCGACCCCAATCGAAAATACGGATTTGGTCAAAGTTAAAAACGATATCTGGCTCGGTGATACAAGCGAAATCGAATATGAAGGAGAGCCGGTACCGGCTTATCTGGAAACGGCAGACGGGGTTACGCTTATCAGCAATCGTCCGATTACGTTGTTTGAAATCGGAGATATGCTGAATAAGGTGACGTCTTTGCGCGTTCGTTTTGACAGCAATTTGGAAAAAGATATTCGTGAAAAAGGTTCCAAAAACAAACCATCGGCAGCGACAATCAATGCTGATTGGACGGATGCAGACAAGATGCTTGTTTCTTATCGCGGGCCGTTAAGCGGACTGTTGGATGAAATTTCATCCCGGTTCGGCATTTGGTGGAAATATGACAAGAAAGAAATTCATTTCTATAAATATATTACCAAAACTTTTGTTCTTTATTCTTTGCCGACCAAGCCGAAACTTAATGTTACGGTCGGCGGATCATCTTCTGCCGGTGAGGGAGGAAGCTCTTCTTTGAGCTTGAGCTCCGAAGCTGAAATTGCCGTTTGGACGCAGATTAAAGATTCAATTACATCAATGATTTCCAAAGATGCAAAGTTGACTATCGATCAAGGAAACGGCACCATTACTTTGACGGCAACTCCGACTGACATTAAGAAGGTCGGAAAATATGTTACGGAACAGAATAATCGTTTGTCCCGTCAAGTTGCCATTAGTGTAAAAGTTTTGCAGGTAACTATTTCTGACAGCGACAATTACGGTCTGAATTTGTCTGCTATGTTTGACGACGGTAACACCACTTTTCGAATTGCAAGTCCGACCGGTGGTCTTGCCGACGATATTGCAGATAACCTGACAATGGCTATCACACCAAAGAACTGGACGGCCAGCTCGATTATCAAAGCATTGTCCACGCAAGGTGCGACAACGCTGATTACCAGCGGTACGGTTACAACGCTGAATAATAAGCCGGCACCTATTCAAGTTATTGAAAAGCAGAACTATATTTCTGAAATTACCAAAACAAACGGCGGCGACAACGATTATGATATTTCTACGGAAACAGAAGAAATCGAAACCGGTTTTACGCTGGATGTTTTGCCAAGAATTTTGGAGCACGGACGTATGCTTTTGATGTTTAACCTGACATTGTCAGATCTGATTGAACTTGAAAAAGTTTATTTGAATGAAAATCCTGACGGAGCAGCATCTTCCAGCGGTTCGGAATATATTCAGAACCCGCGCATCCAATCTCGTGGTTTTACGCAAGAAGTTGCAATGTCTTCCGGAGAATCTTTGATTTTGACCGGATATGAGCGGGTAGAAAATTCCACCTCAAAAGAAGGTGTCGGTTCAGCGACCAATTCACTGTTCGGCGGCTCGGCAATGGCAGATAAGCAGAGAAGCGTGCTGGTCATTATTTTGACGCCGGTTGTGCTTGAATCTCCGTTGATGCCGGAATCCAGAATGGTTAAAAATTAACCTTAATAGAAAGGTCATTTAAAAGTGTTAGAAGACGCAAATCTGACAGAAGAAGATGTAGAGAAGAGCAACGAAAGAACTTGGAGTTCGATGATGACCGTTGCCGGAACGGAATATGCGACAAGCTTATTCTGGCAGCCTCTGCAGAATCGTGATGACCCATATCAGGAAGTCGAAGAAGCCTCTCAAGGAATTATGGAAGGAGCTGATCTCTTCTGTATTAAACCGGGTAAGGCTCCGCAGTTTGGTATTTGCGTTTCGGAGGAAGGCTTCCGTAAAGGTATGGATGTGGCTGCCGTTGCTTTGGCTACCGCATTGTCAGACAGATCTTCTTTGGTTGCCGTCTTTAAGGTTGAAAACGGCTGGTGGTATGTTTGTATCAGAAACGATATCATCCTTTCTGACGGTGATATGCTGTTTCTTAAAGAAGAAGATGCACGAGCTCAGTTTGAATCGATGATGGCCGTTCCGGACTGGGGACGCCGGATTGCCCCGCCGGAGTGGGGATATGAAGATACGGAATATCCGGATCTGGAAAAACTTTTGGCTCGCGGCGGTAAAGCCAAACTGAAAAAGATTAAGGCTCTGCGCGGAACCAAATTGGTTATGGTCATTGTCATATCGGTTTCGGTCGGATTTTATCTGCTGTCAAATATTTTGTCGGAGATTTTCTTTGCTCCGCCCAAACGGCCGCCCGTCACCGTGCCGATTGTGCCTAAGGCGGCACCTCAGGTCCAAAAACTTCCGGAGATTAAGCCGTGGGAAAAGGTTAAAGATCCGTTTCAGGTTATGACCGGTTGTCAAAACGCCGTTGTTGAGCTTTTAACGATTGTTACTCCCGGGTGGGAAATCGGACAGATAAAATGTTCGCAAAGTCATGCTCAAACGGCTTGGAGCAGAAAAGTCGGGAGAGTTTCATGGATTAAAAAGGCTTTAGAAGATTCCGGCGTTAAGTTCGGCGGTATTATTTATTCCGAGAACGGTAACCAGGCGACGGCTTCTTTACAATTTGGCCCGGTTGCAGAGAAAAAATCTCCTCCGGCTTATTCAAATGCGCAGTTGAGATTGATTATTAATGACTTTTTTCAGGGAATCGGACAACAGGTGACGATGACAAATGCATCTTTTACTTCTCCGGAGCATAATGTATATCGGTCAATTACCTTTAAGTTTTCATCAAAATACAAACCGGTTTCCTGGCGTGATTTGTTAATAAAATTTTCAGGACTTGAGATTAAAAGTATAACCTATACACCATCAACAAAACAATGGGATTATGAAGGAGCAATCTATGTGTTATAATAAGAAAGACTTTAGCCGGAGGGCTTTGGCAGCGCTTGCGTTGGGGATTATGTTTTCCGGAAGCGCAATGGCGGCCGATAAAGACTCAACCATAGATTTGGGATTTGATGACGAGTTCGGCATATCTGCTGATGAGCTCGGGACATCTGCCGCTCCCCAACCTCAACTCAGCATTGATAAAAATGCCGATAAAGGCGGGTTATTGTCGCCGGCTCAAGGTATTGTTCCGAAAACAGGCGCTGCTCCGATTGTTCCTAAGACCGGTATTGTTCCCAAAACAGGTGCGGCTCCTATCGTCCCGAAAACAGGTATTGTTCCCAAAACAGGCGAAGCCCCCATTGTTCCTAAAACCGGTGCTTTGCCGAATGGGATTGTTCCTAAAACCGGTGCCGCTCCTATCGTTCCTAAGACAGGAGCTGCTCCGATTGTTCCGAAAACGGGCGCTGCTCCGGGTGCTATAGTTCCCAAAACAGGTGCGGCGCCGGGCGGTATTGTTCCTAAAACCGGAGCTTTGCCAAACGGGATTGTTCCTAAGACAGGTGCCGCTCCTATCGTTCCTAAGACTGGGGCTGCTCCGATTGTTCCGAAAACGGGCGCTGCTCCAGGTGCTATAGTTCCCAAAACAGGTGCCGCGCCGGGCGGTATTGTTCCAAAAACGGGTTTGCTGCCTCCAGAACAAGGCACAGCTACCGCAGCGCCTGCTTTACCTCAGACAACGGCAGCAATGAACGTTTTGGAAGAGGTTGATGACGAAGTCTTTGCCCAGATGACGGATATTGAGAAGCAAACGGCTATCTTATCTCTGGAATTGCGCAGAGAAAAGCTCAAAAACGAAATTGAGGCCATCAAAGCTCAGAGATTGAAAGCTCAAAACGAGGTTTTTGAAAAAGAAGAAGCCGAACGCCTCAAAAAGCTGGAATGGGAGAAAGAGCAGGAAAGAAAGATTATTGAAGAACAAGTAAAACTCCGCAAGGTTGAAATTGCCTATGAAAAAATGCGGCAGGAAGGGTTGTTGAATGCTTATAAAGAAGAAATGCTGAAAGAACAGCAGCGTTGGATTGAAAATAACGCCGGCATTTATGAGCAAATTGCCCATGAGAAAAAAGACCGCGAGGATTTTACAAAAAATGTTAAAGAGCGGCTTACTCGTTTGGTAGAGGCGTTAGATAAGGCCAATGAAGTGGCAGAAACAGCGGTTGAAAACCACAAACGCGAAGTTTCCGAGCTTCAGACGCAAATTTCTATTTTGAAAGCCCGTTTGGAAGCCGAGAAGAAGACGAATCCTTTTGCTGACGGTCAGCAGCCGCAAGCTCCTGTCGAACCGGAAGAAGATGATGAGGAAGAAGAGCTCAGAATCAGTGACTTGTATGTGGTTATGGAAATTACCGGACAAGGAGACGAACTTGTTGCAAAATTGATGAACCGCGACGGACAGACCTTCCTGACACGGGTCGGCACAATGTTGCAGACCGGACAAAAAGTTGACGAGATCAGCGCAACCCATGTCCGGGTTGACAGAAACGGCGCCAAGGAATATCTCTATTTCTCGGCGGGCGGTGTTATTGACAAAGAACCGTTAAACGGAGCGATTAAAGCGATTGAGAAAGCGGCCGAAGAAAAGAGCAAGGCTAAGGAAGAGCAAGAAAAGCCCAAAAAGTCAGTCGTTTCCAGTCGCGGAATTCCCGGCGTCAGCAAGGATATGATGTTAAGGTAGCATTTTGAGATGGCAGAAGAGGAAGGGACAGCAACAGCAACCGAAGCCCCCGGAAAAATAGTTACCAGCGGCGGCGTTATTGAAGAAGAAAGCAGCCGCAAAGCCAGTAAACGGGTGGAAGACTATTTTCCCGAAGGGGTTACTCTTCTGACGTTGCCAAACAGCGAAGATTTTATTATCAATGATGATACCCGCCGTTTGTTGGCGTTGTTCTCAAACGGGTTGTTTCTGGTTTCGGAAACGCACAAATTTGACGGGCGCGTTTTGAGCTTTGAGGTTTTGGCGCGCAAGAAAAAAGTTACCATCAATAAACCAACTTATGTTTCTCAAAACGAGCTGAACGCTATTTATACTTACGGCGAACGCGCCGCAAATGCCATTGCCTCGGAAAATGACACGGTTGATTTGACTGCCGACCAAATGCAAATGCAGAAAGACTTTGTGCAGGTGGTTGAGCGGGCTGCAACATTGAAGGTTTCCGATATTCATATCGTCGTGGCCGACAGTACGCAGATTTTATTCCGTATCAACGGTATGATGCAGACGATGATGGAATATAACAAAGATTGGGGTGAGGCTTTTGTGCGGGCAGCATTTGCCTCTTCTGATATTTCCGATGCAAACTATACACAAAACGAATTCCAAGCAGCGCAAAAACTCGGTTCTACCCCGTTGCGCGGTTCCAAGGGCAAACTTATGCTGCCGCACAACGTTTTGGCTATTCGTTTGCAGTTTAACCCGATTGCGTTTGGTTCACAGTATTTGGTTATGCGTCTTTTGTATGCCGATGATAACCCTGACGGTTCGGGCGATTTGCAGGCTCTCGGCTTTGGTGAATATGAAGAAAATTTGTTTTACCGCCTGCGGGCCGTTCCGGTCGGTATCTCGATTATTGCCGGCCCGACGGGTTCCGGAAAATCAACAACCCTGCAAAGAAACATGATTAAGCTTTTGCAGGAAAAAAATTATGAAATCAACCTTTTGACCGTGGAAGACCCGCCGGAATACCCTATTCCGGGCGCAAGGCAAATGCCGGTGACTAATGCTAACACCGAAGAAGAGAAAGATGAAGAGTTTAACAAAGCTTTGGCGGCGGCACTGCGTTCCGACCCGGACGTTATTATGGTGGGCGAGGTGCGTACTTTGGCGGCGGCGCAGCTGGCGTTTAAAGGTGCATTGTCCGGACACGGTATGTGGACAACGCTGCACGCCAACTCTGCTCCGGCGATCATTACCCGTTTGATGGATATGGGCGTTGAACCGTTTAAACTTACCGACCCCGGAATTATGAAAGGTCTGATCTCTCAGCGTTTGTTCCGCAAACTTTGTCCGCATTGCCGCGTTTCCGTTAAAGAGCGGCTGGATCAGCCATCGGTCAAACGTCTGAAAGTTGCTTTGGGCGATTTTGGAATCGAAAATACTTATATGCGCGGCCCGGGGTGCAAATATTGCGGGAATCAAGGCGTTAAAGGGCGAATGAGCGTTCCGGAGATTGTGTTGCCGGATGCAACATTTTTGGAGTTGATGACCTCCGGCGAAACAAGAAAAGCCATTGACTACTGGACCGGCGACCTTGGCGGGCGGACTTTGCGTGATGCCGCAATTGAGCGCATGCTCAAAGGATATCTGGATTTGGAAGAGATTGAACGTTGGTGCGGCCTGCTTGACCAGCGCCCGTCTTATTAAAAGTTTTATCAGGAGTATGGAATTATGCCTAGAAACGAGAATTTGAATTCTTCATTGCAAAAAGCAATGAAACATTTGAATGCCGTGGAAATCCAGTATGCCCGCCTGATCGTGAGCATGTCTAACAATGCACGGCTGAAAATGTATCGGAAAATTGCCTCGCTGATGCGCAACCGCTTTTCTTTAATGGATGCGCTTGACCGTTTGCATGACGGGGTTTCAAACGGCGGAAAAAATGCCGGTGAACCTTTTGCCATTGCCCTGGTTGAATGGTCTAAAAAACTGCAAAACGGTATTCCGTTCTCTGATGCCTTAAAGGGCTGGGCACCGGATCGGGAGCGGTTGATGCTTTCCGTCGGTGACGTTTCCGACCTTGAAAACGCTTTGCTCAACCTTATCCGCGTTACCGAAGGTTCTACCAAAATGATCCGGCCGATTATCGGTGCAATTGCGTATCCGAGCTTTTTGTTTATGATGGCCGTTTTGATTATTTACGCCATCGGTGCCTATATGGTGCCGCCGATGATTGATGCCGCGCCGGACGTGGTTTGGACCGGTTTGGCCAAAGATCTGGTTGACGTGTCTTATTGGATTAAAGAATATTGGCTTTTTGCCTTTTCTGCCTTGCCGATTATCATGATTGTCATTTACGGAACAATCGGCGTTTGGACAGGGCCGATACGGGCTATTTTTGACAAACTGCCGCCTTGGTCTTTGTATAAGGTCTTTTCCGGCATCAGCTGGCTTTTGGCGCTTTCTGCTCTGGTTAAAGGCGGAACGCCGGTTTCCAACTCGTTGCGAGCGTTGCGGAAAGATTCTAACCGTTATCTGAAAGAGCGAATTGACAAGACGCTGGTTTATATTAACGCCGGTGAAAACCTGGGACAGGCTCTGGCCAAGACAAACCTGGATTTTCCGGATCCCGAGATTATCGGCGACCTTAAAATTTATTCTGAGTTGGATAACTTTGAAGAAGCTCTGGAAAAACTAGCTAACGACTGGCTGGACGAAAGTGTGTACATGATTGAGCAAAAGGCCTCAATCTTGAACATGGTGGCTCTGCTGTCAATCGGTGGTGTTATTGCCTGGGCGGTTATGGGTACATTTGAAATGCAGGATCAAATCACCAGCAATATGGGACGTATGTAAAACAATTGTATGCTTTATTATTGTTTTGGATTGCCGGGTCACACCCTTAGGGTGACGCCAAATGGATTAATGACCTGCACGGCAGGCGCGCGGCGAGTTGAGTACACTGTGCTACAGAGACCGCGTTGCTATGACAGGGTTTGTGAATGGTAAAGTGCTTTGAAGTTTATGTCATTCTCGGGCTTGACCCGAGAATCCAGATTAACAATAAAGCCAATTTATCAATGTGGATTGCCGGGTCACACCCTTAGGGTGACGCCAAATGGATTAATGACCTGCACGGCAGGCGCGCGGCGAGTTGAGT